>DXAZ01000063.1 GCA_019116785.1 Candidatus Atopostipes pullistercoris
AGATGGATCTATCGGCACGCTAAACACAAAGTAGTTCCACAAGATGAATCTAGCGGCACGCTAAACGCAAAGTAGTTCCACGAGATGAATCTAGTGGCACGATAAATATAAAATAGTTCCATGAGATGAATCTTGTGGCACGCTAAACACAAAGTAGTTCCACGAGATGGATCTTGTGGCACGATAAACGCAAAGTAGTTCCATGAGATGAATCTAGTGGCACGATAAACGTAAAGTAGTTCCACGAGATGGATCTATCGGCACGATAAACGTAAAGTAGTTCCACAAGATGAATCTTGCGGCATGATAAATGTAAAGTAGTGCCACAAGAATGGATTTCAATTCTTATCTTATATAGATTTGATAGTCTTTATTCTTTATATAATATATTCTAGGCAGATCTAATTTAAAACGGTATCGAATTTTTTCAAAAGGTAACTTCATGTTTATATAATAAGTATATTTTCCATTTCCTCTAACCTCAAAATGCTTTTTTAAGTATTTTCTTAAAAGGTTATGTGAAACTTGCCCATCAAAAAACTCGAGTAGCTCTTTTCTAGTTAACTGTTTATCAGAATGCAAAACACCATATTCACAAATAGTTCGTAAAATAGCCTCTTCCCTTGGCTCGTGAAAACCACAAGAACATTTAATGTATTTTTTGCGGTTATTAATGTCCAAATCGAAACTGCCACAATGAGTGCAGCAAATTCCTTTTCTAAGGTTTTTTATTTCGTTATCAGTAATAGCTCTAGCTAAATTTGGATTCAGGATTTCATATTTTTCTAAATGCTGAATAAGTCCCTTTTTATCTATATATTTATATGTCTGAGCTTTTTGTTCTTCCTTAGCAATTTCTCGAATATATCTTCGTAAATCGCTTCTTAAAATAACTTCAATATCTTCAATAGGAGACTGAATTTCTACTTCTTGATCAATTGCGACCAAAACTAAAGCCCCCTTCACTTGAATATCAGAAGAATATTCTCCACAAATTTTTTTCAAATTCAAAAAATTTTTGCGAGCCTGTGCAACGGGCCCATTTTTTACCTTTTTATCATTAACTCGGCACACTCCATTATTGTGTGTATACTTATGATCATAATTTTTCACCTCCAAAACATAACAGTGAGTATTTGTAATCAAGGTAATATCATTCTCGCAGCGGCCGAAATCGTCAAACCACATATTTCTTATCACAACCCAATGTTCGCATCCGAACTCTTTAATATATTCAATAACTGTTTCTTCCCCAGCAAGCCCAACTTCTTTAATCTTATGAACATAATATTCTTTATTAGATATTTCCATACCTCTTCTTAAATAAATACGACTAAAATCTAAAGACGTCGGATATTCCTTTGCCTCTTTAATCATTCGCGTTTGAACTTCAATCATAACCTTTTTCGTCCTTTCAAATATATTAGGAAAAATTCCCGCTATTATATATATACGCAATAAAGTCGTATTTTCTTTTATTTTTCTAAAAGTTTTTTTCTTTTTTCAAAACACGATAAAAATTGTTCCTTTTACTAAAAAAAATAAATTTATTTACGGATAAATAACAAATAAAGCTTGATTCACCAGGGGAATCATTGTATACTATTCTATGTGTCTAATAAGGGGTTTCTATGCTCAAAAAACATGAAAACTTGATGAAAACATTCATTTAGACGGGTTTTGCCCCCTGATCGGATACAAAACAAGGCGTTGAAATGAGAGGTTGCGACACGCTCGGACACGTTGCCATGAACGAGCGCGGTGGGAATTCTCACAGAGCTATGTTTATTATAAAATAAACGAAGGAGGGAAAATCATGGCTAAACAAAAAATTCGTATTCGTTTGAAAGCTTATGAACACGGAGTGCTAGATCAATCAGCACAAAAAATCGTAGATACAGCAGAAAGAACAGGTGCAACAATCGCTGGACCAGTTCCTTTGCCAACAGAGCGAGAAGTGTTCACAGTTATTCGTTCACCACATAAATACAAAGACTCACGTGAACAATTTGAAATGCGCACACACAAACGATTAGTAGATATTTTGAATCCAACACCAAAAACGGTTGATGCTTTAACTAAATTAGATTTACCATCAGGTGTAGATATCGAAATCAAACTATAATAATTTGAATCACTAGATTATTCATTTAATCTTTTAAAATTATGAGCACTAAATAAATAAAAATACTTAAATTATAATGGAGGTGTACTCATGACCAAAGGAATCTTAGGAAAGAAAATCGGTATGACACAAATTTTTGATGAATCAGGACTATTAGTTCCTGTAACTGTCTTAGAAGTTCAACCAAACACTGTATTACAAGTTAAAACTGTCGAAACAGATGGATATAACTCTGTACAATTAGGGGTTGACGATAAACGAGATATTTTATCAAATCAAGCCGAACAAGGTCATGTTAAAAAAGCAGATACCGCTCCTAAGCGCTTCGTTAAGGAAATTCGCGATGCTGAGCTTGGAGAGGTAGAAGTTGGAACTGAATTAACTGTAGAAATATTCGAAGCAGGAGATACTGTTGATGTTACTGGTACTTCAAAAGGTAAAGGATATCAAGGTAACATTAAGCGCCATAACCAATCTCGCGGACCAGAAACACACGGTTCACGTTACCATCGTCGAGTTGGGGCAATGAGTGCAGCAGCAACACCTAGTCGCGTTCGTAAAGGTAAAAAATTACCAGGACAAACGGGTGGAGATAAAGTTACTATTCAAAACCTTGAAATTGTTCAAGTAGATACAGAAAAAAATGTTCTTTTAGTAAAAGGTAACGTACCAGGAGCTAAAAAATCATTTGTCGAAATCAAATCAGCAGTGAAAGCTGACAACTAATTTGGAAGGGGGATTTGACACATGCCAACTGTAGACTTATTAAAACAAGATGGAACAACGGCTGGTGAAGTCGTATTAAACGATGAAATCTTTGGTATTGAACCAAATAACAACGTTGTGTTTGATGTAGTTACAAATCAACAAGCTACTCAAAGACAAGGAACACATGCAGTGAAGAATAGAAGTGCCGTACGTGGTGGTGGTAAAAAACCATGGCGTCAAAAAGGTACTGGTCGTGCTCGTCACGGATCTATCCGTTCTCCACAATGGCGTGGTGGTGGAGTTGTTTTCGGACCTACTCCTCGATCATATGGTTACAAAGTACCAAGAAAATCTCGTCGTCTAGCAATCAAATCTGTCCTTTCTCAAAAGGTACTAGATCAAGAATTGATTGTTGTTGACTCATTAACACTAGACACACCAAAAACAAAAGATTTCAGAGCAATCTTAGATAATTTACAAGTAGATAAAAAAGTACTACTCGTATTAGAAAATACGAATGAAAACATCTTTAAATCTGCTCGAAACATTCCAAACGTAAAAATCGTTTCTTCAGATAATGTTTCAGTATTAGATGTAGTAGCACATGACTACTTATTAATTACACAAACAGCTCTAGAAGAATTAGAGGGGGCTCTTCAATAATGGATGCACGTGATATCATTATTCGTCCAGTTATCACAGAACAATCTGTCTTTGATATGGATGACAAAAAATATACATTCATCGTTGATCCACGAGCTAATAGATCTCATATCAAACATGCAATTGAAGAATTGTTTGATGTAGACGTTAAGAAAGTGAACGTCATCAATACTGCTCGCAAGCCAAAAACTATGGGACGCTACCAAGGCTATAAAAAGAGCCGCAAAAAAGCGATTGTTACATTAACAGACGCTTCAGCAGACATTGAAATCTTTGGCGAAAGCAATGATGAAGAATAATTCATTAAACGATAATAAATATTTTAAAATCAAGTAACGAAATATAAGGAGGGGAAAATAGTGGCTATTAAGAAATATAAACCTACTTCAAACGGTCGACGCAATATGACAAGCTTAGATTTTTCAGAAATTACAACCAGTAAACCTGAAAAATCATTACTCGTTAAGAATCCTAAAAGAGCAGGCCGTAATCATCAAGGTAGAATCACGACCCGTCATCACGGCGGTGGCCACAAGCACCAATATCGTATAATTGACTTCAAACGTCAAAAAGATGGAGTTCGCGGTATTGTTAAAACGATTGAATATGATCCAAACCGTTCAGCAAACATTTCCTTAATTCAATATGAAGATGGAGTTAAAACATATATTTTAGCACCTAGAGGAATTCAAGTTGGACAAGAAGTTGTATCTGGTGAAGACGTAGATATTAGAACAGGAAATGCACTCCCATTAGCGAATATTCCAGTGGGTACATTCATTCATAATATCGAACTAAAACCTGGTAGAGGTGGACAACTCGTTCGTTCAGCTGGTGGTTCAGCACAAGTATTAGGTAAAGAAGGTAAATATGTTCTTGTACGTTTAAGTTCAGGAGAAAACCGTTTAATCTTAGCTTCTTGCCGTGCAACAGTTGGTACTGTTGGTAACGAACAACATGAGTTAGTAACTAGTGGTAAAGCAGGACGTAGTCGTTGGTTAGGTAATAGACCAACTGTACGTGGATCTGCAATGAACCCTAATGATCACCCACACGGTGGTGGGGAAGGTAAAACCGGAATTGGTATGCCAAGTCCAATGTCACCATGGGGTAAACCTACTCTTGGTAAGAAAACTCGTCGTAAGAAAAAATCAGATAAATTAATTGTACGTGGACGTCGTAAGAAAAAACGTAGCAAATAATTAATAATCAACATTTAAGAATCTAGAATTTAAAAAGGAGGGTGAACATGGCCCGTAGTTTAAAAAAAGGACCTTTTGTCGATGATCATTTAATGAAGAAAGTTCAAGAAATGGGCGATGACAACAAACGAGTTATTCGTACTTGGTCACGCCGCTCAACAATTTTCCCAAATTTTGTTGGACACACAATCGCTGTTTATGACGGTCGTAAACATGTACCCGTATATATTCAAGAAGATATGGTTGGACACAAATTAGGTGAATTTGCTCCAACGAGAACATTCCGCGGACACGGTCGCACTGAACGCACATCAGGAATCGCACAATAATTTGTGAAAGGAGGAAACAATAATGGCAGATACAATTACACAAGCGAAAGCAACTGCTAAAATAGTACGTATTGCTCCACGAAAAGTACGCTTAGTTGTAGATACAATTCGAGGTAAAAGTGTTGCCGAAGCAATTTCTACCCTTCGTTTCGCAAATAGAGGTGCAGCAGAAGCAGTAGAAAAAGTATTAAATTCAGCAGTCGCAAATGCCGAGCATAATTTTGATTTAGACGCAGCTGATTTAGTTGTAAGTGAAGCTTATGTGAACGAAGGACCTACGTTGAAACGTTTTCGCCCACGTGCACAAGGTGCAGCTTCAAGAATAAATAAAAGAACAAGCCACATCACAGTTGTGGTATCAGAGAAAGAGGAGGCATAAGTAAAATGGGACAAAAAATTAATCCAAAAGGTTTACGAGTTGGCGTTATCCATGATTGGGACGCAAAATGGTTTGCAGACGATAAAGACTTTGCAGACGTATTACACGAAGATTTAAAAATTCGTAACCATATTGATACAGCCTTAGTAGATGCTTCTGTTTCTCGAGTTGAAATTGAACGTGCGGCAAACCGCATCAATATTTCAATCAATACCGCTAAACCAGGTATGGTCATCGGTAAAGGCGGTTCAGAAGTAGATAAACTAAGAAATGAATTAAACAAATTAACTGGAAAAAGAGTCCACGTTAATATTATAGAAATTAAAAAGCCAGAATTGGATGCAAAACTTGTTGCAGAAGATATTGCACAACAATTAGAAAACCGTATTGCATTCCGTCGTGCTCAAAAACAAGCCATC
The DNA here is from genome assembly GCA_019116785.1 of Candidatus Atopostipes pullistercoris. Lineage (GTDB taxonomy): Bacteria > Bacillota > Bacilli > Lactobacillales > Carnobacteriaceae_A > Atopostipes > Atopostipes pullistercoris. The sequence continues at coordinate 5,826 of DXAZ01000063.1, forward strand.
CAAAACACAATGCGTGCTGGAGCAGAAGGTATCCGTACTCAAGTATCTGGACGTTTAAATGGAGCAGACATGGCTCGTACAGAAAGTTTTTCAGAAGGAACAGTACCATTACACACCATTCGTGCAGATATAGATTATGCACACGCTGAAGCAGATACAACATTTGGTAAAATTGGTGTAAAAGTTTGGATCTCTAAAGGAGAAGTTCTTCCTGAAATTGCAGAAAAATCGGAAGGAGGAAAATAATCGATGTTAGTACCTAGACGTGTAAAATATCGTCGTGAATTCCGTGGTAAAATGCGCGGAGAAGCAAAAGGCGGTAAAGAAGTAGCATTTGGACAATATGGGTTACAAGCCCTTGATTCTAAATGGATCACAAGTCGTCAAATTGAAGCAGCTCGTATTGCTATGACTCGTTACATGAAACGTGGTGGGAAAGTATGGATTAAAATTTTCCCTCATAAACCAGTATCAGCTAAAGCAATTGGTGTTCGTATGGGTTCAGGTAAAGGAGCTCCAGAAGATTGGGTATCACCAGTTAAACGTGGAAAAATCATGTTTGAAGTTGGGGGAGTTTCTGAAGAAGTAGCTCACGAAGCCTTGCGTTTAGCATCACATAAACTACCAGTGAGAACGAGAATTGTATCTCGTGAAGAAAGTGGTGACTCGCATGAAAGCTAAAGATTTAGTAGGATTATCCACTGAAGAATTATTAGAAAAAGAAGCGGACTATAGACAAGAATTATTTAACTTACGCTTTCAATTAGCGACAGGACAACTAGAAAACACTGCGCGAATTAAACAAGTAAGAAAAAATATTGCACGTGTAAAAACAGTTTTACGTCAAGCGGAGATTGCACAAGAAGCTTAATTTGAAAGTTCTTTTGAAAAGGAGGCAATAAATTGACAGATCGTAATGAACGTAAAGTTTACGTTGGACGAGTTGTTTCGGATAAAATGGATAAAACAATCGTCGTAGAAATTCCTACACGTAAGCAACATTCTAAATACCAAAAACGAATTATTAGATCAACAAAATTAACAGCTCATGATGAAAATAACATTGCAAAAGATGGGGACCTAGTAAGAATCATGGAAACCCGACCACTATCTAAAACAAAACGTTTCCGTTTAGTAGATATTGTGGAAGAATCTGTAGTTCTATAATCATCTCAAAGCTGCTTGAAATGTGAAGGGAGGACTCTGACATGATTCAAACAGAAAGTAAAATGAAAGTTGCAGACAACTCAGGCGCTCGTATAGTGAAAGTCATTAAAGTATTAGGTGGTTCAGGATCTAAATATGCAAATATTGGTGACCAAGTGGTTGTTTCTGTTCAACAAGCTACACCTGGTGGCGTTGTCAAAAAAGGTGAAGTTGCTCGTGCAGTTATTGTACGTACAAAAACAGGAGTTCGTCGATTAGATGGTTCATATATTAAATTTGACGAAAATGCCTGTGTATTAATCCGAGAAGATTTAACTCCAAGAGGTACACGTATATTTGGCCCGGTAGCAAGAGAATTACGTGATAATAACTTTATGCGTATTATTTCGTTGGCACCGGAAGTACTATAATTATTAATTGAATACAAGGAGGTGCACGAAATGTTTGTAAAAAAAGGAGATACAGTAAAAGTAATCGCTGGAAACTACAAAGGTGAGACTGGTGAAGTTTTACAAGTATTACCAAAACTAAATAAAGTCATTGTTGAAGATGTCAACATTGTTAAAAAACATCAACGACCAACAGGAATGGGCCAAGAAGGCGGAATCGTTGAAGAAGAAGCGCCAATCGATGCTTCAAACGTACAACTAGTCGATCCAGAAACTGGCGAATCTTCAAGAATTGGTTATAAAGAAGAAGATGGAAAAAAAGTGCGCTATTTTAAAAAAACAGGAAATACTTTATAAAATAGTGAGGAAGGGAGGATATCTCTGAGATGAATCGTTTGAAAGAACAATATAGTAATGACGTTGTAAACTCATTAATGGAAAAATTTGATTATGAATCTGTAATGGAAGTACCAAAGATTGAAAAAATCGTTCTAAATATGGGTGTTGGTGATGCAGTTGCTAACTCACGTAATTTAGAAAATGCTGTAAACGAATTGACTTTAATCGCAGGTCAAAAACCAGTAATTACTCGTGCGAAGAAATCAGTCGCTGGATTCCGTTTACGTGAAGGAATGCCAATAGGTGCGAAAGTAACTTTACGTGGAGAACGCATGTATGATTTCTTAGATAAATTAGTTTCTGTTTCATTACCTCGTGTACGTGACTTCCGTGGCGTAAATAAAAACTCATTTGACGGCCGAGGAAACTATACTTTAGGTGTGAGAGAGCAATTAATTTTCCCTGAAATTAATTATGACGATGTAAGTAAAGTTAGAGGATTGGACATCGTTATTGTTACAACGGCAGACACAGATGAAGAAGCAAGAGAATTACTTGCAGAACTAGGAATGCCATTCCAAAAATAATCTTTTCGAGGAGGAAATGATATAATATGGCTAGAAAAGCTTTAATTGAAAAGAATAAAAGACCAGCTAAATATTCTACCCAAGAGTACACTAGATGTGAACGTTGTGGTAGACCTCACTCAGTATATCGTAAATTTAAATTATGTAGAGTTTGTCTTCGAGAAGTAGCACATGAAGGACAAATCCCAGGTTTGAAAAAAGCAAGCTGGTAATATAAGAGATAGATTTGTAAGAAGGAGGCAAATATAATGACTATGACGGATCCAATTGCAGATTTCGTTACACAAATTCGTAACGCAAATGATGCAAAACACAAAACAGTCGAAATACCTGCATCAAATATTAAATATGAGATTGCAAAAATCCTTAAAGAAGAAGGATTTATTAAAGACGCTGAATTAATTGAAGATGACAAACAAGGTAAAGTTCGAATTAAACTAAAATATACTGCGGATAACGATAAAGTTATCACAGGATTGAAACGAATTTCTAAACCTGGTTTGCGTATTTATGCAAAAGCAGACGAAGTACCTAAAGTATTAAATGGCTTAGGGATTGCTATTGTTTCAACTTCAGAAGGCGTAGTTACTGATAAAGTTGCTCGTGCAAAAAATATCGGTGGCGAAGTATTAGCATACGTTTGGTAAAATTAATACAAGGAGGTGCGGACAGATGAGCCGAATCGGATTACGACCTATTGAACTTCCAGAAGGTGTAGAAGTACAACTTAATGGAAATACGATTACTGTTAAAGGTAAAAATGGTGAATTAACACGAAATTTGAATCCAAAAATCGATGTAAAAGTAGAAGACAATGAAGTTGTTGTTGCTCGCAAAAATGACTCAAAAGAAAGTCGTATGTTACATGGTACAACTCGATCAATTGTTAATAATATGGTTGAAGGAGTTACTAACGGATTTTCTAAAAAATTAGAAATTATTGGTGTTGGTTACCGTGCACAATTGCAAGGTAAAAAACTAGTTTTAAATTTAGGATTATCTCATCCAGTAGAATTTGAAACACCAGAAGGACTTGAAGTAGAAGTACCTTCAAATACAGAAGTCATTATTAAAGGTGCTGACAAAGAAGCCGTTGGTGCTTTAGCAGCAAATATTCGTGCAGTTCGTTCACCAGAACCTTACAAAGGAAAAGGTGTCCGTTACGAAGGCGAATTCGTTCGTCGTAAAGAAGGTAAGACTGGTAAATAATTGATACTTAAATGTAATCAATATTCAGTCATATATAAATTAAACTAAAAAATAGTATAGAGGTGACATTGTGATTTCAAAACCAGATAAAAACAAATTACGCAAAAAAAGACATCAAAGAATACGTCGAAAAATTTCTGGTACTGCAGAGTGCCCACGTTTAAACGTTTTCCGTTCAAACAAGAACATCTACGCTCAATTAATTGATGATGTAGAGGGTGTAACGCTCGCAAGTGCATCTACTTTAGATAGTGAAGTATCTACAGAAGACTCAAAAACAGAACAAGCAGCAACTGTTGGAAAATTAATTGCTGAACGTGCAAAAGAAAATAACTATAAAGAAGTTGTTTTTGATCGTGGCGGTTATCAATACCATGGTCGTGTTAAAGCTTTAGCAGAAGCAGCTCGTGAAAATGGATTAGAATTTTAAGCAGAGGGGGAAAATTACAAATGGTATCAAAAATTGATGCATCAACTTTAGATTTAGAAGATCGCGTTGTAGAAATTAACCGCGTAACAAAAGTTGTTAAAGGTGGACGTAATCTACGTTTTAACGCTTTAGTTGTTGTCGGTGATCGTAACGGCCATGTTGGTATGGGAACTGGTAAAGCACAAGAAGTACCAGAAGCTATCCGTAAAGCTGTTGAAGATGCAAAAAATAACTTGATCAGCGTACCAACCGTTGAAGCTACAATTCCTCATGAAGTACTTGGTGTTCATGGTGGAGGAAGAGTTATGTTACGCCCAGCTGTAGCCGGTTCAGGAGTTTCTGCTGGTGGACCTGTACGTGCGATCTTAGAACTTGCTGGTATTGAAGACATTTCTTCAAAATCATTAGGCTCAAGTTCAGCAATCAATATGGTCCGTGCAACACTTAACGGAATTGAACAATTAAGAAAAGCAGAAGAAGTTGCGAAATTACGTGGCAAATCTGTTGACGAATTATTAAATTAAGGAGGATGACGCAATGGCGAACTTAAAAGTTACATTAAAAAGAAGTTTGATTGGTCGTCCGAAGAAACAACATAATATTATTAAAACATTAGGATTAACAACAAAAATTAATTCATCTAATATTATTCCGGACACAGAAATTACACGTAACACAATCAAACGCGTTGAACATTTAGTAGAAGTAGAAGAAATATCTGAATAATAAGTTTGAATCAAAGGAGGTGCCGATAATCATGAAATTACATGAATTAAAATCAGCAGAAGGATCTCGTAAAAAAAGAAACCGTGTTGGTCGTGGATCATCATCAGGGAATGGTAAAACTGCAGGCCGTGGACAAAAAGGACAAAAAGCTCGTAATACTCCAGGTCCATATCCATGGTTTGAAGGTGGACAAACTCCATTATTCCAAACATTACCAAAACGTGGTTTCACAAATATTAATCGTAAAGAATATGCGATTGTTAATTTAGATACACTGAATCAATTCGATGAGGATACAGAAATTACTCCAGAATTATTAGTTGAATCAGGTGCAGTTAAAAAAATTAAATCTGGTATTAAAGTATTGGCAAAAGGAACGGTTGATCGTAAATTGACAGTTAAAGCCCATAAATTCTCCAGAGCTGCTCAAGAAGCAATCGAAGCTGCTGGAGGATCAGTTGAGGTGATCTAATATGATTGGATTGCTTAAAGGTGCATTTACTGAAGAAAATATTCGAAAGAGATTATTTTTTACTCTTGGGATAATATTGGTCTTTCGTTTTGGAACATATATTACGGTTCCAGGTGTTAATGCTACCGCTATACAAGAGCTTAACGACTCAGGGTTATTTAATTTGTTAGATACCTTTGGTGGTGGAGCGCTTCAAAACTACTCAATATTTGCTTTAGGTATTTCTCCATATATCACTTCTTCCATTGTCATAGAGCTTTTACAGATGGATATTATACCGAAATTCAAAGAATGGTCAGAGCAAGGTGAAGTTGGTCGTCGTAAGTTAAACCAAGCAACTCGTTACTTAGCGATTTTCGTAGCCTTTTTCCAAGCTTTAGGAATTTCATTAGGGTTTAATACCTTAGCTAGTCTTGATTTAATTGTTAATCCAGGATTAGCTACTTATCTAAAGATTGCGATTATTATGACGGCTGGAACGATGTTTGTTATGTGGTTAGGTGAGATGATTACAGTACATGGGATAGGAAACGGAACAAGTTTAATTATCTTTTCAGGTATTGTATCAAGAATTCCATCCGACCTTTATGAAATATATAACACTCAAATTAGAAATGCAGGAGATGAGATTGTACAATCTTCTCTCTTAGTCTTAGGATTCTTTATTGGATTCATTATTCTAATTTTGTTTGTTATTTATATGGAAAATGCTAGAAGAAACATTCCGATTCGTTATTCTAAGCGAGCTGTTTCTTCAGAAGAAGCTGTATTACCATTGAAAGTTAACTCAGCAGGTGTTATTCCTGTTATTTTTGCAAGTTCTTTTATGATGGTACCGCAAATTATTTTAGGATTGTTTGCGACCGGTAATCAATCGAATAGATGGTTCCAAATTATTAGTAGTATTTTTAATATGCAAGAACCAGTGGGCGCAATATTATATGTAACATTAATTGTTCTCTTTACTTATTTTTATGCTTTCATTCAGGTGAATCCAGAGAAAGCCACTGAGAATTTACAGAGACAAAATGCTTATATTCCTAGTGTTCGTCCGGGTAGAGAAACAGAGAAATATATTAGCTATGTACTCGTTAGATTAAGTACAATAGGGGCAATTTATCTAGCAATTATAGCTATCTTACCTATTATGGTGTCAGCGATTTGGAATATTCCTACCTTGGCACTTGGAGGAACGAGTCTATTAATTGTTGTAGGTGTCGGCTTGGACTTTACAAGCCAAATTGAAGGACTATTGAGTAAAACGAGTTATACTGGCTTTATTAATGAATATAAACCAGAATATTCACAAGAAACAAGATAATTATTGTCTTTAAGTATATGATCTACGCATGATAGAGGAGGAGAACAATGGATTTAATCTTACTAGGCCTGCCTGGTGCAGGAAAAGGTACACAAGCTGAACATATCACTGAATATTATAATATTCCACATATTTCAACCGGTGATATCTTCCGTGCAGCGATTAAAAATGAAACCCCTCTTGGTTTAGAAGCGAAAAAGTACATGGATGCTGGAGATTTAGTTCCAGATGAAGTGACCAACAATATCGTAAAAGAGAGACTACAAGAAGACGATGTAAAAAACGGATTTTTGCTAGATGGTTATCCCCGAACATTAAATCAAAGCGAAGCTTTAAAAACAAACTTAGAAGATCTTGGAAGAAGTTTAGATGCTGTAATTTATTTAAAGGTTCCAACAGAAATACTCATGGAACGTTTAACGGGACGTTATATTTGTTCAAACTGTGGTGCTACGTATCATAAAATTTTTAATCCAACGAAAGTTGAAGGAGTTTGTGATAGATGTGGTGGTACTGAATTTTATCAAAGAGACGATGATAAACCAGAAACAGTCAAAAAACGAATTGATGTAAATAAAGAACAAACAGCTAATCTTGTTGAATTTTATCAAGCGGAAGGTGTTCTTGTTGAAGTCGATGGAAATCGAGATGAAGAAGAAGTATTCGCTGATATTCAAGGATTACTAGAGGATTAATCATTGAAAATCTCATGGTTTTGTAGTATAATCACAAGAGTGTTTTCCCTTAATCTAAAGGGTTTAAGACTAATTAATCAATTAGTTACACACGAAAATAAAATGATGACATTAGAGGAGGGATCCAGGCATGGCTAAAGAAGACATGATTGAAGTAGAAGGTACAGTTATTGAGACATTACCCAACGCAATGTTTAGTGTTGAGCTTGAAAATGGGCATGAAATTCTTGCGCATGTTTCTGGCAAAATTCGTATGAACTATATCCGGATTCTGCCTGGGGACAAAGTAACAGTCGAAATGTCACCATATGACTTGACAAAAGGACGTATCACGTATCGATTTAAATAATCATTAGAATTCCAGATATTCATGGAGGTTTAAAAAATGAAAGTAAGACCATCAGTAAAAAAAATGTGTGACAAATGTAAAATTATTCGTCGTAAAGGACGAGTAATGGTTATTTGTGACAATCCAAAACATAAACAAAGACAAGGCTAATTAAGCAGGAGGTGCAATAAATGGCACGTATAAGCGGAGTAGATATTCCACGTGACAAACAAATCGTTATTTCATTAACTTATATTTACGGAATCGGAAGAACCACTGCATCTAAAGTTTTAGAAGCTGCAGGTGTTCCAGAAGAAACACGTGTAAGTGATTTAACAAACGACCAATTAGATGCAATCCGTGCAGAAGTAAACGAATTAAAAATTGAAGGAGATCTTCGTAGAGAAACTTCTCAAAACATTAAACGTTTAATGGAAATTGGTTCATACCGTGGTGCACGTCACCGTAAAGGTTTACCAGTACGCGGACAAAAAACTAAAAACAATGCACGTACAAGAAAAGGCTCTAAATAATTTTCTTAAGTAGATAGGAGGAAAATATACGCAATGGCAAGAACTAAAGCAAGACGTCCACGCAGACGTCAAAGAAAAAATATTGAGCATGGGGTTGCTCATATTCGATCAACATTTAACAATACAATTGTGATGATTTCAGATGTACATGGAAATGCAGTTTCATGGTCATCAGCAGGTTCATTAGGTTTCAAAGGATCTCGTAAATCAACACCATTTGCTGCTCAAATGGCTGCAGAAGCTGCTGCAAAAGGTGCAATTGAAAATGGTATGAAAACAGTTGAAGTATCAGTTAAAGGACCAGGTTCAGGTCGTGAGTCAGCAATTCGTTCATTACAAGCAAACGGCTTAGACGTTACAGCAATTCGCGACGTAACACCAATTCCACATAATGGATGCCGTCCTCCAAAACGCCGCCGTGTGTAATAAGGAAGTGCATTTCAATATATTCACAAACTGTAATAAGCACTGAACGTTTGAAAGGGGTAAACGGATTTTATGATCGAAATCGAAAAACCAGTTATAGAAACAGTTGAGATAAGCGATGATGAGAAATTCGGTAAGTTTGTTGTAGAACCGCTTGAACGTGGTTATGGAACTACCCTCGGAAATTCATTACGCCGTATTTTGCTGTCATCTTTACCAGGTGCAGCGATCAATAATGTACAAATTGATGGTGTATTGCATGAATTTTCAACTGTTCCTGGCGTTGTAGAAGACGTTACAGCGATTGTTCTGAATTTAAAAAAGATCGCTATGAAAATACACTCAGAAGATGTTAAAACATTAGAATTAGATATTGAAGGTCCAGCAGTTGTTACAGCTGGCGATATTATCCATGATAGTGAGATAGAAATAAAAAATCCTGATGTATATATTTGTACAGTATCTGAAGGTGGCCATTTACACGCAAGAATGGATGCCAAAAAAGGTCGAGGCTATGTGAATGCTGAAGATAACAAGCATGACGAAATGCCTATTGGTGTAATCCCAATCGATTCAATCTATACCCCAATCACACGAGTAAACTATTTAGTAGAAGATACTCGCGTTGGTAAAAGTGATCAGTTTGATAAATTGACACTGGATGTGTGGACTGACGGATCTATTTCACCAGAAGATAGCGTGAGTTTAGCGGCTAAAATATTAACTGAGCATTTAAATATCTTTGTCAACTTAACAGAAGAAGCTCGAGAAGCAGAAATCATGGTTGAAAAAGAAGAAACAAAGAAAGAAAAAATGCTAGAGATGACAGTAGAAGAACTCGATTTATCTGTACGCTCATACAACTGTTTGAAACGCGCAGGAATCAATACTGTTGAAGAACTAACCAATAAATCTGAGCCTGAGATGATGAAAGTTCGTAACTTAGGTAAAAAATCACTAACTGAAATTAAAAATAAACTAGATGATTTAGATTTATCTCTAAAAGAAGAAATGTAATAAAAAAATAAAGACTGATAATTGTAGGTAAGGAGGATTCGACTAAATGGCATACCGTAAATTAGGACGAACAAGTTCTCAAAGAAAAGCATTATTACGCGATTTAGTATCAGACTTAATTATTAACGAACGTATCACAACTACTGTTACTCGTGCTAAAGAAGTTTCAAAACTAGCAGACAAATTAGTAACTTTAGGTAAAAAAGGTGACTTGCACGCTCGTCGTCAAGCAGCGTCTATACTACGTAATGAATTAGCAACTGTAGAAGAAACTGAAGAAGCAATTATTGTTGAATCAGTTGTTCAAAAATTATTTAATGAGATTGCTCCACGTTATGAAACACGAAATGGTGGTTACACACGAGTATTAAAAACAGAACCTCGTCGTGGAGATGGTGCTCCAATGGCAATCTTAGAATTTGTTGAAGAAGTAAACTTTGACGAATTAGAAACAGAAGAAGAGCCAGAAGAAACAACAGAAGTTGAAACAGAAGAAACGGAATCTACTGAAGAAGTAGAAGAAACAGCTGAAGTAGCAGAAGACGCTTCTGAAGAATAATTTGCTCTAACTGAATAAAACAATGACTCACTTTTAATGATGTATAAAGAGCGTTATGATGATGGTTATATTCCAAGTGTCTAGCTCTAGTTTCTCCTGGGCTGAGTCCCAGGAGAAGCATATATATCAAAAAGTGATTTTTTGTTTTATATAAGGTTTTAATTGTATTAAAGAGCAAAATAAATCTACTATTGTATCCAGAGTGTTACTTTGATATCCTTATAAAGATAAACAGATTATCATATACAGGAGTAAATTAAATGAGTCTAATTTCATTAAAAAATGTCAGTTATCGTTATAGTTCCACAGATGATTTCTTGGCATTAAATAATATATCGCTAACAATTGAAAAAGGTGAGTGGATTACACTTATCGGAGCAAATGGATCAGGGAAATCAACTTTAGTCAAAACCTTAAATGGGCTGAATATGCCACAAGAAGGGACTATTTCAGTAGACGGACTAACAATGAATGAGGAAAATATCTGGACAATTCGCCAAAAAGTAGGCATGGTTTTTCAAAATCCTGATAACCAGTTTGTAGGGTCAACCGTTGCTGATGATGTGGCTTTTGGATTAGAAAATATTGGAGTTCCACGTGATGAAATGATTGAAAGAATTAATCGATCGTTAGAACAAGTTGGCATGCAAAACTTTAAACAAGTAGAACCTGCACGTCTTTCAGGGGGACAAAAACAAAGAGTCGCTATTGCAGGAATTTTAGCATTAGAGCCTGAAATTATTATTCTAGATGAAGCAACCAGCATGCTTGATCCAAAAGGACGAGCTGAAGTATTAGAAACTGTAAAAGCGGTTAAAGAAAGAAGCAATTTAACCGTTCTTTCAATTACGCATGATATCAACGAAGCGGCTCACGCTGACCGAATTTTTGTTTTAGAAAAAGGACAGATAAAATATGTTGATGTCCCAGAAGAAATTTTTAAATTAGGAGACCAGCTTATTGATTTAGGATTGACCATTCCATTTGTCGAACAATTAAGATATCAATTGATGAACAATAATTTGCATTTGCCGAACGAATTTATGACTAAAGAAAGGCTGGTTGAGTGGTTATGGAAATACGATTCGAAGATGTAAACTTTACTTATCAACCAGGGACACCGTTTGAAAATAAAGTACTACATGATATTAATTTTACAATTAAAGATGGAAGTTATACTGCAATTGTGGGCCATACTGGAAGCGGTAAATCGACCATTTTACAACACTTAAATGCACTGAAAACACCGACTTCTGGAAGCGTGTGGTTAGGTGATTTAGAAGTAAATGCCAATAAAACAGAAAAATCAATAAAAGATATACGAAAAGAAATTGGGGTTGTTTTCCAATTTCCTGAAGCACAATTATTTGAAGAAACTGTGGGAAAAGATATTGCTTTTGGACCACAAAATTTCGGTATGTCAGAACAAGAAGCTTTAAAACGAGCAGAAGAAATCTTACCAGTCGTTGGCTTGGATGCTTCTTTTATGAATCGTTCACCTTTTGAATTATCAGGTGGGCAAATGCGACGAGTGGCGATCGCAGGTGTCTTAGTGATGGAACCTAGCGTGTTAGTTTTAGATGAACCGACAGCAGGACTTGATCCTAAAGGCCAGTTTGAAATGATGTCATTATTTAATGAACTTCATCAAACACAAAATCTAACCATTGTTTTAGTAACACATCAAATGGAAGATGTCGCCAATTATGCTGATCATATGATTGTCTTAGATGAAGGGAAAATTGTAGGGGATGGTTCTCCGCGTACAGTCTTTCAAAAAGAAGACTGGCTTCGTTCTGTTCAATTAGACGTCCCAAATACGGTTGAGTTTGCAAAAGAATTAGCAAAAAATCCTAATTGGTCGTATGATGAATTACCCTTAACGCTGGATGAATTAACGCAAATGATTGTTAAAAAAATAAACCTTCCAAAAAAAGAGCGCACAGATAAGCAGGTGAGATCGGATGGATAAGTTAATTTTAGGCCAGTATGTTCCTGGAGATTCCTATATTCACCGCTTAGATCCTCGAACAAAATTAGTTGCTTCTATGTGGTTTATTGTATTGATTTTTATGGCCAGCAGTTGGTGGACGTATTTAATTTTACTAGGATTTGTATTATTCGCAGCTAAAATTTCTGAAATCCCTATTCGTTATTATATTAATGGGCTTAAGCCCTTAGCTTTGCTGATATTAATTACTGTATTCTTTCAGCTGATTTTTGCACAAGGGGACACTGTGCTTATTGAGTTTGGTTGGTTCAGTATAACTTTAGAAGGAATTATCAATGCAATCTTAATTATTTTACGGTTTGTAATGATTGTTATGATGTCCACTATATTAACACTTACGACTACTCCACTAGAGATTGCAGATGGTATTGAATACTTATTAAAACCTTTAAAGCGACTAAAAGTTCCTGTACAAGAAATTGCCCTTATTTTATCGATTGCCTTGCGATTTGTTCCAACGTTAATGCAGGAAACTGAAAAAATTATGAATGCCCAAAAAGCGCGTGGGGTAAGCTTTGATGAAGGAAATCTATTTGAACGAATGAAAAAAATTGTTCCTCTACTCATCCCTTTATTTATTAGCTCGATTGATCGTGCAGATCAATTAGCAGTGGCTATGACAGCGCGTGGATATCGCGGTGGTGATCATCGGACAAAACTACGTCAGCTAGAGTGGACCAATCGTGATTATTATACATTTGGAATTTTTGGAATCGTGACTGTTCTACTACTAAGCGCTCGCTTCATAGTTTAGGCGTTTGGGGTCATTTACCGAAGGAAGAAGAGAGAATTTAGGGTCGGAGGGGAATAGATGGAATCAGAAAATATGATTCGATACAAGGCGACGGTGGCTTATGACGGAACAAATTTTTCAGGCTTTCAGATCCAGCCGAATGGAAGAACGGTCCAAGGAGATTTGGAGAAAGCTTTGGCACAAATCAATAAAGGCCATTTCACACGAATTCATCCTGCTGGTCGAACCGATGCGGGGGTGCATGCGGCGCAGATGGTTCTCCACTTCGATTATACAAACACCATTCCACAAGAGGGATTGTTCAAGGCCTTGAACATACTCACACCTGATGATCTTTCGGTTCTTTCTTTGGAACGCGTCGAAAATGACTTCCATGCGCGTTATTATGCAAAAAGCAAAGTGTATAGTTATCGTGTGGATAATCAACCAGTAAGAAATCCGTTTACTCGAAATTTTTCGTTGCATCATCCATATCCATTGAATCAAGAAAAAGCAAAAATGGCTTTATCTATTCTTGTTGGTACTCATGATTTCACAAGCTTTTGTTCAACAAAAACGGATAAGGTGGATAAAGTACGGACGATTTATGCAGCGACTTTGGCGGTTGATGAGGCGACGAAGGAATGGGTCTTTACGTTTCATGGTGATGGCTTTTTATACAATATGATTCGCATTATCGTAGGAACAGTTTTAGAAATTGCGGATGGACGTAGAGAAGTTGAAGAAATGAGAGAGATTCTTGAAGCTAAAGATAGAAACGCTGCTGGACCGACTATTGGCCCGCAAGGCTTGAGACTAGAGAAAGTTAATTATTAAATAAAATGATTAGTAAAAAACGAAAGAAAATTCTTTCCTAAACCTTGACATTGAGCCTGATTCAAGGTAATATACTTGATGGTATTGTTTACCGCCATGATAAGCCCCGGAACTTATCTTGAGAAAACAATAAACTTAAACGAATATTATTTATGAAATTAAAAGTTATCAAGTCTTTCGGAACAAAGATTTAGATAATGATTAAAAGATTCTAGATTATTTTGGAGGGAAAACAAGTGCGAACTTATATGGCTAAACCAGCTGAAGTTGAACGCAAATGGTATGTTGTTGACGCAACAGATATTTCTTTGGGACGTCTTTCAACAGTTGTTGCTTCAATTTTACGCGGAAAAAATAAACCAACTTACACTCCTCATGTGGATACAGGGGACAATGTAATTGTTGTTAATGCAGAAAAAATTAAATTAACAGGTAAAAAAGCAACGGATAAACTATATGCACGTCATTCTGGATATCCTGGTGGGTTAACTCAAGTTTCTGCTGGAGATATGCGTAGAGATAAACCAGAACGTTTAATTGAAACTTCAATTAAAGGAATGCTTCCTAAGAATTCTCTTGGACGTAAAATGGGTAAAAAATTACATGTTTACGCTGGTCCAGAGCACAAACACACAGCGCAACAACCAGAAAAACTTGACATTACAAACTTGATTTAATCTAAGGAGGGAAATCCACATTGGCACAAGTACAATATTTTGGAACTGGTCGTCGTAAAAATTCAACAGCTCGTGTTATTTTGACACCAGGTACAGGTAAAATTGAATTAAATGGTAAAGATATCTCAGAATACTTACCATATGACTATTTACAAACAATTATCAAACAACCATTAGTTGCTACAAGTACAGAAGGCAGCTATGATATACGTGCAAATATTCACGGTGGAGGTTATGCTGGACAAGCAGGAGCTGTTCGTCATGGAATTGCTCGAGCACTATTAACCGTAGATCCAGATTTCCGTGCACCATTAAAAGAAGAAGGTTACTTAACACGTGACTCAAGAATGAAAGAACGTTACAAACCAGGACGTAAAAAAGCACGTAAATCTCCACAATTCTCAAAACGTTAATAGTATTACTATTATCGATCAAAAAGAATTTAATATATTTAAAGCATCAGCCTTGCGCTGGTGCTTTTTTAAATACGGAGAATAATGTTGTTGCATTCATCTTTTCTGTGTTGGTTCGTTAAATGCTTCCATAGTACATCCACGTGAGGTGTTTAAATCAGTGATACTTAATAATGCAACTAGTATTATTGTGGCAGATCAGCATCCAAGTGGTGATGTTTTAACCATAGTATAATAAATAATAGTAGTTAAAGTAGTTATAAAGTAAGCGGTGAATAGCTGAGTACCTTTCGGTACCGAACTTCCTCCTGTTAAACTTGAGACAATTCAAAAACAGGAGGTTTTTAATTTGAATAAACGACAAGATATAGTCCCCGTCCAATTACAAGATGAGAAACGAACGGTTCATCCTCAATATAGAAAACAAAATCCACCAAAATTGGTTGCTCGATTAAAGAGTGTGGATTCAGAACTCTTTATTTATGAAGGAATCCAAGAAGAGATGCTTCGAGTTCTCCTTACGGAGTTGTCTGTTCATGAAGATCATTGATTTTACTAAAGTTAAGAACATATTTATTGTTTGCGGAAAAACCGATATGCGTCGTCAAATTGATGGGCT
The DNA here is from genome assembly GCA_019116785.1 of Candidatus Atopostipes pullistercoris. GTDB lineage: Bacteria > Bacillota > Bacilli > Lactobacillales > Carnobacteriaceae_A > Atopostipes > Atopostipes pullistercoris. The sequence continues at coordinate 21,314 of DXAZ01000063.1, forward strand.
AGCTGCAACAGTTATCCAAGAATATGATATGAATGTGTATGATAATGCGTTATTTCTGTTTTGTGGCGGTAAGAAAGACCGTTTTAAAGCCTTATATTGGGAAGGGGACGGATTCATTCTCATTTATAAACGGTTAGAAAACGGGAGATTGAAGTGGCCGAATAATCAACAAGAAGTTAAACAACTGACTTCACAGCAATTACGTTGGTTACTTGAGGGATTGTCAATTGATCAAAAAGTTACGGTTAAGCCTGCGGCTCAAGGCTATATAGGATAAGAATATGAGGAGAAAATTGGTTCGAAATTTAATCGATTTCTTCTCGTATTTTTTATTCTGATATAGTAGAATTATCTTATTACTTTACGAGGAGGCGAGTATCATGTCTGAACAACAACTAGCTATTATTATTCAAAAATTAGATAAGCTTTTAGTGAAAAATGAAGAATTAGAAAAAATAATCGCTATTAAAGATGATGAACTTGCTTTCCAAAAAGAACAGATTGAATATCTTACTCAACAGCTATATGGTGCTAAGAAAGAATCATTAGACATAAATCCTAATCAAAGTAATCTTTTTGATGACTCATATTTTAGTGAGCCAGAGCAAACTGGAGAACAAAGCGATGAAGAAGTTATTATTGAAAAACATAGTCGTCGCAAAAAAAGAAAAGGTTTGAAAGAACATCAATTAAAAAATCTACCTACGGTAGATCATATTCATGAGGTGGATTCTTGTACGTGTCCAAACTGTCAGAAGTCTATGAAGGAAATTTCTACTTCATTAGTGCGACAAGAAGTGAGATTTATTCCCGCACGTATGGAGAATCATCGACACTTTCAAAAGACCTATGCCTGTTCAAACTGTGAGAAAACAGGCACCCATACACCCTTTGTAAAATCAGAAGTACCAAAACTTCCGTTAAACAACACAGCAGCATCAGCTTCGTTGATAGCCGAAACGATGTATCAAAAATTTGAACAAAAAGTTCCAGCCTATCGACAAGAAGCCCATTGGGCTTTATTAGGGTATTCTATTCCACGGCATAATATGACGAATTGGCACATCAAGTGTTCCGAATATTACTTTGAAGATCTTGTTTCAGAAATGAAAAATGAGCTGTTACGCTCAGAAGTCCTTCATGCCGATGAAACAACCTTTAAAGTGCTGGCGGATAAAGATCGTCAGAAGTCTTACATGTGGTTGTTCAGTGCGGGGAAATATGCCGAGAAACCCATACATATTTACAGGCTGGGACCTTCCAGGGGTGCGGAAGTACCGAAGGCCTTTTTAGAAGGTTACCAAGGGTATTTACATAGTGACGGTTTCTCAGCCTACAATAAGCTCGAAGGGATTACCTCTGTTGCCTGTCTGGCACATATTAGACGCTACTTTTATGATGCCCGACCAAAGGAGTACAGACCAGACAGTCCTGCTCATCAAGGCGTTGTGCTCTGTAATGAGTTGTTCGCTCTCGATAAGAAATTCGCTGACTTATCGGCTAAAGAGAGATACTATTTGCGGTTGAAAGTTCTAAAGCCAAAATTGGAGCACTTTTTTGACTGGTGTGAATCGTTATCTGTCTTAGGTAAGACAAAACTAGGAACGGCTATTTCTTATGCGTTGAAACAAAAAGAGCGCATGATGAATGTTTTGAAAGACGGCCGATTAGTCTTGTCGAATAACTTAGCGGAACGAGGAATTAAAACCCTTGTCATCGGCAGAAAAAATTATCTTTTTTCTGCTTCTTTTAAAGGGGCGCAGTCAAATGCGACTATTTTAAGCTTGGTTGAAACAGCGAAAGCCAACGGCTTACATCCTCGAAAGTACTTAGAATATTTATTAACCCACCTACCAAATCGAAAAAATACACCTCTGGAGGCTTATTTACCATGGGCTCCAAAGGTGCAACTTGAATGTAGCATATAATTTATATTGATCTTTGGACTTCTCTTATTATAGAGAGGTCCATTTTTTTATTATAGGTGTATACCTATTCACCGCTTACAATTTAAGTATTATTTATTTTGTTTTCTTTCTTCTAATTGTCGTTTCGCATAGTCAATCGCAAAATGTAACTCATCAACTTTGAATAAATATAAAGCAATCAGATAAACAGCAACTCCAATTCCAACGGTGAGTAGAACTAAGATTAATTCAATCAATCGAGAAGGGTTAAGGGCATTGACTAAACCGTTGTAGGTAAAGTAAACGACGGCTCCCATTATGACTGAAGAGATGAATATTTTCACACTGGATTGAG
>DXAZ01000064.1 GCA_019116785.1 Candidatus Atopostipes pullistercoris
ATTATCGAATATTTTAAAAAAGATCCTCTTATGCTTAAACTCATTCATAAAAATTTATCTTGGGGACTCTTTCGAAAAACACGACCGCATTATCAAGAAATGGATGCTATTTATCTGATGTTTAAAAAAGAATACCAAGATAAGAATATGACAGAACTAGAAATTGAAAGTCTGTTATTTATGATTGTCGATTTAGTAGGTTCTGTTTGTTATCATTCGATTATTTCTGAAGAACCTGCGCCTATTGATGAAATGAAACCTATATTATTTAAAACAGTAGAGAATATTATCTAGGAGATGCATGAATGGAAAAGTTTGGAAATTTTATAGCCAAGCATAGAAAGATTGTTTTACTGATTGCAACGTTACTTTTACTCCCTGCAATCTACGGCAATGCAATGACTAAAATAAACTATGAAATTTTAACCTATTTACCAGAAGATTTAGAATCGGTTAAAGGCCAAGATGTATTAAGTGAAGTCTTTAATGATTCGGCTAATGGAATGTTAGTTATTGAAAATATGGAAGATAAAGAAGTTGTTAAAACAAAAGAAAAGATAAAAGAAGTTGAAGGAGTTCGAGATGTTATATGGATCGATGATTTTGTAGATATTTCTATACCAAATAATATCTTACCTGAAGAAATAAAAGATATAATCTATCGTGAGAACTCTACACTACTTTTAATTAACTTTGAAGGAGAAACTTCTTCGCCAAGTACTCAAAAAGCGATTGAAGATGTCAGAAAACAATTAGATAAGCGAAGTTTCTTAAGTGGGATGGCTATTCTTTTAAAAGATACAAGGGATATGTCGGATAAACAAACTCCAATCTATGTAGGAGTGGCTGTTGTTTTGGCGACAATCATTCTTATGCTTTCTTTGGAGTCGACATTTGTTCCTTTTGTTATCTTGATGAGTATTGGTTATTCGGTTTTATATAATATGGGAACCAACATTTTTCTTGGAGAAATTTCTTATATTACCCAGTCATTAGCAGCAGTATTGCAGTTAGGGGTTACTTTAGATTACTCAATTTTCTTGATACATCGTTATGAAGAAGAGTCGAAAAAACAAGAAGATAGAGATCTTGCAATGGGAACGGCTATTGCTAAAACGGCTTCCTCAATCTTTGGGAGTTCTTTGACTACCATTGCAGGATTTTTAGCGATTGCTTTTATGGAATTAACCATTGGTAAAGATATTGGGCTTGTTATGGCTAAAGGAGTTGTATTCGGCTTTATTTCTGTTTTAACGGTTTTACCAGCGATGGTTTTGGTTTTTGATAAATATATTAATAAGTTTCGTCATGGAACTTTATTACCAGAATTTAATCATTTAGCTGATTTTGTGACCAATCATTATCGAGGATTAATTGCTTTTGGTATCCTTTTATTCTTTCCAGCCTATTATGGACAAAATAATAATGATGTTTACTACAACTTAGATGAATCCTTACCAAAAGATATGGAATCGATTGTTGCATTAAATAAATTAAAAGATGAATTTGATATGAGAACAACGCATATGATTGTCTTTTCCGATGACGTACAAAATTATCAAGTTCTTGAGATGATTGATGAAATTGAAGAGGTAGACGGAATTGAGAATGTTTTAACGTATCAGAAATTAATTGGTCCAAGAATACCCGAAAGCTTTATTCCTGCTAGCGTTAAAGAAAAATTCGAAAAAGATGGGTACAAACAAATTCTCGTCAATTCTGAATATAAAGCGGCTACGGAAGAAGAAAATGAACAAATTGAAGAAATAAATAAGATTGTTAAAAGCTATGATTCAAATGGCATGATTACTGGAGAAGGTGCATTGACAAAAGACTTAACTGAAATTGCCGATCGAGATTTTGATCGAGTAAATATTATTTCTTATGCGGCAGTATTTGTCATTATTCTAGGGGTATTTAAATCCATTTCTATTCCTTTCTTTTTAATTTTAATTATTATGTTGGCTATTTTCGTCAACATGAGTGTTCCTTTCTATTTGGGTGAATCTATTCCTTTCATTGCTGGAATTGTTATAGGGTCCATCCAATTAGGGGCAACAGTTGATTATGCGATTCTATTAACGACAAGATTTAAAGAAGAAATAGAGAATGGCTATGAGTCAGTTCCAGCTATGAAAATTGCGGTTCAAGAGTCAGCTAAGTCTATTGTAACGAGTGGATTTGCATTTTTTGGTTCGACAATAGGGGTTGCTGTAATTTCTAAGATGGAGATTGTAAAAAGTCTAAGTTTAATGATCGCAAGAGGGGCTTTGATTAGTACATTGCTTATCTTACTTGTATTACCTGGGATTTTAATTGCAGGTGAAAAAGTGATTGCATTAACGACAATGAATTGGAATAAGGAATTAATCGAGGAGAGTAAATAAAATGAACACAAAGAAAAATACTTACAAATGGTTATCAACAGCGATGGTTATTCATTTAATGATGCCAACATCAGTTCTTGCGGCAGAAAAAGTTTCAAAAGAGGAAACAGTCTATGTTGAATTAGATAGT
>DXAZ01000065.1 GCA_019116785.1 Candidatus Atopostipes pullistercoris
TAATTTTTCCTCATCCTTTTGTTATTATAATTTTTATTGAATGAAAAATCACAAAACAATAACATATTTATTTCACTGTTATATTAACATTTTATCTGTAATGATTCAATAATAACCCTAGAATAAATGAAAAAATTCACGAAATTAAATAGACAAAATACTTTAGCGCATAAACAAAAAGCCATGAATCTAGCGTTCGATTCACGGCTTTGAAAATTCTCATAAACTTATATTTTATTTTCTTTAACTTAAGGGATTATGTCAATACCACTATCCGAATCTGAGTTGTCTGCTGCAATCTCGACGAGCACTCGGTTTGGTAGACAGACAATCGTCTCGCCTACTTGAGTAATTTCGCCTTGCTGAACACACAATAAATCAGTACAATTCGCATCAGCCATATAAACCGTCAGCCCTTCACGAACTATTGTATTTTCATGTCCGTGTTCGTCCACATATTCATAGACTTCACGTGTATGGTCATTTTTCAATTCCATCTCATGGACAATTTCCCCATCTGCTGAAATGACTACGCGCAAGTTCTCGTCATCTGCTGAAGCTTTATTTTGGTAAGTGAAAATGGCGAGTGGCAGAAAAGATAAAATTATCAATAACATGACGATAATAAAATCTCCTGGCTTCGTCATCTTTAAAAGTTTTTTCATTTTTCAAACACCTTCCAAGAATTCTTCAGCTTATAGGATAACATGTATACTTCATTTTAAAAACTATTGAGCGTCTTCTAAAGCATTTTCTACTGCACTAATAATTGCTTTTGAAGTAACAGTGGCTCCAGATACGGTATCTACATCAGTAGAATTTGTTTCCATAATTTCTGCAGGTACTTCTTCAAAGGCAGGATCAGAAAGGCCTTCTGTTTCTGCGTGATCTGTAATCACGATATTTTCAATGGCTCCATTTGAAACAGTAACCTCTACTTTGATTTCACCATTGTGCCCATCCGCTGTTCCTTCATAAGTACCATCTGTATATTCAACAGGTTCGCTAGCTGAATCGCTATCTTCTGAACCATTAAGCGCCGTATTAACTGCTTCGATAATGGCTTCGGAAGTTACAGTTGCTCCAGATACCGTATCGACATCTGTTGAATTATTTTCTACAATTGCTGCAGGTACATCTTCAATGGCTGGATCAGATAAACCTTCTGTTTCTTCATGTTCAGTCACTTCAACACTTGTAATCACACCATCTTCCACAGTAACCTCTACAGTTAATGGTCCATTGTGGCCATCCACTGTTGCAGTGTGAGTACCATCTTCAAAATCACCAGAAACTGTTTCCTCATCTTCTGTTTCAGTGTCTTCTGAGTCTTCTGTTTCTTCTTCACTGACTTCACCTTCACCGCTTAAAGCATTTACGACAGCTTCTCTTATACCGGTTGAGGTGTATGTAGCTCCTGAGACCACTTCTACATCCGTTGAGTTACTTTTCATAATTTCAGCTGGAATTTCTTCAAATGCTGGATCAGAAACTCCTTCTGTTTCACTGTGGTCAAGAACCGTTATTTCAACGATTTCTCCTCCTTCAACCGTAACTTCTACTTCAATTGGTCCACCAAAACCTTCTCCTGTTCCTACAAATGTACCATCTTCAAGTTCAGCCGGCACATCTTCGCCTGTTGTCGAATGATCTGGCTCTGAAAACGTAAAATCACTCGTGAATAAAAAGACAGTAACTAGCATTACAAATAATCCAGCTAATAACATTTCTATAGTTAAACGCGTTTTTCTACCCATTATTTACATCCTTTCTATATAAGATATCTACTAGAATCCAAAGTCATCTAAATGGATTTGTTCAGAAGGAACGTTTCCTTTTTCAAGAATTCTTCTAGAAGCATCTAACATCGGACCAGGTCCACAAACAAAGAAATGTCCGTGTGTATATTTGTCAGCGCCAACTTCTTCTAAAAATTCATTGGAGATAAAACCAAATGGATAGCCTTCAACTTCTTCATTGGAGAAGATAATATGGTATTCAAAATTTGGATTTATTTCTTTCATCGCTTCTAACTCATCAAGCATAAACATATCTTCTTCATAAGCTAAGCCCCAGACCAGATGAATTTCGCGTTGAGATCCTTTTTCAATTTCATGGCGTAAGACACTTAGGTTTGGAGTTAAACCAATTCCACCACCAAGTAATACGAAAGGTACTTCATCTTCGTTTGATTCTTGAACTTCTTCAGGGAAAAAGTGTCCGTATGGGCCTTCAAATTTTGCGATATCGCCTTCTTTAATGTTTGCGAGTGATTCTGTCCAATCTCCTGCTTCTTTGATCATAAATTCAATGGAATTACTATATCGTCTAGTAATCGCACTGGATGTTGAGAATGGATGTCCTTCTCCGGTAATTTCAGCCTCTCGATTAAAACGAATAAAGAAATAATCTCCAGCGGTATAAGTCATGACCGTTCCTTTAACAGGTTCAAACTCTAATACCCAAAGAGCAGGGGTTGCTTTATAAATTTTTGTGACGCGATATTGAGGAGCGGCAACAATTTTAAATTTCCAGTAAAGGTAAAAGCCTAAAACAGCTATAGTATAAATATTTAATAAGAGCATAAATAAAAAATTATCTTTTAAGAAAGGTAAAAAATACATATGGAAATAAACAGCAATAACAGAAACAATAGCTAAACGATGTAACCATAAGTTTACTTCACGATTTAATTTATTTTTAAAATTTCTTAGTGCTTGAGATTGATCCACAAATATTCCAGATAGTGAAAAAATTCCCGTGAACATAACGACAAGAAGTGCAACGACTCCTAGCCAACCAACTTGTGAAACAAGTGAACGATCTAAAATAGATGAAAATCCATTCCATTGGATAATAACGTGAATCCCGATTAGTATTGATAAAACAACAGACATTATCGCATGGATTTCATACATTTCTGGCATCCCAAATCTTTTTTCAAGATAACGAGGACGCGAGCCAATAAATGTTACCGTAAGCATCATTGTATAGGCTAATAAACCAGATGAATAAGATATTAAAGATCCTATATTAATCGAATTCATTGGCATTAACATAGCAGCTAATAGTGTGGCAAAACTTACAAGTGAAATAATTGGAAAAGTCCAATCTGCCCAAAAATCTTTATTACTCATTTTCTTCTCCTTTTTCTATTCAATAGTAACTGTATATTAAATTACAGCAATCTACATTATATCATAATGTATTTGTTGAATACAACGAATTTGTTAAAAATCACACATTTAAATTATTCTATATATTTTTATTTATTAAACAATAGGATTCAATCGTTTATTTTTGATTAGGTCATCTCCTTTTTATCGTCTTATTTAATGTTTAATGTCCTCCATTTTTGGTAGCCGTTCCCCAAACAAGTAGAAGCGTAATCGCAATTCGTAAAATGATTAGGGCAGCTATAATGATTAAATTTGTATAATCCGTAATAGTAATTGTTTTTAAAATCTCTGCAGCCAATAGAACTTCCAAAGCGCTGGCCAAACTCGCGTTTAGACTATTGTCTTTATTGATCGATAAATAGTTAAAATTAAATTTGAAAATTGTGGTATAAATTTCTTTTCCTAACGCTATTACAATCACTAGTACTCCCCAAATTTCAATCAATACCGTGATAAAATTCACAAAAGTAAACATCAAATCATATAAGTTATTCGTCAAAGCTTCCACTTTAAAATCCCTCAATTTCTCATGTACTATCTCAATTTTTTTATATCTTTTTATTCATTACTTCCAATTCATAAATATTTAACCCCTTAATAGATAAACGGTGCTAAAAAGAACTAAAAAACTTAATAAAACAACTGTATCGATCTTTTTCCAAGTTAACTCACGATATTTTGTACGATTCTCCCCTCCTTGATATCCTCTTGCTTCCATTGCAGTCGCTAACTGTGGCGCACGATCATAAGAACTAATAAAAAGTGGGATTAACAAAGATATTAGGTTTTTTAATCTTTGCATGATGGGTCCTTCACTAAAAGAAACCCCTCTAGCCCTTTGAGCATTCATGATCACTTCTGCTTCATCCATCATTGTGGGCACAAAGCGCAAAGCTAAAGCCAACATCAAAGTCATTTCATGGACTGGAAATTTAAATATTTTTAAAGGCTTTAAGAAAAATTCAATCGCATCTGTTAAATCTAAAGCTTCTGTCGTTAAAGTCAATAAAGTTGAAATAAAGATAATCAATACAAATCTTAAAAAAATAAAGAGGCCATTTTGGATACCTTCTTTAGAAATATAAATAAAGCCAAATTGAAAATACATTGTAGGTCCTGAAGTGAAGAGCATTTGTAAAAGAGCTGTAAAAGTGATCAACCAAATCATTGGTCGCACTCCTCTTAAAAAATATGTAAAAGAAATGCCCGAAAGATAAATGCCTAGTCCTACAAATAAAGTAAGGATCAGGTAAGTGATCCAATTATTTGCGAAGAATAAAATCACTAAATATAAAATCGTCGCCAGAAGTTTAGCTCGAGAATCTAAATGATGAACAAAGGAGTCTACAGGAATATAACGTCCAACAATTAATTTTTGTCCCATCTCACCTCACCTTTCGTTCCTTTTAAATTAAAGAAATATTTCACAATACTAAGTTTACTATAAAATTTAATGAAATCCTAGAAGTTTTTCATTGATCCTTTTTTCTATATAAAAAGGGAGAAAGGAAATATAAATCTTTTGCTATTTTGTAAAATCAAAGCGGTTATTTCTGATAAAATCCATCTCTTCTGCCGTGGATGTACGTCCCATTGCCTCGTTTCGATAAGGATAGCGGCCAAAACGGTCAATTATTTCTTTATGTTGCTCCATATATTTTATGGCTTCTTTATCGTCTAAATCTATATATAACTTTTCAGCTTGTTGATGAATCTCTTTAGATTCAGAATGCATCCAAGGCAAATAAATAAAATTAATTTCGTCTTTTGGTCGGTTTTTATATTCAGGATATTGTTCGATTAAATTTTGTGAAAGAATCAAAGCCATACGATCTTGTGTATAAGAAAGCATAGTGCCTCGATTTAAATTTCTAGAGAATTGGTCTAAGACAATAATCTCAGCAAGTGCTCCTTCATAAGTCAATCGCCACTCATATAATAATCCTTGACGGGCTGCTTCCCAGGTCTCATAAAACCGACGACGAATTTCTCGGTCAAACTCTTCATTTTGTTCAAACCAATACGCCTTATTTTTTTCATCAAACCAAAAATCATACACTTCTTTTGCGGGCACTCTCTTCATAGAAAGCCTCCTTGTTCATTTTTTTACCCTCTCTCCCGATATCTTTTATAAAATAACTATCTCATACATTTTATTTCCTTAAAAGGAAATGATTTATTTTAAAAATAGCTATTTTTAAATTTAAGTCGTTTCATTCATTTTTAGTTACTATTCAACGTTTTTTAAACCATCATCCTCAAAATTATGGTAAAATAACCTCTTCAAAATACGAAATATTATTTTTTATTATACTTCTTAGCGTTTTGCGTTAAACTAAACACACAAAAATTTAGGAGAGGAAATTAAATATGATTGAACGAAGTTACTTTAAAGATACTAAAAATGCAACTCAAACCTTGTCTACAATTATTCAAGCCAGTAAAGAAGACGTCTTTTTTTATCTAGCGACAACAGAGGGCATTTCAAGTTGGTTCCCGCAGTTATCGATTACAAAAGAAAAAGAAGAAGCATTTGTTTTGTTTGATTTGGGCGACAATACATTTGAAAAAATGAGTTTAATTGATTATCAAACAGATACCTACATCGCTTTTGAATGGGCATCAGGAAAAATAGAATTCCAACTTGAACAAGAGAAGGAAGGAACATGCCTTATCCTAAAAGAGACTTTACCTTTGAGTTTTAATGCAATCCCAGAAGATTTCACAGGATGGTATGTTCAAATGAAACAAATTAAACAAGTTTCTGAGACAAAAGCAGTCGGTTCACTAGATGCAGAAGAAATCAAAAAAGTGAGAGAAGAAGTTAAAAAGCAATTGTTGATAGATTAAGTGAGCAAACTTAACCAAACCAATGAACCTCATTTAAGAACTAAGAAATTGAAACGAATTTCATCCTCACAGTAAAAACATAAAATCTTCAAAATGTTTTTATATTGATTTATTTGCCTATCTAGAAGCGGCACATTATAATGATGAAAGTGATTTTTATAAAATAAGGAGCAATCATATGTTTACAGGAGTTATCGTCGATACGATGGCGATTATCTTAGGCGGGTCTAGTGGTTTATTAATTAAAAAAGGGATTTCTAAAAAAATGGAAAACGTCATTATGAATGGATTGGCTTTAAGTGCGATTTATATTGGCGTAACGAGTATGATGTCTGGTGAAAAAACAATTTTCATCATTTTGTCGATTGTAATTGGGGGAATAATTGGAGAATGGATGGATTTAGACGGTTTAGTCAATCGATTAGCTAAATTCCTAGCAATTAAAATCGCAGGCACTAAAAAGGATGACTCTTTTTCGGAAGGTTTTATTACCGGAAGCCTCATCATGTCGGTCGGGGCTTTATCCATTATGGGACCCATTAATAGCGGCTTAACGGGTGATCATACACTTCTTTATACAAATGCTATGATGGATGGAATTACCAGTATGATCTTAGCTTCTACATTAGGGATAGGCGTCTTATTTTCGAGTCTTTTAGTTTTTAGTTATGAAGCGTTGATTGTAATTTTTGCAAATGGTTTAAATCATTTATTATCGACCTCTTTAGTCAATGATATGAATGCCATTGGTTCAATCTTAGTTTTAGTCATTGGCTTAAATATGCTCCATTTAACAGATATTAAAGTGATGAACTTTGTTCCTGCATTGTTTGTTCCTATTGTGTTTTTCTTACTGTATTAACTTTTAAGGATAAATAAATTATAATGAAACTTATGTTGAGAATCATTTTTATTTATTTTAGTCTGGTATGAAGGTAAAACCTTTGATAAATCACTCGTACAAGGCTATAGTTTATTAAATGAAAATGTGATGAAGTTTTATAGCAAAGGAAATAAAAAATGAAAAAGATTACGATACTGATTCCGACTTATAATGAAGAAGAAGTTTTACCTGCTTTAATGGATGCCTTAAAACAAGTAACTCAATCCCTAGAGCAATATCATTTTGAGTTTCTTTTTGTGGATGATGGGAGCACAGATGAAACAACCACTCTATTGCAGCAATTTCATGCAGAGAATTCCCACGTTCAATATGTAGAGCTTTCTCGAAATTTCGGAAAAGAAATTGCCATGCTCGCGGGCTTTGATTATGCGGATGGAGACGCCGTTATCATCATGGATGCAGATTTACAGCATCCTCCAGACATGATCCCCGAACTCATTCATTGGTGGGAAGAAGGCTATGAGGATGTTTACACGGTCCGTAAAGAGAAAGCAGAAAAAAATCCATTCAAACGTTGGGCTTCAAATGCTTACTACACTATTTTACAGAGTTTAACGTCTTATGACGTGCATCAAGGAGCCGGAGACTTTCGTTTATTGGATCGAAATTGTATTGAAGCTTTAAAAAGAATACGTGAAAATGAGCGAAATACAAAAGGAATGTATGCTTATATTGGCTTTCGAAAGAAAGCTTTGGAGTATGAAGAGGCCGAACGGGTGGCTGGAGAAACCAAATGGAAGTTTGGTGAGCTTTTAAAATTAGCTATAGATGGGATTACTTCATACAGTACCGTTCCTTTACGAGTATGGTCTGTAGTTGGCCTAATTATTTCATTTTTCTCATTTATTTTCTTATTTATAGAGCTTTTTAAAGCAATTGTTTATGGTTCAGACGTTGCAGGGTATCCTACATTGATTGCTGCTATTGTATTTTTAGGGGGAATTCAGCTAATCTCCTTAGGGGCTATTGGTGAATATCTGGCCCGTGTATTTATAGAGACCAAAAATCGCCCTGCCTATTTTGTTCGAGAAGCTTCTATGGAAGAAAGTGAACGTTTAAAGGGAAGAGATCAAGAAAATGAAGAATAAACTTTTAAATCTATATTATCGCTACCGCGAAATTATTGATTACATATTTTTTGGAGGGTTGACGACATTAGTCAATATTGTCGTCTTTTTTATTTTTGATTCCTTACTTTCCTGGCCCTACTTAGTCGCCAATGCGATTGCGATTGTTTTATCTATTTTATTTGCTTATGTCACAAATAAACTTTTTGTTTTTAAAACTTCTTCAAATGATTTAAAAGAAAATATTTATGAATTTATCAAATTTATAGGCTTTCGCTTATTATCTGGCCTTGCCGATATGTTTTCTATGTGGGTGCTTGTGGACTTAATTTTTGTCGATACCAACCTCGCGAAGTTATTGACTCAATTTATTGTCGTCGTCTTAAATTATGTTTTCAGTAAATTTTTTATATTTTTATGAAAGAGGGAAACTATGTCGATTCGAGAACAGAAAAAGCCCGTTCGTTTTGAAACATTTTTTAAATATACTGTTTTATTTATAGGAATGTCTCTTGCTATATTTTCCGTGTTTTTTATTCAAGGAAAGACCTTTATTTGGCAAAGGGATGGCTTCCATCAACATTACCCTTTTTTTAGAGAGTATTTAAACATTCTCCGAAATTTCTTTCAAACGGGGCATTGGCAAAGTTGGAATTGGAATATTGGTTTGGGTGCAGATACGCTTATTTCTTATGGATACTATGTCGTGGGAGATCCTTTTGTTTATTTAGGTCTCTTATTTCCAAAAGGGGCTGAAGAATTCGCTTTTCATGCGATTATGTTTGTCCGAATCTGGTGTGTGGGTGCGAGCTTTTTGTTTTATGCAAAAAAGATGAATCTTTCTCATCTTAGTGCATTAATGGGGAGTATAATGTATGCTTTTAGTCATCCGGTGATTTATAATGTCGTGCGACATCCTTTTTTTATTCATCCCATGATTTTCTTTCCGCTTTTATGTTTAGGAATCGAAAAAGTCTTTAAAAAAGAGTCAGGATTTTTCTTTGTTTTGATGGTCGCAATTAGTGCGGCTTCAAATTTTTACTTTTTTTATATGCTGACTTGGATGATTTTAGTTTATGCATTGATCCGCTATATCAGTCTAATTAAAAAGAATTCTTGGCAAACATTTCTTAAATGGTTTGCTTATTTTGTTGGGTTATATTTCATTGGACTTTTCATCGCGTCAGGAATATTTGTTCCATTGGTTTATGGCTTTTTAAATGCCTCTCGGTCACCTGGCCCGCCTCCAATTTCACTTTTGGTGTATCCTTTGCGGTATTATGGCTTGCTGATTATTAACAGTCTCACGCCAGGCACTATTTTTTGGACAATTGGTGGCTTATCCATTCTAAGTGTATTTAGTCTGCCTTTTCTTGTTCATCGTCGAAAGCAAAGATCTGGCTTATTTTGGACTCTAACGATACTTGGGATTATGTTGCTCTTCCCTATTTTTGGCTCTTTTATGAATGGCTTATCCGGCCCTTACAATCGTTTCACATTTATTGTGCCTTTTTATATGGCACTTGCCACCATCTATTTTATGGAAAACATCCACGATTTAAAGGATTTGGACATGATTTGGATTCGTCGGTTAATGCTTGCTTATTCTGTGTTATATATCAGCGCGGCTATTGTAACGAAGGATTTCCTTCTTTATTTAACACCTGTCCTACTCGGTTGGGTCATTTACGGATTCATACAATATACTCAAAATAAAAAATGGACAATCATAAGTTTTCAAAGACTCATGACATTTTTTGTTCTTTTGAATTTGACCGTAAATGGGCTTATTTTCTACTCACCCTTTGGAAAAAATGCCGTATCAGGAACAGAAGATTACGGCACAATTGATGAAGCTTATTTAAATGTATTTGATGGGGTTGATCAAAATTTACCTACTGATTCTCGCTATCGAATTGGTGTGACCTCTCACAATAATAATGTTCGAAATCAATATGCCTATATTAATAAATCCGGAACAAATTCATATGCTTCCTTAACGAATGGTGCTGTCGCGGAATTCGCACAATTTCTCGAGGCAAGTTCTTACCAAATTATTCAGCCTCTCCGAAATGGGATTGATGATCGTCGAATAGTCAATCAAGCTTTGGGAATAAAATACATTTTAACAGAGGAGAAATACGCGGATTACTTGCCTTCAGATTACACCATCCGCTCTGATTTGTCTGCTTTAAATAGTAATATGTTGGTGGCTGAAACAGAAAATGAAGCGCCCTTCGCCTATGTTGAAACGAATGGTTTGTCCTATACGGATGCACAAAAACTTCATCCTGTTCAACGTGAACGTTTATTAGCAAACGCGGTTATTTTAGAAGATCATAGTGAAGTAAATTTAGAAGCACCAATAAAGCTTGGTGAATTAAAAACACACAAAGGACACTGGGCAGAAGCGGAAAATATTCATGGACAGGAAAATCTTTCATTGAATCAACCAATGGAGATTACTGTTGATGAAGCCAATAGTCAAATGACTTTAACTTTTGATCGGCCAGAAGAACTGGTTGGACAAGAAGTGTTTATTTATTTTGAAGATATTGAATTCACCCCTCCTGAAAAGTTTTTGAAAAATCAAGCTTCTACAGCTTTTCGACTAAAAGTGAATTTCAACAAGCAAAATAAAGGAATTTTACAGTCGGATCGGTATACATTCAGTTCTTATTTCAAAAGAGAAAATATTTTAATTCATTTAAATGAAGTTAGTGAGGCTGAAGATACTTTAACGGTAACTTTTCAAAATGCGGGGGATTATTCTTTCGGGAATGTTTCCGTGATTTCTCGTCCATTTGATGAAGAACAAGCCACCAAAGAAGCTTTGGTTAAAAAAGAAAATGCGTTAGAAATCAATACGTTTACCGATGAACAAATAAAAGGATCCATACAAGCTTCTAAAGACGGGATGTTGGTCACAAATATCCCTTATACCCCAGGCTGGCAAGCTTACGTAGATGGTCAAAAAGTGCCTACAGAAAAAGTAAACATTGGTTTTGTTGGCTTACCTATCTCTGCGGGTGAACATGCGGTTGAATTTGTATACCAAACGCCTTACTTAAAACTTGGCGTTGTGATGAGTGTTCTTGGAATAGTGGCCTTAGTCGGTTATGAATTTATCTTTAGACGCTATCTGAAGTAAGAAATTAAAAAGCACCTTTTTGTAAGGTGCTTTTTGTATGTTATGGTTTTATTTGTTGATAAAAAATTTGAGCGATTTCTTCAGTACCTTCAGCATTTGGATGAAGGCCATCAAAAAACCATTCGGGGTGATTTTTTGTTTGCTTGGTCATATCGACAAATTCTAATTCGTATTCTGACGCAACAACTTGGATTGTATTTCGAATGGGTATGATTTTTTCTGAAACAATGGAACCTTCGAATACCGTTTCTAAAAATACGGTTGGAGGGGAAGCGAGAATGACTCTTGACACACTTTCTAAAGCTAGATAATCATTGATTAAGTCAGTATATTCTTCTTTAAATTCTTCTGTGCCCTGCCAATTTGTTGATTTTGTATCGTTAGTGCCTAACATGATGAGAACGATATTTGGTTCGAAGGCTAAACTTTCTTGATACGCTTCGGTGGTTTCATAAGGAAAATCGCTAGATGATTGCGCAGCATAATTGGAAACACCGAAATTTTCAACGATATAATCTTCACCTAATAAATCATTTAATTTTTTTGGGTAGTCGGTATCGGGAGTATATTCAAAAGTGATGCTATCTCCGACGGCTGCAATTTTAATGGTCTCTTCTTTTCCTTCTGAAGGGTTATCATTGTCATTTTGAGGATGGGCTTTACAAGCACTGATTAAAAAGAGTAGGATGAATAAAAAAGGAATAAAGAATTTTTTGTTTCTAAGGGGTCGCTTCATTGACTCGCCTCCTTTTTGGCGTCTTAGTTTTATATTTTAAAAACAGCTTACAATAGATTGAAAGAAGTAGAAAGGATTGATATTGTGCCTAAGGAATTGTTATTAAACAAACAAGAAGTTCAAGAAATCGTTATGGCGATTATTCGAATTTACCCGGAATCTGGTACCGATTTACATTATGAAACAAATTTTCAGCTTTTATGTGCAGTCATATTAAGTGCCCAAACTACTGATATCGCGGTGAATCGTATATCCCCTGAGCTGTTTGGTCAATTTCCAACTCCAGAAGCGATGGCTGCTGCTTCATTAGAGGATTTGCGAGAAATCATTCAAAACATTGGCCTATCGAATAATAAATCCAAATACTTAAAAAATATGTCACATAAATTAGTGAAAGATTTCAATGGGGTTGTTCCTGACAACCGCAAAGATTTAATGACTCTACCAGGAGTTGGCCGCAAAACAGCAAACGTTGTCTTAACGAATGGCTTTGGTATGGCTGCCTTTGCAGTAGATACCCATGTAAAACGAGTTTGCCAAAGATTGCATTTTGTCCCTGCTAGCTCTTCTGTTCAGGAAATCGAAGAAATTATGATGGAAAAACTTCCCGAAGACATTTGGTATCAAGCGCATCATTCACTTTTATTATTTGGTCGTCACCAATGCGTCGCCCGAAAACACGACCATGAAAAATGTCTCGAACGCATAAGAGAGGCTTTGCCAGAAACAAAGACCGCACATACGGCCTTTCAAAAATTATTGTAGATATTCTGTCAAGAATAGAATTCCCAAAAACAACACGATTACATCGTTTTACTAACGAAAATGACAAAAAAAGGGCTAGTCCTAAACGGGCTAACCCTCTTTATTTAATTATTGAATATCTATCTTTTTCGTTTCTTTGCCATTGTTTTCTGTTTTTGGGAGTTGAACGTTTAAGACACCGTTATTAAATTCAGCGGTAATCTTATCTTCGTCAACATCTTTAATTAAAAATTGTCGATTGTAGGATCGGCTTGAACGCTCTTTGCGAATGTAATGACTTTCGTCATCTTTTTCTTCTGTACTCATTTCTTTGTGAGCACGTATAGAGAGCACGTCGTTACTATAATCAAGTTCAATGTCTTCTTTCGCTAAACCAGGTAAATCAGCTTCTACTATATAAGCCTCTTCATTTTCTTTAATGTCTACATTAAAATCGCCTGAGTTCATAAAGAATTGATCAAAAGAGTCTCCCATAAAGTGTCTATTCATATCCATAAAGTCACGTCTTGTTGGGAATAAATTATTCATACGCTCTCCTACTTTCTATTAAAATTTTACTGTAGTGCTTATCCTCACTACATGTCTATTTTAACTCTTCCTAAAAATCCAGTCAAAGAAATCACTTATCTTTAAGTAATCTTTATTAATCAAACTCTTCACCCCATCAACCTTCTAGTAAAACACGAAGAAGAAAGCTAATTATAACCTTATACTTTCCTATACGAATAAAAAGCAAAGCATCCTTTCATTGTCTTAATGAAAGAATGCTTTGTTTATAGTCTATTCAATTCAAATTTTTAGTGTTTTAAACCAGGAGCTTTTCCAAGATCTCCTTGAAGCATCCAGATACGTTTGTCAACGTCTCCTTTAATGGCTATTAACATGTCTTGAGAGACTAAGTCATTTTCTTCATCCGCAATTTGAATGCCTTTTTCTAAGGTATCGGCAATTTGTTGATAATTTTTCACTAAACGAGTGAGCTGTTCTTCAATAGTGTGGTCAAATGTTCCTTTATTTTCTTCCAATTGTGTATGTTCATGAAAGGCTTGTAACGTAGAATAAGGTGCTCCATCCAATGTTACGAGTCGTTCTGCTACTTCATCTACCTGATCGTCAATGTCATCAATAAAGTCATCTAGTAAAGGATGATAGAATAAAAATCCATGATCGCGCATATACCAGTGAGTTTGATGAACGATGACACGCATTGTGTATAAATCAGCTACAAGTTGGTTCAACACTTCTTTTGTCTTTGAGTAAACCATAATATGCAAAACTCCCTTTTCTTTTATTTAATAACCACTTCTTAATAATTATTATAATTAAAAGAAAAACAGTAATCAAATATTTCTACTCATATTTAAGCATTTCTTTTTATGGACCACTTTTAGCTAGATTATTTAATTTTCAGCCGGTTGACTAGCTTCCATATAGTTCTCTTTTTTAAGGTCTGGAATACTTAACATCGTCATTAAACTCAATACATAAAGACTAGCTAAGAAGAACATAACCATCGGTACACCCGACTTTTCTAGAATCATTCCAATGATGACGGATGAAAAACCACCGACCGCTCGTCCTACATTCAAAATCGTATTATTGGCAATCGTGCGAATACGTTGTGGATAAAGCAAAGTAGTCACCGCTGCATAGCCAGTAAACATCCCATTCACAAAGAAGCCGACAATTGCTCCACCTAAAATCATCATCCAGCTCGTATTTGCCATCGTGAATAAATAAACCGATACGGCCGAACTTACTAGGAAAATACTAAAGCTTTTTCGTGGACCTATCCGATCCAGAATTTGGCCAAAAACAAACATCCCTAAACACATCCCCAAGATTGTCGCAATCATCCATTGTGAAGAGTCACTAACCGAAATACCTAATTGGGATTGCATCATCGTTGGTAACCAATTCATCATGCCAAAATATCCAGCAATTTGTACCGTTGCCATCACCATTAATGAAATCGTTAATCTAGTTAATGCAGGTGTTTCAAATAGTTCTTTAATTTTTGGTTTGTTTTGTTTAATGCTGGCACGCTCATCAGCGCCTCTTTCCGTAATGGCTTCTGCATCAATGAAGAAATGTGCCCAAAGAACCATTCCAATTGGTAAAAAACCAAAGAGGAATAATCCGCGCCAGCCCAATGATGGGGCAATCCAAGCGGCTAATATAGCGGAAGAAATCGAACCAATTTGTCCAACAATGCCATTTAAAGATGAAACTCTCCCCATTTTACTGAGTGGGACAATTCCTGCCATCACAGAAATCGCTACCCCATATTCTCCTCCGACCCCAATTCCGGAAATGAATCGTAAAAGATAAAGAAGATAAATATTATCTGCAAAATAAATCAGACCTGTAGCCAAACTATAAATAAAAACGGTCAATTTAAATACATTAAATTTATTGTATCGATCCGCCAACACACCAAAAAGTAAACCTCCAAGAAGCATCCCCAAATTGGTGATTGTTCCAATCCAGCCCGCTTCTGATCCTGATAAATTTAAATCAGCAATAATACTAGACAATGAAAAGGACAAAAACATCACATTCATATCATCTAAACCAGAACCTATAATTGACGCGGCTAGTGCTCGTTTATCATTTTTCTTCATTTAAAAATCTCCTTTTTTAAGTTATTCTACTTCGTTCGACCATTTTTCTGGATCTTTATACCAAGCATTCAATGTTTCTTTATAAGGGAACAACTCCTCATTTGAAGCCACCGCATCAATCAATTCTGGGTAACTAATTAAAGGATGTAAATCATATGCTTGCTCACCGAAAGCTTCATGACTTTTTTGAAGTTCATAACTAAAAATCGCTACCGTTCCAAGCACTTTGCCACCCGCAGCTTCCACCTTATCTGCAGCCTCAATCACACTTTTTCCCGTACTGATTAAATCTTCTACCATAACCACATTTTGCCCTGGCTCAATTCGTCCCTCAATCGCATTTTTCTTCCCATGATCTTTATGATTTGAACGAACATACACCATCGGCAAATTCATTTTATCTGCAATAATTGCCGCATGAGGAATCCCCGCTGTAGCCGTCCCCGCAATAACCTCAGCCTTTGGATAATGAGAGCGAATAAGAGCCACCAACTCCTCTTCGATAAATGACCTCACTTCAGGAAAACTCATAATTAAGCGATTGTCGCAATAGATAGGTGCTTTAAGTCCACTGGCCCAAGTATAAGGATGGGCTGGATTTAAAGAAATGGCTTGAATGTCCATTAATGCTTTAGCAATTTTTTGAGTTTTATCGATCATCATTTGATTGAACCCCTTCTTTTAAATTATTTTCCCAATCTTTTTGAATCTTTTGATAAGTTCTAAAAGGATTTTCAGCTTTTGTAATAGGTCGACCAACCACTATGTAATCACTGCCTCCCAGAGCCGCTTGTTTCGGAGTGGCTATTCGTGTTTGATCATCTGTAATTTTTGTCTCCAGACGAATTCCTGGAGTAACCGTTAAAAAGTTTGGCGAAATTTCTTCATGAATAATTTCAGCCTCTAGGGGAGAACAAACCACCCCATCTAACCCTGATGTTTTGGCTAGCTTCGCATAATTTAAAATGCTCTCTTCTAAAGATAGTATACTTTTTTGTTCTTCTTTAAACGTCTCTTTAGATAAAGAGGTAAGTTGTGTTACAGCAATCAATCTTGGTCGTGTTTGACCGGGAGGGGTTCCTTGTTCTAACCCTTCTCTGGCCGCTTCCATCATTTTTCTTCCGCCTTGAGCATGAACATTTACCATACCTACCCCTAAATGGGCTAGAGCTTTCATTGCTTTTTTGACAGTATTTGGAATGTCGTGCAGCTTTAAGTCCAAAAAAATATCGTGATTGGAATCAATAAGATCAATCACGATATCGGGACCACTGGAATAAAATAGCTCCATTCCAATTTTAATATTTAATTTTTCATCACCAAAAGAAGCAAGAAAAGCATGAACTTCAGACGCTTTATTAAAATCTAATGCGATAATCGGCTTTCTTTTCTCCATGATTCGTCCCCTTTCTATAATTACCAACTATATTCTTTCATTTAATTCTCATTTATTGTTGGCCAAACTTTAAATAGTATAAAGGGAGTCTTTTGTTTTGTCAATTCTTTTTTGGAATTTTTTTGAAATGTGTCATTAACATATGATAATGTCTCAATAGTTAACAAATGATTATATCCAAAAAAATACATTACTCTAGTGTTTTAAGGATTGGAGTGTAGAAATGGGAATAAAAATTTTCAAGGGGAACAGCCTTTCGATCAGTTGATCAAGTCAATCGAAAAAAATTATTTAACCAATTGACTTTTAAACAATATATATTCTTATAAGGTCAAGGTTTACGATGTTTTCATAAATTCAAATTTTTATAATTATAATCTTCCATCAACAAGTGTTATTCTTTTTGTCGAACAGTTCGAGCATTATTTTAAGGCCTCGGTAAAACCGAAACAATTAGTGAGAGCTCAAGATAAAAAATAGCACGAATACTAATTCATCAGCATAATGGAAATTATCGCCCCGATAATTTACCTTCTTATGGTTTTGATTCTTTAAAAAAGGATTTTATGTCCAGAGATTCCAGTAAGTGTGCAGACAATTTTTGAATGATGTGGAGATAAGCATTCAAAATATAGAATCCGAAGTATATTAAATAAAAAATGACTGCTCATTCAAATGGCCCACAAACATACTACAGCTAATTTATCGATTATTTTTTATAATAGAAAAGCTACCCTGAGGAGTTGGTATTATTTTTGCACTCACTTGTGAGGATAGAGCCATTACCCTTACAAGTAGAACTTATTTTTGCGCTCACTTGTGAGGATAGAGTCATTACCCTTACAAATTGGACTTATTTTTGCACTCACTTGTGAGGATAGAGCCATTATCCTTACAAGTTGGACTTATTTTTGCACTCACTTGTGAGGATAGAGCCATTACCCTTACAAGTTGGACTTATTTTT
>DXAZ01000066.1 GCA_019116785.1 Candidatus Atopostipes pullistercoris
TAGGGATCAAATGAATGATACAGCGATAATTGAGGCATTATTATTTGTAGCAGGAGACGACGGCTTGTCCTTAGAAGAGCTTGCAAAGCTAACGGAGAATCCATTAGATGTCGTAGCTGCTAAGATAGAAAATATAACTGAAAAATATGAGGTAGATGAAACAAGCGGGTTAAAAATTATTGAAACAGCCAATACTTATCAAATCGTGACAAAAAGAGAAGTGGCAGAGTATATTAAAAGATATGCGCAATCTCCCTTTTCACAATTACTTAGCCGTCCTTTATTGGAAACATTAGCTATTATTGCTTACAAACAACCTATTACTCGTGTTGAGATAGAAGAGATTCGAGGAGTGCAAGTAACCAGCAACCTACAGAAATTACGTTCACGTCAATTAATTGAAGAAGTGGGGCGTCTAGATAAACCTGGAAAACCTCTATTATATGGAACGACTGCTTTCTTTTTAGATTACTTTGGAATTAATTCTATTGATGAGCTTCCTGCTTTGGCAGTCGAAAACAACGATCAAGAAATGTCTGATTTATTTTTCAAAAACTTTCAACAATCATTTGAGGATATTGAACAAGAGAACTTTTCAAATTAAAATCATTTAACGAATAAAGGAGGCGGAAAAATGGAACG
This sequence comes from Candidatus Atopostipes pullistercoris, assembly GCA_019116785.1. Classification (GTDB taxonomy): domain Bacteria; phylum Bacillota; class Bacilli; order Lactobacillales; family Carnobacteriaceae_A; genus Atopostipes; species Atopostipes pullistercoris. Next base: position 643 of record DXAZ01000066.1, read on the forward strand.
TCTACAAAAAGTAATGGCTCATGCAGGAGTAGCTTCTCGTCGAAAATCTGAAGAAATTATTGAACAAGGCCGCGTCAAAGTGAATGGGGAAGTGGTTAAAGAGTTAGGAACAAAAGTTTCAAAAAACGATACGATTACTGTCGATGATGTTTTGATTGAACGAGAACAATATGTTTATGTACTCTTGAATAAACCGCGAGAGACGATTTCTACAACGGATGATCCGAAGAATCGTGATACAGTTGTTGAGTTAATCGCGGATGTTGAAGAACGTATATATCCTGTTGGTCGATTAGATTGGGATACAACAGGAGCTTTGTTATTAACAAATGATGGAGAACTTTCTTATAAGTTAACGCATCCTAGTTTTGAGTTCCCAAAAACCTATGTAGTGAAAACAAAAGGGCGGATTTCTAAAAAATTAGGAAACCAACTAGCTCAAGGTATTCTGTTAGATGGACGAAAAACAGCACCAGCGAAGGTAAGCATTTTAAGTTATGATCGACCATCAGATACAACAGTAGCACGAATTACACTTCATGAAGGTAGAAATCATCAAGTGAAAAACATGTTTGAACATATTGGACATCCTGTAGAAAAATTAACGCGTGAACGCTTTGGTTTTCTTTCTACAGAAGGTCTTCAATCTGGAGAATGGCGCTTTTTAACTCCACATGAAGTCAAACAACTTGAACAAATGGTTAATGATTAAAAAATGGTGGAATCATTTAAAACACTTGCAAAATATGTAAAAAAAGATATAATAGTATTAAATAAAAAATGATTCGTCTTCAGGGGCAGGGTGTAAATCCCGACCGGTGGTAAAGTCCACGACCTGTATTTAAACATACAGCTGAACTGGTGTAAATCCAGTACCGACAGTATAGTCTGGAATGAAGAAGATGGAGCTTTATACGGTTGTACTTTTAACGTACATTTGTAGCTCTATTTATTGTCCTGTAGATAATAAATGGAGTTTTTTTAGCTCTACCTCAATAGATGAATCCTTTTAATTCAAACTGATTTTAATCAGTAAAAATTATAGGAGGATTTAAGATGATCGAACAAAGAACGAAGAAAGTAACAATGATTGGTATACTGGCAGCTGTAGCATGGGTGGTCTCACAATTTTCTTTTCCATTATTATATTGGTCCCCATTTTTAAAGGTTGATTTTAGTGATATTCCTATTTTGCTAGGAATGTATGTTTATGGACCTCTTTCAGGCATAGCCATTGCAGCTATTCGGTCGCTACTTTCATATATTACATCTGGTGGGGAGGCAGGTTTCCCAATAGGTGATACGACCGCTTTTATCGGTACATTATCTTTAACTCTGCCAATTTATTATATGATTAAAAATAAAGGGGTAAGCAAAAAAGAATCTATTCTAGCAGGAGGTTTAGCAACTCTTTCATTAACTATAACCATGTCTATCTTAAATTGGTTAGTCGTGGCACCACTATACATGCGAGTGATGGGCTTTAGTGTAGGACCTATGCGAGAATACTTAGCGCTTTCTGTCGTACCATTTAATCTTATTAAAGGAACGCTTGTTTCATTTATATTCTACGTCGTATTTTATCAAATCCAAGATTATTTAAATAATTTAAAAATAAAAAATAATCCCATTGATTTAAATACTTCAAACATTAAATAAATAAGGTAAAAAAAGACTAGCTGCTTGTGCTGTTTTTGTCTACTTGACAGGGACTGTTCACTTAGCTGGTCTTTTTTGTTTGGATTTGATGTTGGTATTCTTTCTATAGTATTGTAAAATAAACAAAAGAGTCATAAGAAAGAAGGAGAGGACTTGAGCGATAATTATTTTCATTATTATATATTGAGCTATTTTGATTTGAAAAAAGTGGTTACGCTTTCTCAAATTCTTCACGTGCTTCATGGTAAAAGAACGCCCTCTATGTTTTATTTAATAGAAATCAAGAATTGGCATCATGGATTCTCTTATGCTCCGCAAATTACAAGAGATCAACTATTAAAAATCATTCAAAGTCTTTTAAAACAAGGATTTCTTATAGATAAAGAAAAAGGCTACCTTTTAACAAATAAAGGACAAAAGCACTGTGATGACTATTTTAAACAACATTATTATCCTCAAAAAATAGATAACTTTACTTATGCGAATGTTAAAACTCCCTTTTGGAATAGTTATCAATTATTAACACAGGTTTTTTCTGAGCTTAGTTACGAAAATAATCAATATATTCCTATTGTTAAACATCCCTCTCACCAAGAAAATGTTCGACAGTTGTTCCAACAGTTTCGTTTAAACAAAAAACAACTTTTAAACGTTTGGGTTAAAGAACAACTATTTTTATTGAAGCAAATGGATAAAGAATTTGCGGATGTATTTGCCAATCAACTGACAGGACATGAGTTGATTGGCAAAACAAGAACGCAACTTTCAGAAAATTATGAAATGATGGCTTTAGAATTTGATTTTTATTTTAAAGATATTTTAGAAGAAGTATTACAAATTGTTCAGGCAAACAAAAAAAATCTGTCTTTAAATAATAAAGTATTAGAAGTTCTCCATCAAGAAACACATTGTGGGCTTTCAGCTAGTACATTTGAAACTTATGAATTGTTAAAAAAAGGATGGAATCTTACGGAAATTGCCAAACAAAGAGCCATCAAAGAAAATACTGTGAGAGAGCATATTTTAGAGATGGCCTTTGTATTTGAATCTTTTCCGTACAAGACCTTTATCCCTTCAAATATTTATGATAAGTTGCATCAAGGATTTGACAAAATAGACACCTTTACCTATCAAGAGGCGAAGAGTGACATTGAACAATTAGAATTTATGCATTATCGATTGGTAGAGTTAGAAAGGATGCGTTTGAAATGAACACTCAAATCATGGATGTATTGCATCAAAAATTTGCTTATCCATCCTTTCGAATAGGTCAAAAAGAGGCAATAGAATCAGTTTTAGATAAAAAAGATACATTAGTCATGCTGCCAACTGGATCAGGAAAATCTTTATGTTATCAATTACCGGCTTATTTGATGGATGGTGTTACACTCATCGTTTCACCACTGCTTTCTTTAATGCAAGACCAAGTAGAGCAACTTCATCTAAAAGGAGAAAAAAGAGCCGTTGCCTTAAACAGTCTAACTTCTTTTTCTGAAAGAAAACGAATATTTAAACAAATTAATCAATATAAATTTATCTATACTTCTCCGGAAATGTTACAAAATCATGAAGTGCTTAAAGTATTGAAAAAAGTTCCTATTCAATTATTTGTTGTCGATGAAGCACATTGTATTTCTCACTGGGGGACAGATTTTAGACCGGATTATTTAGCCTTAGCTAGTATTCGAGAAAAACTTGGGGCTCCTACGACTATGGCTCTAACTGCGACAGCTACCAAGCAAGTTCGTGATGAAATTATTCATTTTTTAGGATTAGAGATTAAACATACCAATCAAATTATTCAATCCGTTGATCGAGAAGAAATTAAGTTTATTGTGGAAATTTGTGAAGGAAATAAAAATAAAATACTTATCCAGTATCTAAAAAAAATGACAGGTCCCGGTATTATTTATTTTACAAGCAAAAAAATAGCAGATGATTGGGCCAATGGTTTAAGAAATGAGTATGGCTTGAAAGCAAGCAGTTATCACTCAGACTTAGAAGCGGATGACAAAATAAAAATCCAACAACAATTTTTAAATAATAGATTACAAATTATTTGTGCAACTAGCGCGTTTGGAATGGGTTTTAATAAAGAGGATATACGTTTTATTGTTCATTACCATTTGCCAAGCTCTCCTGAAATGTATCTTCAAGAAGTAGGGCGTGCTAGCCGAGATGGTAAACTGGGATTAGCTATTTTATTGTATCAACCGGGAGATGAGTACATTCAACAACGTTTCATTGAATCTTCATTGCCTACAAAAGAAATAATGACTGCTGTTTATAAACGTCAATACAATCAATTATCAGCTCCTGATTCTATGATTAAACTTGCAAATTATTTTAAAGATACAACCAACAGTTTAAACGATGCTCTAGAAGCTATTGAAAAAAGGAAGAAAATAAAGTACCAACAACTTTCTTTCATGCTACAATATGTATATCAGACAGGTTGTAAGCGAAATAATTTATTGAATTATTTTGGTGAAAATAAGAGAAATCCTCTTAATGAATGTTGTTCAAGTTGTGGTTTAAATCAAGAACACATCATCAATAAGTTAAATAAAGAAGTCCAACCTTGTAATCAAGAAGAAACAATGGAAAAAATTTTACCGTGGCAAGAAATCTATAAAAGTTTATATAATAATCTACAAGATTGATTAACGACTCACTAAAATATATGCTACAATGATATGGATAGTACAGATGGAAGGAAGAATTCTATGAGTAAAAGAAACCGGTCATCAGATGAAGAAATTTGGTCTAAACAATTTAGCGAAGACTATGATGATTTAGAATACGTTTCAAGAACAGAGCGTTCTAGAAATGAAAAAAAACGAAATAACGATGGGGTATCTCCCATGTTAACTGGAACGGTTATATTCCTCGCCTTACTTATTCTAGCAATGATTTTTTATTATATTTGGTATTCAAATCGACCAATCGAGGAACAAAAAGTTCCAAAAGATCCTGATGTTGAAAATGTAACAGACATAAGTAAAGAGGAAAAAGAAGAAGAACCGGAGGAAGAGGAGACGGAAGAAGAACAGGAAGAACAGGAAGAAGAACCTGAACCAGAACCCGAACCGGAGCCTGAGCCAGAGCCGGAACCAGAGCCGGAACCAGAGCCGGAACCCGAACCCGAACCAGAGCCTGAGCCAGAACCGGAACCAGAAACTCCAGTAGAAAGTGGATCAACTTATACCGTTCAGCCAGGAGATAATATGTATCGTATTGCATTAAATCACGGAATGACTACAGAGGAATTAATGGCCTTAAATAACTTATCTAGCGAAACGGTCTATGTTGGACAAGTTCTAAAAGTAAAGTAAAAACTGACTAAACAAAGGTAGGATAAATATTGAAGGATAATAACATACAAATTGCAATTGATGGTCCTGCTTCTTCTGGAAAAAGCACAATTGCAAAATTATTAGCAGACAAGTATCATCTTGTCTATGTCGATACAGGAGCAATGTATCGAACATTAACTTATTTAGCTTTAAAAAATAAAATAAATATAGATGACGAGCAAGCACTTACAGCACTTTTAAAAGAAGTTAATATTACGTTTAAGCGTGCAAAAGATGGGCAAGATGTTTTCGCAAATGGTGAAAAGATTACAAAAAAAATTAGGGAACATGAGGTCACCAATAATGTTTCCGTTGTTTCTTCGTTTCCAAACGTACGAAAAGAATTGGTTCGCAGACAACAAGCCCTTGCTAAAGAATCCGGTGTTGTTATGGATGGAAGAGATATCGGGACGGTTGTATTACCAAATGCAGATGTTAAGATTTTTCTTATAGCAAGCGTTGAAGAACGTGCAAATCGTCGTTATTTAGAAAATCAAAAAAAGGGCATCGAAACGAATTTCGAACGCCTTAAAGAGGAGATTATTGCGCGCGATGACTATGATTCCAATCGAAAAGAATCTCCTTTAAAGCAAGCAGAAGATGCCATTTGTGTAGATACAACAGGACTATCTATCACAGAAGTAGTAAATAAATGTGTGGAATTAATTAATAAAAAAATAAAATAATATATACCAATGTTTTATCTATATTCATGTAAATATGACAAAAAATGTATAATGTCTATCTTAATTAATGAAAAAAGTAGTTTTACTATGAAATATATAGTAGAATATGATATGATATATGTATTGATTGGTATTGGGAGGCACAGGAAATATGTCAGAAAAAGAAAACAAAGAATTAGAAGTAAATGGTGAAGTTGAAGAAACTATGGATGATACAGTTGAAACAGAAGAAACTGTAGAAGACACACCAGAAGAAGTTGTAGAAGATACAACTGAAGAAACTACAGACACACCAGAAGAAAATAAAGATGTTGAAAGTATGTCAGAAGCTCTAGATGCATCAGTAGAAATTAAACCTGGTGACATTGTTGAAGGTGTCGTTTTAGCTTTTGATGAAGATAAAAATGTTATCGTAGGTCTTGACACTGGACATGAAGGATATATTCCAATTCGCGAATTATCTACAAGTCGTGTAGAAGATCCGTCAGAAGAAGTAGCAGTAAACGATAGAATTCGAGTAACTGTTCTTCGTGTCGTAAGCGATAAAGAACAAGGTAGTTATATTCTATCTAAAAAACGAGTAGACCAACGTGAAGTTTGGAATGAACTTCAAGAAAAATTTGATAATGGTGAAACAGTAGAAGCTGAAGTAAACCGTGTGGTCAAAGGTGGAGTTACTGTTGATTTAGGAGTACGTGGTTTTGTACCTGCATCACAATTAGATACTCGTTTTGTTCGTGATTTATCACAATTTGAAGGCAATACGTATGAATTCAAAATCATTGAAATTGACCCTCAAAACAGACAACTTATTTTATCACGTCGTGAGTTGTTAGAATCAGAAGAAGAAGAAAAACGTGCTAAAGCATTAGAAAATCTTGAAGAAGGAAGCACAGTTACAGGTACAGTTGTACGGTTAACGAATTTTGGTGCTTTTGTTGATTTAGGAGGAATTGATGGCTTAGTACATATCTCTGAAATCGCGCATGAACATATTGATCATCCAGAAGATAGACTTTCTGTTGGCGATGAAATTGAAGTTAAAGTATTAAGTGTAGATAAAGAACGCGAACGTGTATCCTTATCTATTAAAGATTTACTCTTAGGTCCTTGGGATACTGTAGATGAAGAATTTCCTGCAGGTTCAGTTACAACAGGTACAGTTAAACGAATTGTTGACTTTGGTGCATTTGTTGAATTAAAACCTGGCGTTGAAGGCTTAGTTCATATTTCAGAAATGGCACACCGCCATGTAGATACTCCACATGAGGTTGTTAGCGAAAATGAAGAAGTTGAAGTTAAAGTATTAAGCGTTGACCAAGATGAACAACGTGTATCTTTAAGTATTAAAGCTTTAGAAGAAGCACCTGAAAGAGATGAACAACAACAAGCCACTCAAAAACCGGAACGTGAAGAATCTCGTCCCGCTGTTCGTCAACCTTCATTAAGAGATGAAGATGATGATTCAGCATTTACAATTGGTGACCAATTAGGAGACCAATTAAAAGGCTTATTCGGAGACGACGAAGACGAAGAATAATTTACGTTAGGACTTTTTTGAATATAATTAAAAGCACCCAACTTATTGGAATAGCCAAAAAAGTTGGGTGTCTATTATTGTATAGGAACAAATACGCATTAAAATCGAAAGAAAGCTGGTGAAAAAATGTCAAAACCTATTGTAGCCATAGTGGGTCGTCCGAATATTGGAAAATCAACGATTTTTAATCGAATTGTAGGAGAAAGAATCTCAATTGTTGAAGATGATCCTGGAGTGACTAGAGATCGTATTTATGGGCAAGCAGAGTGGTTAGGAAAAGAGTTCTCTCTTATTGATACTGGGGGGATTACTCTTGAAGATTATCCTTTAGATATCGAGATTAAAAGTCAAGCAGAGATTGCAATTGAAGAAGCAGATGTTATTGTCTTTATGGTCGATATTCGCAGTGGAATTACTTCTTTAGATGAAAATATTGCTAAAATACTATATAGATCTAATAAACCTGTTGTCTTAGCCTTAAATAAAGCCGATAATCCAGAACAACGTGAAAGATTCTATGAATTCTATTCATTAGGCTTAGGGGAGCCTTTTCCAATTTCTGGTTCACATGGTTTAGGTCTGGGAGATTTATTGGATGAAGTGGTTTCGCACTTTGAGGATGATTCATTAAGTGTCTATGACGATTCGATTATTAAATTTAGTTTAATTGGACGTCCAAATGTGGGAAAATCTAGTTTAGTAAATAAAATTTTAGGAGAACAGCGGGTGATTGTCTCTGATGTCGAAGGAACGACTCGGGATGCAATTGACACGCCCTTTATAGATGAAGAAGGGCAAGAATATGTCATTATAGATACTGCTGGAATCCGCAAGAGTGGTCGCGTTTATGAAAATACGGAAAAATATAGCGTTTTAAGGGCCCTTAGCGCCATCGAACGCTCTGATGTAGTCCTTTGTGTGATTAATGCAGAGGAAGGGATTAGAGAGCAAGATTCGCGTGTTTTCAGCCATGCCCATGATGAAGGAAAAAGTATTATTATCTTAGTCAATAAATGGGATGCAATCAAAAAAGATACTCATACGATGCAAGAATTTGAAACAGAGATTCGTACTCGCTTTAAATTTTTAGAATACGCACCTATTTTATTTGTTTCGGCTGAAACGGGAGAAAGATTACAAAAGTTACCTGAGTTAATTAAAAAGATTTATGAGAGCCGTATGCAACGTGTACAGTCTTCTATATTGAATGATGTCTTAACGGATGCTTTGGCAATGAATCCGACGCCTACAGTCAATAAGCAACGGTTAAAAATCTTTTATATGACGCAGGTCGCGGTAGGACCTCCGACTTTTGTAGTTTTTGTAAATGATACAGACTTGTTGCATTTTTCTTATCGACGGTTTTTAGAAAACCAATTACGCAAAAACTTTGACTTTCAAGGAACCCCTATTAAAATAATTCCTCGAAGACGAACGTAATTGAATAAACGAAAATTGAATTATTTTATCATTTTTGTTCAAAAAAGATTGCAGTTATAAGGGTTATATGTTATCTTTTAAAATGAAATGTCTAAGTAATTGACTATTTCACCTATTTATTCTCAATAATGGGATTATAAAAAGTTGAAGCTAGTATTTTACTAGACGAGACTTTTTCGGGAGGTGTAGAAGTATGGCAAATAAAGCAGATTTAATTGAGGGCGTTGTTTCAAAAACAGAATTAACTAAAAAAGATGCAACTGCCGCAGTTGAAGCTCTTTTTGACGTCGTAACAGAAACTTTAGCAGATGGTGAACGTGTACAAGTTATCGGTTTCGGTAGCTTTGAAGTTCGTGATCGTGCTGCTCGTAAAGGACGCAATCCTCAAACAGGGGACGAAATTGAGATTCCTGCAACAAAAGTTCCAGCATTTAAAGCTGGTAAAGGATTAAAAGACGCAGTTAAAAACTAAAAAGCTGTATTTTTTAATAAACATACGCAATAAATTATTGCGAAAAAACCGCTTGTTTCTTTTATTTATTAGAAACAAGCGGCTTTTATATTATGTGGTAGATTTGGTAAACTAGGAATTCAAATTGATAACTAGCCGTTTGTATGCATATGACTAAATAGGGATGACTAAATAGGGGGAAAAAGTTTTATAAAAAGCACCTTATTTACGAAGAAAGGGAATTATGGCTAAATTAAAAAGGAAAAAATTTAAGCGGACCTCAGGGATTAAAAATGACATTATACTAAACGTCGGCAGCTTTGAAGTTTACTTTGAAAATATCTACTCCATCTATTCTTTAATTAACGATTTACTCATTGGTCTTTTATTTATTGTCGGCAGCATATCTAATTTATTAAATGGTCCACCTATCCTTGGACAAATCTTATTCTTAATAGGCTCAGTTGCTTTAATTTTACGTCCCTTAATCAAAATTATCCAAAACACCCATGTATACCAAGAAAAAAATGAGGATAAAAAATCCGAATTAGAAGACGAAATTTCACAAAAAACAAAAGATGATATCTAAAAATTATATATTTAAGGTGCTGATGAATATTTTAATTCATGAGTGCCTTTTTATTTTTTGTGATAAGAAGCGAGGAAAATTAAACTACCTTACTAGATGAACAGACAATATTTTTACTATTTGGTTCATATTTGTCAACTTCTCTATATAATTTTGATCGCCTCCTTATTCATAATTGAAATCAAGAATCGTAAAAGTCCAAAAATAGTGAAATACCCAAAAAGATCGGACAATCATAGCATTAAAAGTGTGATACAATAAAATCAATAATGAAAACAGATATAAATGATTTGAAACAAAGAATTTTGAAATTAGAAAGGTACTAGCATGTCTGAAATAAAAATTTATGATATTTCTAGTGGAGTAGTCGAACTACAAAATAGTTCATACAAACTGGAAAGTGAATTACAACATCTGATAGAAAAAAATATGGAAGTATTATTTTCTGTCGATTTCTTAGCAACAGAGTATGCTTTTTCTGGTGGACGAATTGATAGTTTAGGAATTGATGAAAATAATTGTCCTGTTATTTTTGAATATAAAAGAAATATGAATGAGAACGTGATTAACCAAGGTTTGTTTTATTTAGAATGGCTATTAGATCATAAAGCAAATTTTGAATTATTAGTGCGTAATCAATTTGATAAAAAACGAGCGGATGAAATTGAATGGGGTAGTCCAATTGTTTATTGTATTGCAAATGAATTTACTAAATTTGATGTGAATGCAGTGAAACAAATGCAAAGAAATATCCAGCTAGTAGAATATAAAAAATATGAGAATGATTTATTAGTCTTTGACTATCTTAATTTAGATTTAAAAGTAAATCCTATCAAAGAACAACATACACCTTCGCGTAATAGAACAACTAAATATCGCACAATAAAAGATCGTATGGAAACTCTGACACCTGAATTAAAACCAATATTAAAAGAGTTAAGGATGTTTATAACATCTTTAAGTGATGAAGTATCTGAATTAATTATGAAACAATACATTGCGTATAAAAAAATTAATAATTTTGTCACGATTGATATGACAAATGAGAAAATTCAGATTTACTTACCGCTCAATCCGGATAAAGTAGAGATTAAAGACAATATGCGAGATATGTGTGGAGTTGGGCATTTTGGCACGGGAGATTTAGAAATTCTTATCCGTAATGAAAAAGAGCTGCAAATCGCAACAGAATATATTGAGAAATCCTTTAACCAGGATTAATCTCTATAAGTTATGGAAATAAAGACATTTTACGAACGAATACGAGTTAGACACTCTGTTAGCGCTATTGTATAATTACATTAATTATTTATTTAGAAAGATGTGTAAAAATGGCAAAGAAATCAACAGCAACCCTTTACCAAACTTTATGGAATTCAGCAGATATCTTGCGTTCTAAGATGGATGCGAATGAATATAAAGATTACTTACTGGGTTTAATTTTTTATAAATACTTATCAGATAATTTATTGTATTTTGCGACTGAATTATTAGAAGAGAAGGCAGATACCTTAGAAGAAGCGCAACATACATACGAAGAAGCATATAAAGATCATGATATTCATGATGATTTAGTCTCTGAATTAAATTACTCTTATTCTTATATTTTAAAACCTGAATTAACCTTTACCGCTTTAATGCAAGATTTAGATGAAGGGGCTTTTGAGTTAGATAAACTAGGGCAAGGTTTTCGTGATATTGAACAGTCCGATGAATTATTTGAAAACTTGTTTGAAGATATTGATTTACATTCACGTAGACTGGGTCCAACGCTTCAAAAACAAAGTGAAACCATTCAACAAGTCATGAAAGAATTAAATAAACTCGACTTTGCTGACTATGATGGCGATGCTTTAGGCGATGCTTATGAATATTTAATCGGACAATTTGCTTCAGAATCTGGGAAAAAAGCCGGAGAATTTTATACGCCACAAGCAGTCTCGAATTTAATGACTCATATTGTGATGACAGGTCGAGAAAATAAAAGAGGATTTACCGCTTATGACGCGACAATGGGTTCTGGATCGCTACTTCTAAATGTAAAAAAAATTAGTCAAGAACCGCAACATGTTCGTTTCTTCGGTCAAGAAATTAATACTTCGACTTACAACTTGGCCCGAATGAATATGATTTTGCATGAAGTGGGGATTGAAAATCAAAACTTTAACAATGGGAATACCTTAGAAGATGATTGGCCAACGGAAGAGCCAACCAACTTTGATGCGGTGCTGATGAACCCTCCATATTCAGCAAAATGGTCGAGAAGTCAAGGTTTCTTGGATGATCCTCGTTTCGCCCCTTATGGTGTTTTACCGCCTAAATCTCGTGCGGACTATGCGTTCTTGCTTCATGGCTTTTATCATTTGAAAACGGATGGTGTGATGGCGATTGTTTTGCCACATGGTATTCTTTTCCGTGGGGGAGCAGAAGGAACGATCAGACAAGCCTTACTTGAAAATGGTTCAATCGATACAGTCATTGGCTTACCTGAAAAACTATTCTTTAACACAGGTATTCCAACGACTATTGTGATTCTTAAAAAAGACCGCCAAGAGCGTGATATCTTATTTATTGATGCCTCTAATGATTTTGAAAAATTATCCAGTCAAAACAAAATGACAGAAGAACACGTTCAAAAGGTCTTAGAAACTTATCAAAATCGGGAAATGGTGGAGAAATATTCATATGTAGCTTCTTATGATGAAATTGTGGAAAATGACTTTAATTTAAATATTCCAAGATACGTCGATACCTTTGAACCCGAACCAGAAATCCCATTAGCAGACGTTTCAGCAAACTTAGAAGAAACCACCAAAAAATTGCAAGAAACAGAAAAAGAACTCATGACTATGATGAATGAATTAGTCGGAACGGATGAAGAATCTGACCAAGAACTACAAACCTTTATTAGCCAGCTAGAGAAACTAGGTGGATTTAATGAGTAAAGAAGAAATGATACCTAAGATTAGTTTTTCAAAAGATTTAGAACAATATAATGCTGTAAGATTTAGTAACATAGCAATGAGAAAATCTAAGAATGTTGAAAATGAAGAATTGCCTCGAATTGAGTTTGAAGATATTAATTCAGGAAAAGGTACATTGA
>DXAZ01000067.1 GCA_019116785.1 Candidatus Atopostipes pullistercoris
CATGTCCGTTAATATAACTAATACATGATAACCCAAATCATAAGCTAAATATTCCGCTGTCGTTAAAGCAACCCTTGGTGTAATAATTCGTTCCATTACTGGATCATCTGCTGTGTTTAAATAAGAAATGACATGATCCATTGTCCCACTTTCTTCAAATGTTCGTCTGAAAAAATCAGCTGTATCGTGGGTTACACCCATTGCGGCAAAGACTAAAGCAAATTCTCCTTCTACATTTTCACCTAATTTTGCTTGTTTAACAATTTGCGCGGCTAACTCATTATGAGATAAACCTTCTCCTGAAAAGATGGGAAGTTTTTGACCGCGAATCAAAGTTGTCAAGCCATCAATCGCTGAGAATCCTGTCTCAATGAAGTTCTTAGGGAATACACGAGATACTGGATTCAAAGGCGCACCATTTACATTTCGTCGAACAGTTGAATGGACAGGTCCCAAATCATCAAGTGGACGACCCAAGCCATCAAAGGTACGACCTAAGATATCAGGAGCTAGGTCTATTTCCATCCCATGGCCACTGAATGTCGTATGTGTATTATTTAAAGACATATTCGTGGTATCATCAAAAACTTGAATTAAACAACGCTCGCCTTCGATGGAGATTACTTGGCCAATTTTTTCTTCTTTTTGATTGGTGCGGAATCTAACAATATCTCCATACGCAGCTTCTCGCACCCCATCCACAACGACTAATGGCCCTTCTACGGAGCTTAAATTTAAATGTTCAATTGCCATTATATCTCTCCTTATCCATTCTCTTGCATTGCTTTATCATAATAGGCATCAATCTCATCGTAATAGTGATCTAATCGTTCCAATTGATCATTTGGTATATCATATTTGATATTAATGATTTTATTGAAGATGTTAGATTGTGTTAAATAACTTACTGGAAAGCCAAAAGATATTAAAGATTGGCTACGTTCATATAAATAAAGAATAATATCTAACATTTTCGCTTGTTTTTCAATAGGAACTGAACTATCAATCTCATGAAAAGATCCTTGTTGTAAAAAGCCTAAGCGAATAACTTTCGCTATTTGTAAAGTTAATTTTTGTGAATCAGGTAAAACATCACTACCGATTAATTTTACAATTTCAAGTAATTCATCTTCTTCTTTTAAAAGAACCATCATTTCATTATGATTTTTGATAAAATCTTCATCTACATTTTTGTTATACCAATAAGATAGATCATTAAGGTATTGGCTATAACTGGTAATCCAATTAATTGCTGGATAATGTCGTGCATGGGCTAAATCAGAATCTAGTGCCCAGAAACAACGAACATAGCGTTTGGTATTTTGTGTGACGGGTTCTGAGAAATCTCCCCCTTGAGGAGAAACAGCTCCAATAATAGACACTGAACCATTCGTATGGTTTAAATTTTCCATATCCCCTGCTCTTTCATAGAAAGCAGCAATACGACTAGATAAATAAGCTGGAAAACCTTCCTCACCAGGCATTTCTTCTAAACGTCCAGACAATTCACGAAGAGCTTCGGCCCAACGAGAAGTTGAATCCGCCATAATCGCTACATCATACCCCATATCTCGGTAATATTCGGCGATGGTAATACCTGTGTAAATAGAAGCTTCACGTGCAGCAACCGGCATATCCGAAGTGTTCGCAATTAAAACTGTACGTTCCATTAAAGAAGCTCCACTTCTAGGGTCAATCAATTTAGCGAAATCTTCTAATACTTCCGTCATCTCATTTCCACGTTCACCACAACCAATATAAACAATAATATCTGTTTCAGCATATTTTGCGATTTGGTGTTGCATGGTTGTTTTACCTGTTCCGAAACCTCCAGGAATTGCAGCGGCTCCCCCTTTAGCAAGTGGAAACACGGAATCTATAATTCTTTGTCCTGTAATTAATGGACGCGTACTTTCTAAACGTTCAAGAACTGTACGGGGTTTACGAATAGGCCATTTTTGGTAAGATTTGATTTCGATCACATCGCCATTTACCTGTTCAATCTTTACTAATACATCGTCTATTGTATATTCCCCAGCATCTACTACGTCAATAACTTTACCAGACACATCAGGAGGAACCATCACTTTATGCATGATAGCTTTTGTTTCAGGAATCTCAGCTATAATCTCTCCACCATTTACTGTTTCTCCTACAGAAATAAGTGGAGTAACCTTCCATACTTTTTCTCGATTTAAAGAATCAATATTGATCCCTTTTTTAATATAGGCACCACTTAAATTCTGAATCTCTTTTAATGGACGTTCAATCCCATCGAAAATATTATCAAGCATTCCTGGGCCTAACTCTACAGCCATTGATTCATTAGAACCTTCAATGGGTTCACCAGGTCTTAAGCCGTTTGTGTCTTCGTAGACTTGAATCGTTGTTTTAAATTGATCGATCCCAATAACTTCTCCAACCAAACGATCATTTCCTACATAAACTAATTCTGACATAGAAAAGTCCGTTGGTCCTTGAATTTTTATAATTGGACCGTTTATTGCATATATTTTATTTTTTGTTTCTATCATCGGCTAAGTCCCTCCGTTATAGAGAAATTCTCTTCAGCACGAGCAAGTAAGGTTGAGAAAGAAAAATCTAACAAGATTCCTCTTTCTCTTGTGACTCCGCGAATTCCTCCTATAAATTCCCGATCAGATATATTTAACTTCACATTTGTCTCTTTTTCTAATTCAGAAATTAAAGGTTCATCCGATGGGTCAATATAAATATCAAAGAGTTCATCTTGTGCATATTCTTGAACCGATTGAATCATCTTTTTTAAATGATTTTTATATTCATCCGTTTCTTTATACTCATTTAAAACATGATCAAATTTATCATACAAAGATTTCTTTAATTTTTCTTCTTGCACGTATAATTCATGTTGATGATTAAATCGAATTTTAGATATGGCTTTATTATTTTCTTTTCTTGCAGCATTTTTTTCTGCTTCTAATCGATCAGCAAAAGAAGCATCTGTTTTTCGTTTAAAATCTTTTAAATCTTTATCTAATGATTCTTGATAAGCATTCATTTGTTCATCGATTGTATCTTCTACTTTTAAATTAACTTGTTGTACAAAATAATCTATTTTTTCTTCTAAATCCATCATCGCATCTCCCATCTATACTGAAATATTCACAGCTTTTTGAATCGTTTCAGCAATTTTATTCCGGTTATTTGCATATTCATCTGGTCCGGAAATTTCAACAATTAAAGGGACGGCTTGATTAAAGCGAAATTCATCTACTTTTTCTTGGTTCTGTTCGATTAAGTTTGGAGCAATCATTAAAATCCCAATTTCTTTATCTTTTGTCACTTTATCAAAAATTGTAGCAAAAGAATTTGTTTGCGAAATAAGTTCTCCTTTAACTCCAGCCAGTTGCATACCTACTAATGTAGAAACATTATCTGTTATGACATAGGATTTCATATTATAAACGTCCTAAGATCATGAATGAGATAATTAATCCATACAAGGCAATACCTTCTGCTAACCCAACAAAAATTAGAGAACGACCAAAAATTGAATCGTCTTCACTAATTGCTCCTAAAGCGGCACTAGCAGCACTTGCAACAGCAACCCCACCACCAATACCAGATAGACCAGTTGCTAAAGCAGCAGCAATATAGCCTAAACCAGTCGCTAAACCATCAGCAGCAGCGGCTGTTTCGTTAGCAGCAAAGACCGTTTCAGGAGAGTAAGCAAAGATTAAGGAGATGATAAATCCTGTAGCAACCGTTAAAACATTCGCTGCTAGCGTCTTTTTATATCGTTTTCTGTTTCTGTCTCCTTTAAAAAAGTAAGCGAAAGGAAAAACAAATCCTAATAAAATTGTGGCAACCATTGTTATTTTAATCATTAATTCAATATTCATATCTATACTTCCTCCAATTATTTTTTATCCCAAATACTTTCAAATTCAATACCATTTCCACTATAAAAGTGACTAAATATTTCATAAAATTCCAAACGCAATACTTGAATGAAGATAACTAATCCTTCAAACCCGGTTACAAATAAATTCCCCAGTACGAGAACGAACCAATTTGGATTGGCAGATTCAATATTTGCAAACATTAAAACGACACCCATCATCGCAACGTGGGCAATCGCAAAAGCTCCAATACGTACAAAAGAAATTGTATTTGAAAAATAAGTTAATACGGTCTCAAATGTTTCAAAGAAGATCGTTAGTAATTGCATGACTATTCCATCTTCATTTTCTGCTTTTTTATGTTCGATTAAACGAGTAAGAGGTTCTTCAAAAGCAATGACTAGCAATAACCCAACAATAATCGCAATAAATAAACTCATTGCTGGAATTTCTTGACCCATCATATAAAGAACAAGCAATAAAACAATTAATCCATAAAAAGCAAAGCCAGCAATCCCATTTTTATTCAAAATCGCTTGCCACTTTTCTCCATTTTTCAGTCTTAAATAAATATTTAAAACCATCGTTAGCAATATAACAAACATTCCAGAACCAACCGCTACAATAAATACTGTGTTTAAACTACCGAAGAAAGGAATTGTACTTAACTGGTTCATCGGATTTCCCCATAAAGCAGGAATAACATCTTCTAAACCAAAGAGACTTCCATAAATCAATCCAAAGATCATAGAAGAAATCCCCACAGGAACAAACATCTTGGCTAAGCTCAACTTTTCATTGAAATAGCCAAATAAACCGGCTAAGAACAATAAAAATCCTTGTCCCAAATCACCAAACATAGCGCCGAAAAATAAAGAATACGTCACTGCTACAATACTGGTAGGATCAAGCTCTCGATAATTTGGCACACCATACATTTTAGTAATCATTTCAAAAGGTCGTGCAAAGAAATTATTACGTAATTTTGTAGGAGACTCAAAGTTGTGTACATCTTTATCATCTTCAATATACATTTCTATTTCTTCAACTTGAGCCAATTCTTTTTCAAGTTTCACTGCATCCTCTTCAGCCATCCAACCTAGAACTAGATAACGTGTTTCTTTTTGAGCAAATTCATCACGTGTGATTGCGGCATATTGGCGAATTTTGTGCGCCTTTGATAATTCTTTTAAAGTATTTTTAGCCTGTTTTAATTTTTTTATATTCGGATGCAAAATATTAAATATTTCAGATTGTACTTTTTCTTTTTCGCTGGTCAATTTATCAATTTGTTCGCTATACTTATTGACAATATCTTTGAATGTTCCCTTTTCTTCCGTTACATAGATTCTTTCCCAAGCAAGTGAATAGTATAAGGCATCTACTCTTTGACGAGCTTCTGGAGTCGTAAAATATACGCCATAAACATAACCATCTGTCACTTTTGAAGGAATAAATACAGAAGGAACCATGCTATCAATATATTTTTCAAATATTTGATAATTTTTTGTAGTAAAACGTCCAAATCTAAATTTCAAATGCTTAATACTTAATATTTTTTCTAAAGAATAGCTAATGTCAGAAAAAGGTTCATATTCTTCATGACTAAACTTTGCGGTATTTAATTGTCGTGTTAATTCTTGTAATTCATTTTTCTTATCTGAAACATCTCTTTCAACAGAAGTAACTATATCTTTTACTTCTTCAAAAGATAGATTACTTTCGACTTGATTATCTTCTTCTATTGGTTCATCCACTAAAGATAATAAATCATCAATTCTTTCATCCCAAGGTTGATATTGATTTGAGCTTGTGTAAGCTTTTAGTGTCTCAATTCCAGATAATTCTTTTAGTGCATTCACTAAATGAATATCATAATGACTTAAATATCTATAAGCCATTTTATCAATATCATCACGGGGACCAGTGATGTTAACCATACTCATAGTAGTAATCAACTATACCCACTCCTTTTCTACAGGTTTTACATTATTCCAACCAATATTCTCAGTGATCTGTGCCAAGTATGTTGCTTCTCTTTGTTTATCCTCTAAATACTCTAATATAGGAAGCATCGATTCTCGACACGAGCGGACTAAAAATCTTAGTAAATCTTTTAAAAATTCTGACTCTTCTATTCGTAAATCGTTCGTTCTCTTATCATTCACTATCACTTCTGCATAACCCATTGAGCGTAAAACACGTTCAAAGCTTAATTGATTATTAGCCTGTAAAAGTTCCTCAATCATGGCCTCATCTAATTGACGAGAAGGAGGTAAAATATAATTTCTGATTTCATCAGGATTCATTTTGTAAATGAATTTCAACCGATAAATAGATTCAATATTAATAAGATCTACAAAGCTACCATAATACTTTTTAAATTGTTTTAGTTCTTTCTCACTAAATACATGACGGGCTCTTTTCCATATATACATCGCCACAAATTGATCAAACTTTACATTTAAAACATTAGAATCAATGGGTGTTTCTTGGAGGCTTGAACGATTCTGTTCAATAAAATCTGCATAAATTGTTCCATTTAAAGCATCCAATACTTCATCGATTGTCGTTGCACTCTCTATTCGACTAATATCAAAGTGACGACTTTTTTCTAAATAATTGGTAAAACCCTTAAAGTATATCTTCGAATCCTTATTTGCGAGAACATTATTGACAACTTTTTTAATAAAATCCGCTTCATATTTAATCCCATATAATTTTAAAACTTTTCGTTGCTCTAGACTAGCAAATCGATATAATTTTAAAAAGGTATAATAGACACCATTATGGATAATAGGAATGACCGTTCGAGGTGTGAATTCTGTAAGACTTGCATCACGTGCTGCTCGGTTATATCCTTCTGTTTTTTGTAATACTTGGTAGATATCTTCTATTTTTTTTAGACTGAGATTATTTTGTATTTCCTCATTTGTTAATAATTTACTCCGCATAGCTCTTACTTTGGTTAAAATTGCCGTATAATCATTCATCATCTAATGCACCAAGTTCCTTTACCGCATCCATAAATCGATCAACAAAATGTTCTTGCTCATGATCAAAAACATCACGAATCTTCTTTAAGTTTTCTTCGTAATTTTCTTCAATCACTTTAAGTTCTTGATTCTTTTCCTGTTCGTAATGCTCTTTTAACTGGGCTGTTTCGTTGGTAAATTTTTTTTCTGCTTCTTTTTGATAATCTTTACGAAAATCATCATACTTATTTTTTAATTGTCTTTTCTTTTCGTTTAGAGTATCTAACGATTCATCAGCCGCTAATTCTATTCGATATAATCGATCAATTATTTCGTCCATTTTAATAACTTATCTCCCTTCTAAGTAAAAATTATTTAAGCCTTTGCACCTTTTGATAAAATCGTATACCAAAAATAAAGCTATAAAGCTTATTGCTATGCCATTTCCGCCAGTGCGGCATTAATTATAAGACTAAAATTTCTAAATTACAATTCTTAAACATTATTTTTTTCAAGGTAAATGCTTTCATTTCATAATTCTATTCATTAAAGATAAAACGACATAATTTTCCTGACTGTCTATTCATCTTCATACTTTTTAAATAATGCACTGAATGAGAAAATGTGACTTATTCAGAAAACTTACACATTCCCTAATTTCAATTATTGTAAACGAAAAAAAATCCTTGAGCCAACAATTGGCCTAAGGATTTGATTTATAAGTATTGGTCTTTAAATGAATATTGTAGCATTCTTGATTAGCTATAAGAAACTTTAGTTTGTAAGCGAGCATAAAATTCTTTGAACCACTCACATGTTGGTGTTGATACTTCTGTAATCGCGCAATATTTATCTACTAAAGTTACGATAAAACTTTCTTTAAAACGCGGAACTCCGCCTTTAAATGTACATAAAAACATGTGTTTTAAAATAATGTCTTTTTCTACTTCATTAATTTCAGTAATCTCTTGAGCATTTTTCAAGGCAATTTTAGGATGAGCAGAATTATGAGAACCTAAACCCATCTTTTCAATATCCTGTCTTCCTTCTAAGAAAAAGTCATGTAATAAACCGGCTCTGGCTGTTGAGATATAATCTAGTCCTCTTGATTTTGCTAGCTTATAACTAACATAAGAAACAAACAAGCTATGTGATAAACGTGTCGTGTAATGATGATGCGTGATTTCTTCTAATTTTAATAGTTTTTCATTTTTTAATAAATCTTTGATTATTGTCATATATTCTGGGTCATTTTCCCAAATCTTACGGACGAATTCCATTAACATTCTCCTTTTAAAGGGTTATGTCCTTACACAAAATATTTTATAGTATTCATTGTCATTATAAAATTACTAAACCCATTATACACCTTACATAAAGAATTAAAAAGGAATTTTATATTTTTAAGTAATTTAAAGGGATTTCTTAACAAGTTCTTAAGCATTTTACCAAAAAATATTAATAACCCTTATCTAATTTCACTAAATTTTCTGGTAATTCTTTACCTTGAAGATATGCTTTTAAATTTTTCATAAAGAGGGGGAAAATGTATTTTGGATAGCTTTCAACTCTTCCAGCAATATGGGGGGTCATTAAAACTTGTTCATAATCCCATAAAGGATGATCTGATGGTAAAGGTTCTTCCTCAAATACATCCAGCCCTGCACAACGAACCTTTCCATCATTTATAGCCTTCATTAAAGCAGAAGTATCGACGGATTCTCCCCTTCCAACATTTATAAAAATCACACCGTCTTTCATTTTCGAAAACAAACTCTGATCATATAAATGATGCGTTTCTTTCGTTAAAGGTAGAATGTTAACGACAATATCTCCTTTATGGATAATCTCTGCTAGCTCTTTTTGTGTAAACTGTTCATCCATATTTTCGATATGGCGACCACTACGATTGATTCCAATGGTGTGCATATGGAAGGCTTTAGCTACATTTCCTAATTGAACACCAATTTTTCCAGCACCCACAATTAGCATTGTTTTTCCAGCGAGTTCATACGCTGTTTCCTCATTTTCCCATTGGTCTTTCCAGCGTCTTTTTCTTTGGTTTTCAGCAGACTGAACAATAGACCGTGTTAAACCTAATAGAAGCCCTATTGTTGATTCCGTTACTGAGTTTGCGTGGATTCCACTTCCATTCGTGAGCAGAATATTCTTCTCAGCAAATAATTTCAAAGGTAAAGTATTCACTCCGGCATAAGCATACTGCACCCACTTAACTTTAGATTCATCGCTTTCAATAAGCGGAATCAATTCATCTGACCATCCGAAAATAATTTCTACAGAATTTTTGTCAGCATCTTCTATGGATTCTACAATATCATAATCCTTTGCTATTTCTTTTAATTCTTCTAATTGTTTTGGATATAATTCTTGGGTGACTAAAATTGATTTTGTCATTTTATATACTCCCCTTTTTAAAATATATTTACTGCTAAATAAAGTGAAACATTAAAATACTTGCAGCAATCGCAACATTTAATGATTCAGCATGACCAACCATCGGGATAAATATATTTTGATCAATCATAGAAATGATTTCCTCATTCATTCCCGACCCTTCATTTCCTACCACTAAAGCAAATGGGGTATCAATATAAACGTCTTTATACGATATTGCCTCTTTATTTAAAGCTGTCCCAAAAACAGGATACCCTTCTTTTTTAAATGTTTTAATGAATTCTTTCAGATCTCCTTCATAAACCTCTAAATGAAAATGACTTCCTTGAGCGCTTCGTAAAGTTTTACTATTATATAAATCAACCGTTCCTTTTCCAAAAAAGACCCCTTGAAAGCCGGCAGCATCTGCTGAACGAATCATCGTTCCCACATTACCTGGATCTTGTACAGCATCTAGTAGTAGAATTGGCCCTTCAACCTTTTTGGGAAAAGTATGCTCAGCAATCGTTAACTCCGCAAATATTCCTTGATTAGTCTGTGTCTCACTAATTTCTTCAGCAACGTTTAAACTAATAACAATGATTTGCTTTTTATCTAAATTTAAATTTAGAAAATCTTCCTCTTCCAATAAATCTTCACGAACAATCACATGAATGATTTCCTCTTTTTTATACTTGAGCGCTTCTTCTACTAAATGAAAGCCCTCCACAAGATAAGATTGTTGCTTCTTACGTTCTTTCTTTAAGTTTAATTTCTTCCACTTTTTAACTTGCGGATTATTCACTGATGTAATTTGGAACAATATCTTCACCTCAATTATTCATATACTACCAATCATAACTTTTTTTTCGGTCATTTTCATTAAATACGAACAAAAATATAGAATTAATGTTAATTCTCTTTTGAACTTTTTTCACTTTTACATATTCAAAACGTCTTTAAATCCAAAAAAACACACTGAGTCAAATCTCCCTGTTTGACTCAATGTGTTTAAAATTTGTCTTAAAAGTTTACATAATTTCTAGGATTTACTGGTGTTCCATTTTTATGGACTTCAAAATGCAAGTGAACGCCTGTTGAAGAACCTGTAGTCCCCATTGTTCCAATTTGTTGCCCTTGTGAGACGGATTGACCTGCAGATACTCGTAAATCAGATTTCATATGTGCATATAAAGTGCTTATTCCATTTCCATGGTCAATTTTAACATAATTTCCATATGAATTATGGTATCCAGCCACTGTTACTGTTCCTGCTTTAGCAGCGGTTATTGGACCTCCACCGCCGATATCTGTCCCTGCATGTAATCTATTATAGCCAAGTATTGGATGTATTCTATATCCAAATTCAGAGGTTATAGGACCACCTGCTGGACGAGCCCAACCTCCACTATTCGTAGTAGTAGTAGAACTAGTGCTGGAACTAGATGATGAAACCTCAGAAGAACTTTTCTTTGTAGAGGACGCAGTCTTTACTTGTTGAGCTTGTTTCTCTTTTTCTGCAGCTTTTCTTTGCGCTTCTGCTAATTTTTTAGCTTCAGCTTCTTCACGTGCTTTTTCTGCAGCAATACGTTCTTTTTCAGCGGTCATCTCTTGATCAATAGCATCTGTTTTTGAAGCTACTTGAGATTGTTTAGACAATAATTGATCACGTTCGTTGCTTGTTAGATTATATTTTTCTGTAACAACTTGTATTTTATTATCTAAATTTTTACGCTCAGCTAATAATTGATTTCGATTAACTTCCATTTCCTCTTTCACACGATTTGTTTCTTCTTTAGCTAAATCAACTTCTTCTCGTGCTTGTTCGACAGCTTTTCTGTCTTCAATTTGTTCTTCCATAATATTTTTATTATTTTTAACAAGTACATTGATGACTTCTATTCGACCTACTAAGTCGCTTAAGCTATCTGCAGATAAAACGATATCTACAAGGTCTTGAGGAGATCCAGCAACTTGGACACCTCTTGCTTGTTCAGCGAGCAGCTGATTACGAGCTTCTATCTTTTCTTCTAATGCTTTAATTTCTTTATTTAATTTCTCAATTTCTTCCTCTAAACGGGCAATTTCTTTTTCTTGTTCATCAATTTGTGCAATAATTGATTCAATATTGTTTTGAATTTCAGAGATCTCATTATTTAATTGTTCACGTTTTGAATCTAATGATTGCATCTCTTGTTCTGCATCATTAATATCCCCATTTATTTTATTTTTTTCTTGTTGTAGTTGTTCTTTTTGTTGTTCTAAATCATTTAGTGTTTGGGAATTAGCACTTACAGAAGGTGCCATTGAATTTAATGAAAGAAAAATTGCCGTAGAAGAAAGTAATGAAACTACCTTTGATTTATTCAAACTTCATTTCTCCTCTATGTGATAATCATTTTGAATTGACAAAGAATGTGAAACACAAGTCAATCCAAAAGCTACAAGTATACTACCAGTGAAAGCCTAAGTTGCCAAGGCCTATAGGCACTTTGTTAATGAACTGTAACTTTCAACTTTTATATGAATATCCTTCTATTTATCTTCCAGTTATAAAAGTGTGATTGAATGAACATCCTTCCCATTTTTTGCCCCGTACAACTTCTTTTAAATGCATAAATGTTTTTTTGTGCTTAGCTTTTTTGTAAAATACTGTAATTTTTCATACGCAAATGTATATCTCTAAATAGAGATGTTCTCTCATAAATAATCATAATCTTTGATGAAGTTAATTTATAAAAATTAAGTGAAAAAATAAAAAAATAGGGATTTTTTGTATTCAGTAAATGTTATAATTAACGAACGTTCGGATTTCTATTAGAGACTTTTTCTGCAATTTCACCTGAGCGATAAGCTCGTAAAAGTCCCTTTAAATCGTTTACCTGTTCTTCGAGTAAATGCCCTACATCTGTTTCACGAACCGTCATTCTTTTGAGTTCCCGATCCACCACACGCCGGGTTGAGACGATATCCAATTCTTTTTCAATTGCATCCTCAATATTTGTAAAGGGTTGATGAGTGACTAACTGCATCCCAAAAGAATTGTACAATAATGTATACCCGGCTAAGCCTGTAGTGGGTTGATAGGCTTTAGAAAATCCTCCATCAATTACAAGCAACTTCCCTTCTGCTTTAATAGGCTCTTCTCCATTTCTTTCTTTCACAGGCGTATGACCATTAATTATACGTCCTTTTTTTGAATCTATTCCAAATTCTTTTAATATATTTTCAACAATTTCTTTTTCTTCTCTCAATGTAAAATAAGGGTTTTTCGGTTCAATATGTGTGGTTTTGTCTTCTATGTAATAGCGCTCAAAAGTGGTCATTTTTGTTTTCCCAAATAATGAAGAACCTACTCCTTGCCACATATACCACATGTAATCTAAAGACGGATTTTTTGTTTCGTCTTCTTGGCGATTTAAATAAGCTTGCCTTAATAAGCCTTCAAACTTATCCAAAAGCTCCTTACCTTTGTACTTCTTCCCATTAACATCCACAGACATAAAACTACCGTCTTCATTTAGGGGGATGCAACCATGAATTAAAAGATTATCATTGTATACGTTATACATATTCCCTTTACTGTACAAAAACGATATATGTTTTTGTAAAGGTTGACTGTTCAAAAAATCATATTGCAGACGATTAATCACCCACTCTTCATCTTCTGATAACTTATAAGGGTTCTTTGGATCAATGGTTGGAAAATAGGCATTTTTTAAAGGATAAGTTTTATTATCCATTGTAATCGTGTTCTGTTCATAATTTATCTTGTCCAATAATAAACGATCATCTGCTTTAAAGGCGGGATTTCTTTTAATGACTTCATATTCTAGCTTAAACTGAAGAATCGCAATGGCTTGTTGAATACTGGCAAGTTGTTTATCTTCTTCTGGAAAGTGAGTCATCTCATCATCTAATTTGGGCTGAAAAGCTTTAGAGTTATTTTTTGAATAAACTCTTTCCGCAAAAGAAGCTAAGGGGCGTAGTGAGATGCCATA
>DXAZ01000068.1 GCA_019116785.1 Candidatus Atopostipes pullistercoris
ATAGATGACACTATCCAGTTACATGAGGATTACTTACAACTTTTGCATAGCTTCAAGATTTTTTTAGCACAAAAAATGTTTTTCGATGACGATGTTCTTCCATTACTAAGATTTAATGGATTTACAGAAAAATGGAGTCAATGTAAATTGAATGATCATACAATTGTGACTATGGGACAATCCCCTAATAGTAAAAACTATACAAATAATCAAAATGATGAAATTTTAGTTCAAGGGAATGCTGATTTATATAAAAATAAAGTTCTAAAAAGAGTATTTACAACAGAAATAACAAAAACTGCAGTTAAAAATGACATTTTAATAAGTGTACGTGCACCAGTTGGAGACATCGCACGAAATCAATATAAATCTGTTGTTATAGGTCGAGGAATTGCTTCTATAAAGGGAAATGACTTCTTATACTATCAACTTGAAAAAATGAAGAATAGTGGTTTTTGGCATAAATATATTGCAGGATCAACTTTTGAATCTATAACTGGAAAAGATTTAAAAAATGCTAAAATATATACTACAAGTAATGATGAAGAAAGAAAAATTGGCGGTGTCTTCTCTTCTTTAACAAGGATTATTCAATTATATGAACATAAAATAGATAGTTTGAAAAAATTAAAACAATTTTTACTTCAAAATATGTTTGTCTAATTTTTACTATAATTTTATCATTAGTGTAACATTATACTTTTCAATTTCACATATGGTTACTTTCTTCATTACCCTTCATTTTTTATAAGATATTTCTAGTTAGTTCTATAAAATTATAAAAAATGAATTAATAATTATACGTCCTACATAATATTATGTAGCTATAAGAAATAAATTTGATATAGTAATTATTTTTTATTAGAATTTACAAACTAATAATTACTATTTTATTCATCAATTTAAAAGAATAGTCTTATCGTCTATTTGTAATAATATTATTCCAATTAAAATGATATTATTAAATGACTTTTTTACGATATTGGGAGCGTAAAGAGTTAAATAATATCCTTAAAATTAATTCAGGACGTGATTATAAGCAATTAAATTCTGGTAATATTCCAGTTTATGGCACTGGTGGATACATGCTAAGTGTAAATGATAAATTATCAGATACCGATGCAGTAGGTATTGGAAGAAAAGGAACAATAGATAAACCTTTATACTTAAAGGCTCCCTTTTGGACAGTGGATACCTTATTTTATTGCACATCTAAAGAAAATTCTGATGTCAAATTCATCTATTTACTTTTCCAAATAATTAATTGGAAAAGGTATGATGAATCCACTGGAGTTCCAAGTTTATCCAAAAATACTATTTCAAATATAAAAACATATGTACCAAAAATTAAAGAGCAAGACCATATCTCTAAATTATTCTTTAGTCTAGATAATACTCTTCAGTTACATGAACGAAAGTATGAAGAATTAGCCCTAATTAAGAAAGCTTTACTTCAAAAACTTTTCCCTAAAAATGATGAAGTTGCCCCAGAAGTTCGTTATAAAAATTTTAATGATGCTTGGGAACAGCGAAAGTTGGGAGAAGTGGCTCACATAGAAACTGGGAAACTAGATGCTAACGCTATGGTTGAAAATGGTAAGTATGATTTCTATACTTCAGGTATTAAAAAATATCGTATTGATATTCCCGCGTTTAAAGGACCGGCTATAACAATTGCAGGAAATGGTGCAACAGTTGGATATATGCACTTAGCTGATGGCGAGTTTAATGCGTATCAACGCACATATGTGTTAACAAAATTCTTAGCAAATAGGCACTTTATATTTAGTGAAATAGGCAATAAACTCCCCAGAAAAATTCAGCAAGAGTCAAGAGCAGGGAATATTCCTTACATTGTTATGGATATGTTGACTGATTTGCAACTTTTTCTACCCTCTATAGCTGAGCAAGAAAAGGTAGGCGAACTTCTAAATAAGCTTAACTCCCTCATCACTCTTCATCATCGTAAACTTGAAAAACTAAAACAATTGAAAAAATTCTTACTACAAAATATGTTTATATAAGTAAAAACGACAAGATCTATAAGTGGTCTTGTCGTTTTCATTTTATAACGTTGCTAAATGTTGCATAATTTTTGTATTATCTTTGTTCTCCAATTCTTGGATAATATGCAAGTATGTTTGTTGAGTTGTTGTCATATCAGCGTGACCTAATCTCTTGGCTACACTTGCAATTGAAACTCCTGCAAATAATAGCATAGAAGCGTGTGTATGTCGTAATCCATGTATAGAAATGATTGGAATAGCCAATTCTTCACAATATTGTTTTAATCTATTATTTACCGTTGAATTAAATACACGTTTCTTTACAAAAATAGGAGTTCCATTAGGAAAATCACGCAATAAAGTATTAAATTGCATACATAATTTCCAATCTAATTGCACCTTTCTAATAGATGATTTGTTTTTAGTGGACTTGAAGCCACCTCGAGCAGCTTTGTAATCCCAGGTTTTAGAGATATTAATAATCTGATTTTCAAAATCAAAATCTTCTTTAGTTAGGCCTAAAGCCTCTCCAAAACGTAGACCTGTTTTTGCAACTAATAATATTAGCCAATCTAAGTTAGGTTCAGTACCTAAATGTAAATGTCTAAGTAGCATTTTTAATTCAAACTCACTTAGATATTTTTGTTTCTTCTTCCCAGGTTTTTTACCCTTAACAACAGTCTTTCTTGTAGGATCACGATCGATTAATCCATCATCAAAAGCATCTAAAATAGAACTTTTTAATTGGTGATGAAAATCCATTGTTGTTGCTTTTTCGTGATTTTCAGCAAATTCATTAATAATTTTTTGATACTCAATTCTTGTGATTTGACCTAATTCTAAATCTGGGGCAAGCTTTTTTAAATGACGGTGTGCAAGCCAATATTTATCAATTGTACGTTCACTAACAGCACCAACTTTATAAATGTTGATCCAATCTTCAAAATAGTTATAAAATAAAATTCTTTTTCTTCTCATATGAGAAAACCTCCTTAATTGAACTAATAACTAGCTTATCAAGGAGGTTAGTATTAAATGAACATATTTTGCAGTAAGAATTTTTTTAATTGCTTTAGTTTTTTGAGCTTATACTGATGAAGGGCGATGAGGGAATCCACTTTAGTTAAGAATGTACCGATTTTGATTTGTTCTTCTATTGTCGGAATATATATTTTTATTCCGTAGAAATCATTATGATTTAAATCAGGAATTGTAGAGTTTCCAGCTCTTACTAAGATTTCCCTCTGAATTGGATATGAATTTAGCAAGTAATAAAGGAACCATCTATCAATTTTAGAACTGTTATATGATATCTTGAAAAAGTTATTATGGTATACTCCTTCAACATCTGTAACAACTTTTCCGGTATTTCCGGTTCTTGTCATAAGAATATCTGTTTTCTCAGCAATGACATTCTTAGTGGGAGAGTCTATATAGTATTTTACTGTGCTATTTGGATTTAAAAATTCGTTTGTTATATAGAATAATTTCCCGTCTCCAGGGTAAGTAAACCGTTTAGAGATAGCTATTTGTAATCCCTGAGATAATTTAGATATATCTTTAAATCTCCGCTGTTCCCAAGCATCATTAAAATTTTTATAACGAACTTCTGGGGCAACTTCATCATTTTTAGGGAAAAGTTTTTGAAGTAAAGCTTTCTTAATTAGGGCTAATTCTTCACACTTTCGTTCAT
>DXAZ01000069.1 GCA_019116785.1 Candidatus Atopostipes pullistercoris
AGTACAAATACCAAACTTCTTTAAGATCTTTTTAGAAGATCTAGAAAATCTTTGATTTTCTATTCCGCTTTATTTCTTTGTGATGAAGGTTGGAATGACTTATCGCCCAAGAATAGTGGATTTTTATGCGCTGGGCTAGTCCAGCCCCCCAAAAAATGCAGAATCCTACGCGCGGGAGTAGTCCATCGCTCAGAAAATGCAGAATCCTACGCGCGGGAGCCGTCCACCGCTCAGAAATTGCAGAATCTCACGCGCTGAAACGTTCCACCGCTCAGAAATCGCGGAATCCCACGCGCGGCAACGTTCCACCGCTCAGGAAATGCAGAATCCCACGCGCGGCAACGTTCCACCGCTCAGAAATTGCAGAATCTCACGCGCGGTAACGTTCCACCGCCTATAAATTGCGAATTTCCACGCGCGGTAACGTTCCACCGCCCATAAATTGCGAATTTCCACGCGCAGGAGCTTTCCATTGCTCACAAATACTGAATAAAAAAAGAAGTATTAGATAATTTCACATGTATAAGCTGAAATTGAGTGAATACTAGCGCGTTTTAACGTTCATAAATCTTCAATAGAAGCATTCTCTTCAAAGAATTATTTCACCACAAAAAGTTACTTCAAAATTTCGTAAAAGAAACGTGCTATAATAATAAAAAGAATCAATTTTGAAAGAGGGGCATTAGAAGTGATTATAAAACTGTTAGAACCTTTAGGGGTACCGAGTGCATTGATAGAAAAATTAGCCAGTCCTTTAGAAAAAGCAGGCCATGAATTCGTGTATTATAAAGAAAAAACAACAGACACGAAAGAGCTGGCAGAACGTAGCAAAGACGCAGATATTGTAATGATTGCGAACAATCCATATCCTAAGGAAGCTTTTCAACAGGCCAAAAATCTAAAATTAATTAATGTAGCTTTTACAGGAGTGGACCATGTCGATCAAGAAGCAGCCAAAGCACAAAATATTCAAATCGCAAATGCTGCAGGCTATTCCAATACCGCGGTCGCCGAACTTGTTTTGGGCTTAACGCTTGATGTTCTTCGAAAAATAAGTTTTGGAAATCAGAGTGTGCGGTTAGGCGAAGAGGTTTCTATTATCCAGGGAAATGAAATTAAAGGAAAAACCGTGGGCATTATTGGAACGGGAAATATTGGTTTGGAAACCGCCAGACTATTTAAAGCTTTTGGCGCAAAGTTAATCGGCTATAACCGTTCAGAAAAAGAAGCGGCCAAAGAATTGGAGCTAGAATACCTTTCTTTAGAAGATGTGCTCCAAAGAAGTGATATTGTTAGTGTTCATTTACCTTTAAATAATGAGACGACTCATCTATTATCTAAAGAAAAATTAACACTAATGAAACCAGAAGCTATTTTAATCAATGCAGCTAGAGGACCGATTATTGATAATGAAGCCCTAGCTGAATTATTAAATGAGGAAAAAATTGCGGGAGCTGGAATCGATGTTTTTGATGAAGAACCGCCTCTTTTTGAAGATTATCCTTTACTAACGGCAAAAAATACTGTGCTCACTCCGCATGTAGGATACTTAACGGATGAAGCAATGGTGACTCGAGCACATATTGCCTTTGAAAATGTCGAAAAATATTTAGCAGGAAATCCTCAAAATATCATTCAATAACAATAAAAAACACTTTCTTGAAAAACTTTTTTAGCTTTCAAGAAAGTGTTTCTTTTTAATCGTTCGCTTTGAGTGCTTCGACCATATCGATTCGTTTTAGTTGATAATGAATGACCAGCATAACCGTAATACTAAAGATAATCGTTAATAAACTTGAGTAAAGATAACTACTCAAATGAATTTCTCGACCAAAGACTAACATGTCGATTTCCATCGTATCCATAATAAAATTGGTTAGTACGGTACCAAAGCCTAAACCAGTGACAATACCGAGGAGCGTTAAAATAATATTCTCTCGATAAATATACAAGGTTACTTCATGATCATGATTTCCTAAAACTTTTATCGTAGAAAGTTCTCTTTGTCGCTCAGAGACGTTAATGTTGGTTAAGTTATACAACACAATAAAGGCTAGAGCAGCTGCAGAAACAATAAGAATTTGAGTGATTAAATCAAGACTATCTAAAGTTCCACTGAAGCTATGGGCAACATCTGAAACATAGTTGACACCAATCACTTCATCTTCATCCATCAATTCTCTACCTAATTCTTTTTCATCCAAAGTGTCTGAATCGTATTTGATGAGCTCAAGATTCGGTTCTCCGTTTGTTTCACCGGTCATTTCTTCATAATAAGCAGGAGTCATATAGATTGTGTGACCAATATAATTTTCAACGACTCCGGCAACATCAACTTCCCAATTATCGTTATGATCACCTTGAATCTCTAGCGTATCTCCTGGCTCCACTTCAAATAATTGGGCCAATTTTTGTGTGAGATAAGCTCCGGAATCATCTAATGTATGAACAGAGTCCTCTTCATAATCCATAAGCTTCACAAAATCATTGATGCGATTTGGGTCATTTGGAACAAAGAGGGTGATTTTTTGTTCATTTAAGTTCTCTTTTTGGGCGGTTACGTTGTCTTGTGTGATAAGCAAATGGTCGTCAATTTGTTCATGCTTTTGAATGGATGCATTAAAGCTATCTATTTCTTCTTTTTCTAGATTCGGATTTAATGCGACATAAGCTTGAAATTGGTTAATTTCGCCATATTGAATATCAGGGATGTCGCTAATGGAATCAGAAATTCCAAAACCGGTAAGGATAAGACCGGTACTTCCAGCAATACCCAAAATGGTCATCAGCATTCGTGATTTATAACGAAAGACATTTCGGAAAGTAATCTTATAGTTAAAACTAAGTCTCTTCCAAATAAAGGGGAGACGTTCTAACCAAATACGTGAACCCTTTTTAGGTGCTTTAGGTTGAAGTAGCGTAGCCGCATTACTTTTTAGTGAATGACGAACAGCAAACAAGCTCGCTCCCACAGTCGAAATAAAGGCAGCCCCTAATGCAATACTCGTATACAAAGGATATCCTTGAAGAGCGGTCTCAGGGAAGTTATACATCGAACTGTAAGCAAAAAAGATAATCTTTGGAATAAACGTATAACCCACAATAAGCCCCAATGTCGCCCCGATTGAAGTAGCCAAGACGGCATAAGTAATAAACTTCGTCAAAATTTGATGATTCGCATAGCCTAAAGATTTCATTATTCCAATATACTCTCGCTCTTCATCCACCATCCGCGTCATCGTCGTAAATGAAATAAAGATTGCAATGAGGAAGAAAAATACGGGAAACACTTTAGCTATAGTTGAGAGACGCTCTGCATTATCTTGATACTCCAAATAACCAGGATTATCTGAACGATCATAAAGAAGATATTCTGGTGCTGGCAAATCGGCTAAATCTTGTTCAGCTTCTTTTAAGTCCGCTCGTGCGTCTTCCATTTCTTCTTGTGCGTTTTTTTGTTCCTCTTCAAAAGTTTCTAGTCCTTCTTGATAATCGACTTCTCCTTCATTTAGCTCGGCTTCGGCTTCATCTAACTCCGCTTTTGCATTAGCTGTCTCTGAATCCAAGGTCTGTTTGGCTTGCTCAATTTCTTCAAAGCCCGCGCTGATTTGCTGGCGTCCGTCTTCGATTTGAACAAAGCCTTCCTCGATTTGTTCGAGCCCATCGGACAGAGCCAATCGACCAGCGACTAATTCTTGTTCTTGCGCTTGTAGTTGCTCAAGTTGTGCTTGAAGCTCTTCTTTTTGCGCCATAAGCTGGTCTTCTTGTTGAAGGGGTGCGCTAACTTCCTCTCGTTTTTCTTCTAAGGTAGTGAGTTGAGCTTGCATTTCTTCAATGGTGTCTGGAGGCAATAAAGGATTTTCTAAAGCAGCTTCAAGTTCAGCAATTGCTTGGTCGATTTCTTCGATCCCTTGTAAAATAGCTTCGCGATTGCTCTCAATTTCAGCTAATCCAGTATTGATTTCCTCGACCCCTTGTTCTAACTGCTTTTTACCGGCTGCTATTTCTTCTTCGGCACCCTCTAAATTATTGAGTTCAGTTTGTAGCTCTTCTCTTTGTTGAACAAGCGCTTGTTCTTGTGCATTTAAATTATTGAGCTCTTCTTGAAGTTGGGCTTCGTTTTGCTCGATTTCATGACGTGCATTCGCTGTTTCATTTTTAAGTTCTGCTCGTCCTTCTTCAACTTCTGCCCATCCCTCATCGAGTTCTGTTCGGGCATCATCAAGTTCCACTTTTGCATCAGCTAACTCTTGTTCGCCTTCTTCAGTTTCTGCCCAACCGTCATCAATTTCTTTTTGAATTTCATTTTTAATTTCTTCCGTTCGTCGAGTTTCTAGTTGTGTTAAACGTTCTTCTAATGCTGTCTTTTTCTGTTCGATCTCCGCATCATATTCTTCTGAATAAGCTTCGTCGTTATCAGTGCCATCCACTGTAAGCTAAGCTTCA
>DXAZ01000070.1 GCA_019116785.1 Candidatus Atopostipes pullistercoris
AAGACTAATCTTATTATACGAGGAGTTTGTTGAATGAAGAAATTTTGGAAATTATTTCTACCAATAAGTGCTTTTCTTTTGTTGGTAGCCGCTTGTTCAGAAGAGACAGCTAATACTCATTCAGATTCTGAGCGATTGAATGTAGTAACGTCTATTTTTCCTATGTACGAAATTACCAAAGAAGTCGCGGGAGATCGTGCAGATGTTTCACTAATGGTGGGAGCGAATGAAGATGCTCATCACTATGAGCCTAGTGCGCAAGCTGTAGCAAGTGTAAATGAGGCAGATGTTTTTATTTATGCCAGTGAAAATATGGAATCTTGGGTAGATTCTCTTTTGGATGTTGTAGAAAACGAAGACCTAGAGAGTATAGAATTTTCAAAAGGTTTAGATTTAGAGTTGGAAGAATCGAATCATTCTGAAGCATTGGAAGATTTAGAAGATGGAGAAGAACATGGTCATGAACACGACGATGTAGATCCGCATTTTTGGTTGAATCCTCTAAATGTAAAGAATCAGCTTCCGTTAGTTGTAAATGCATTGACTGCAGCAGACCCTGAAGGTGCAGAGGTTTATACTGAAAATGCCCAAAAATTTAGTCAGGCATTAACTGAACTAGACCAGACATATACAGAAACCTTTAAAGATGCGAAACAGCGAACATTTGTGGTTCAACATCAGGCATTTGGTCATTTAGCTACTCATTATGATTTAAAACAAGTCGCAGTAGGTGGTTTGTCAACAGAAATTGAAACGAGTCCGCAAGCCTTAAGTAAGATTATTAACTTTGTAAATGAACAAAATGTTCCAGTGATTTATTATCAAAGTGGAGATCAATCGGCAACAGCAGAAGCGATTGCTAAAGAGACCGGAACAGAAATGGCTGTTCTTTATGATCTAGAAAGCAAGCCGACTGATTTAGATGGCGAAGAGAATTTATATTTAGAGGCAATGGCTCAAAACTTAGAACAACTCAAAAAGTCCATTCAATAAAGGCTTTTAAACACGGATAATGTAGAAATGAGGGTTGAAATGTGCAAGATGTAGAAAGTATCAAAAATAAACATTATATAGAAGTTAAAGATATGTCATTTAGTTATGGAGATGAGCCAGTGCTTTCGGGCATTCATTTTACAGTAGATCCTGGAGAGTTTGTGATGTTAACAGGAGAAAATGGTGCGGCTAAAACGACATTGTTGCGAAATATCTTAGGATTACTTCATCCAACAACAGGAGAGAGTCATATTGCTAAGAAAAATATGAATGGGGAAGAGTTAAAAGTAGGCTATGTCCCTCAACAAGTCGCTTCTTTTAATATTGGATTCCCAAGTACCGTTTTAGAATTAGTTGAATCGGGAAGATACCCTAAAAATCGGTGGTTTAAACGTTTAGACAAGAAGGATAAAGAACATGTCTACCGAGCGCTTGAATCAGTAGGAATGTGGGAAATGCGCCATAAAAAAATTGGAGAACTTAGTGGCGGGCAGAAACAACGTATTTCATTAGCTCGCACGTTTGCGATGGATCCTGATTTATTTGTCCTAGATGAGCCAACCACTGGAATGGATTCCAGCTCACGCGAAAAATTTTATCAATTATTAAAACATAATACGACCGTTCATAATAAAGCTATTTTGATGGTGACACATGATCATTTAGAGTTACGACCTTATGTCGATAAACATATTGAATTGTTGAGAAAGGAGGATTCCCCTTGGAGATGTTTTTCTATGGATTCATGAGACATGCTTTTCAAGCCTCTTTTTTAATTTCATTGATTGCTCCTATATTAGGCTTATTCCTCATATTAAGAAGTCAAACCCTCTTAGCGGATACTCTTTCGCACATTTCATTAGTTGGAGTGGCTTTGGGTCTTTTACTGGGGGTTTCACCGACCTGGATGAATCTTTTAGTCGTGGTGGTGGCTTCTGTTTTACTTGAGTATTTGCGAAGTGTGTATAAGTCTTACTCTGAAATTTCTATTGCTATGATGATGTCCGGGGGAATGGCTCTTGCTTTGGTTTTGATGAGTTTTAACGATAATAGTACGATGAGTTTAAATAATTTTTTATTTGGCTCAATTGTTACCATCACCAAAGAGCAAGTTTTGTTTTTATTCGCAATTACCCTTGTAATTATTTTGTTGTATCTTTTCTTTAAACGTCCGATGTATGTGTTAATGTTTGATGAAGAAACAGCTTTTACAGCCGGCTTACCGATTAAAGGGATGTCTTTGGCTTTTAATATCATTACAGGGATGACGATCGCCATTATGATGCCTATTGTTGGTGCTTTGCTTGTAGCGGCTATTTTAATTTTGCCAGCAGCGATTTCGATGCGTTTAAGTAAAAGTTTTAATGGCGTGATTTTGATTGGAATTTTGGTGGCAATGCTTGGGATGTTTGGAGGGTTAATAACCTCTTATTATGTAGATACACCACCGGGAGCAACGATCACACTACTTTATTTGGCTCTCTTTTTTATCATGATGCTTGGAGAAAAGCTTTTAAAAAATAAATAAACTTAAAAAAACTTCTAGATAATGTCAATTGATATTCTAGAAGTTTTTAAATTTAGAAAATCACACAACAAAATGTAAGCGATTTAAATACGAACAAAAGGTATAAAACAATGTACAAACATTTATTTGTTCGGTATGATAAGGGTAAGAATAGAGATGGAGGTCTAAAATGAAAGTTAGAAGAAGTGAACGTTTGGTAGAAATGGCTATTTATTTTCTGCAAAACCCAAATATAACGACCCCGTTAAACTATTTTTCGGAAAAATTTCAATCAGCTAAATCAAGTATCAGTGAAGATTTGACTATTATAAAAAATTCTTTTGAAGAAAATAGTATGGGAAGTTTGGTGACATATGCGGGAGCGCGTGGGGGCGTCCAATATAAACCCTATTATGAAGCGGAACAACTGGAAAGAGAAATTTTAGCGTTACAAAATGAAATTGATGGATCGGAAAGGTTATTGCCTGGAGGCTATATTTATACGTCGGATTTGTTAAGTGATCCAAAATGGTTAAAAAGAATTGGAAAAGTAATTGCATCCAAATATATTACAGAAGAAATTGACACTATTATGACGATTGCAACGAAGGGTGTTCCTATTGCACAAGCCGTTGCCTATAATTTAAATGTTCCTTTTGTAATTGTTCGTAAATCCTCAAAAGTAACGGAAGGACCGACTGTTAGTATTAACTACTTGCCTCGATCTTCTTCAGAACAAGTAGAAAAAATGGAACTATCCAAAAGGAGCTTAAAAGAAGGATCAAAAATTTTAATTATTGATGACTTTTTAAGAGGTGGTGGTACAGTAACTGGTTTAGAGCGAATGGCCGAAGAGTTTAACTGTGAAGTGGTTGATTCTGTTGTCTTTTTAGAACACAATAAAAAAATAAACGTGGAAAACTATCATTCCTTGCTTAGAGTGAAGTCAGTGAATGAAGCGGATAACACGATTGAAGTAGAGATGGGGAATTTTCTTTCCCTTTGAAAGGTTATTGAAAAAAGCTCCTAAATCCCTTAAGATATAGTTGTAAATTTAACTAAAAAATATATTATTGTATGGGAGTTAGGAGAAAAAATCATGAAAAAACGCTATGTCGTTGTCTTGGCTGCTGGTCAAGGTACACGCATGAAATCCAAGCTTTATAAAGTCATGCATCCGATTTTAGGTCGTCCAATGGTTGGGCACGTGGTAGATGCCGCTTTAGGTGCGAAAGTTGATCGAGTGATTACGATAACAGGTTTCGGTGCGGATGTCATTAAAGATTATCTTGGAGAAAAAAGCGAGTTCGTTTATCAAGAAGAACAACTGGGTACTGCTCATGCGGTTGAGCAAGCTAGAGACCTTTTAGAAGGTCAGGAAGGGACTACAGTTGTTCTCTCAGGGGATACTCCTTTGTTGACTGCAGAAACGATTGCAAATTTAATGGATTTCCACGAAAGAGAAGAAGCAAAAGCGACAGTGTTGACTGCAATGGCTGACGATCCTTTTGGTTATGGCCGCGTTATTCGAGCAGAAGATGGTTCTGTTGGAAAAATTGTTGAAGAAAAAGATGCTTCAGAAGAGGAACGTTTGGTACGAGAAATTAATACTGGCACTTATTGCTTTGACAACGAAGCGTTATATGAAATTTTAAATCAAGTAGATAACAACAATGCTCAAGGGGAGTATTATTTACCGGATGTTGTTGAAATTTTAAATGAAAAAAATGAAATCGTCAGTGCGCATACACTAGAAAATATGGATGAATCCTTAGGGGTTAACACACGAGTTGCGTTATCACAAGCAACTAAAATTATGCGTGAACGAATCAATAAACAACATATGATTAACGGTGTCACCTTGATTGATCCAGAAAACACCTATATTGAAATGGATGTTGAAATTGGAAGAGACACTGTCATTGAACCAAATACCTACCTTAAAGGAAAGACCGTCATTGGTGAAGACGTATTTGTTGGAATGAACACTATGATTGAGGATTCAATAATAGAAGATCATGCAGAAGTGACTCAATCCGTTATTGAAAATTCTATTATTCGTTCAGGAGCAGATGTAGGGCCTCATAGTCACCTCCGTCCAAAAAGCGAGATTGGCGAAGGAGCACATATTGGAAATTATGTCGAAATTAAAAAGGCGACGATCGGCAAAAAGACAAAAGTTGGTCATCATACCTATGTCGGCGATGCGAAAGTTGGCGAAGACGTCAATATTGGTTGTGGGGTAGTTTTTGCAAATTATGATGGTAAAAGCAAATCAACAACAACAGTCGGTGATCATTCCTTTATTGGAAGCAACTCAAATCTAGTAGCGCCTGTAAATTTAGGAGACAATAGTTTTGTTGCGGCTGGTTCTACAATAACAGAAGAAATCCCAGAAAATGCTTTAGGAATTGCTCGAGCCCGTCAAGTGAATAAAGAAGATTTTTATACAGAATATTTTAAAGAAGAAAATAAATAAGAAACAAAAGTTCATAATTGGAGGATATCTATGGATAAAAAAGAAACACGCTTGAAATTGTATTCATTAAGTTCGAACGTTCCTCTAGCTGAAAAAATTGCTAGTTATTTGGGAATTGAATTGGGAAAACTTGACGTTAACAAATTTAGTGATGGCGAAATAGCGATTAGCATTGAAGAAAGTATACGTGGG
The DNA here is from genome assembly GCA_019116785.1 of Candidatus Atopostipes pullistercoris. Classification (GTDB taxonomy): domain Bacteria; phylum Bacillota; class Bacilli; order Lactobacillales; family Carnobacteriaceae_A; genus Atopostipes; species Atopostipes pullistercoris. The sequence continues at coordinate 5,172 of DXAZ01000070.1, forward strand.
GATCATGTGTTTATCGTACAATCAACGTCATACCCGACAAATGATTATTTGATGGAGTTATTAATTATGATTGACGCCCTCCGTCGAGCAAGTGCCAAAACGATTACAGCAGTTATTCCATATTATGGTTACGCTAGACAGGATCGTAAAGCACAACCTCGTGAACCGATTACTGCTAAACTAGTGGCAAATTTACTGGCTACAGCAGGGGCTGATCGTGTGGTAGCGTTAGACTTACATGCAGCACAAATTCAAGGATTTTTTGATATTCCAGTGGATCACTTACTAGGAGCTCCACTACTTGCTAGCTGGTTTTTAGATCGAAACCTTTCAGGGACTGATGTCGTTGTAGTTTCTCCTGACCATGGTGGAGCGACACGTGCTCGAAAATTAGCTGAATTTTTAGATTCACCGATTGCGATTGTGGATAAGAGACGTCCAAAACCAAATGTTTCAGAAGTTATGAATATTATTGGTGATGTCAAAGGGAAAAAAGCTATTATCATTGATGACATGATTGATACAGCCGGTACCATTACAAATGCAGCACAAGCCATTATGGATGCTGGTGCAACAGAAGTGTATGCTTGTGGAACTCATGGCGTATTTTCAGATCCGGCCATTGAACGAATTAATCAATCCGTCATTAAAACAATGGTGGTTACCGATTCTATTTATCTTCCAGAAGAAAAACGTTTGGATAAAATTGAATTAATTAGTGTGAGTGAATTAATTGGTCAAGCGATTGAACGAATTTATGAAGAGCGTTCCGTTTCTCCATTATTTTACAAAAAATTTAAAAATAAACAAGAATATGAATTTGATAATGATTAAATAAATGATAAAATGATTAGAAATAAACTCTTGCGATTGAATATTCATTCAGTCGCAAGTATTTTTTTAGCATTTTTAGGAGAGGAAGCAAAATTTATGAAAAAAATAACCAATCAAAGTCTTTTTGATCTAAAAAGTACGACACAACCTATTGTTGTAGGAAATACAGCATTTTATGTTCAAACAGAAATAAGAGAAGAAGACAATCAATATTTCTCATCCATTTATCGCATAGATTTAGAAACTAAAACACGTACTTTATTTGGAGATAGCGGCAGTGTGAATACCCAAATCAAAGTTTCTGGGGATAAAAAATCACTCACTTATCTTTCAAACCATACAGAAAATGAAAAAATGCAACTCTTCTCCATTCCACTAGATGGAGGAGCTGCTAAACAATTAACGTTTGAAGAAAATGGAATCAGCAATTACCATTGGTTAGAAAATTCCAAGACTGTTTACTACCAAACAAACATTAAAAAAGAAGAGGAAGGAAAAGAAGAAGATAAAAAAGACCTTCCAACTAAAAGAGTCTTCACAAAATTGAATTATAAAGCAGATGGAAGCGGACCTTTACCAGAAGATCGCTTGTATCAAATAAAAAAAATAACCACTGAAGAACCAGAAACCAAACCCCAATTAATTGTCGAAGAAAACCGCTCACTGACTCTTTTATACGTGGCCAAAGATGAATCATATTTATTATACTTTGATCGTTTCGACCCAGAAGATGAATGGGTTTACGGCGGCAGCATCTTCAAATACGACGTCGAATCAAAACAAGCTACCCTCATCACCGAACAAATCCCCGGTGGAATCTTTGGTGAAGTTCTACCTTCGGAAAATGAAGAATATTTCCTATTTACAGGGAATGACTTTGGTTATAAATTTGTAACCAATAATCATGTATATGGCTATGAAGTTCAAAGAAAATCATTAACGAATTTGACACCAGATTTAGACTATGGTGTAGGAGATTCTTTAAGTAATGACTTCCAACAAAATATAGCTGGTCCCGATATGTGGTGGCTAGAAGATGGAAAAACTTTCTTATTTAAAGCGACAGAACAGGGGAAAATTGTTTTGTATCGTGGTTTTGTAGAAGGAGGCTATGAAAAAGTCTTCGATCAAAATATGCAGATTACAGGTCTTGATTTATTAGAAGATCAATCACGGGCGGTTATTACATATTCCACATTAACCATTCCAAGTAGAATTGCCTTATTGGATTTAGAAACAGAGGAAATTACTGATTTATATGATCCAAATGAGCAATTCTTTCAAGAACATCAAGTTTCAGAGCCAGAACGTTTCTGGTTTAAGAGTGTTCAAAATTGGGATATTCAAGGTTGGTATGTACCACCAATCGAAACTCGTCAAAAACATCCAGCTATTTTATATATTCATGGTGGTCCACAAGTTTCTTATGGAGAAACGTTCTTCCATGAAATGCAAGCTCTTGCTGGAGCAGGCTATGGAGTTATTTTATTAAATCCACGTGGCGGAAGTGGCTACGGGCAAGAATTTGTCGCATCGATATTAAATAATTATGGAGATGAAGATTATCAAGATTTACTGAATGGAACAGATTATGTTTTAGAAAATTATCCAAAAATTGATCCTGACCGTGTCTATGTAGCCGGCGGAAGTTATGGCGGCTTTATGACCAATTGGATGGTTACACATACAAATCGCTTTAAAGCAGCGGTTACACAACGTTCAATTTCCAACTGGATAAGTTTTTATGGAACCAGTGATGTAGGCCCTTCTTTTGTAGAATTTCAATTGGGTCGTGACTTGAGTGATGTTGAAGACTTATGGAAAATGTCACCTCTTGCGCATGCAAAAAATGCGCAAACACCTTTATTAATTCTTCATGGAGAAGAAGATCATCGTTGTCCGCAAGAGCAGGGTGAACAAATGTATAGAGCAATGAAAAAACAAAGAGTACAAACGCGTCTAGTGACTTTTCCTCAATCTAGCCACGGTTTGTCTCGAGAAGGTTTACCTAATTTAAGAATTGAAAGATT
>DXAZ01000071.1 GCA_019116785.1 Candidatus Atopostipes pullistercoris
CTCAACTTGTAAAACACCTGGCATAATTGGATTTCCAGGAAAGTGTCCTTGGAAATAAGATTCATTTGCAGCAACATTCTTTGTTGCAACAATACGTTTTTCTAAATCCAACTCTTCTACACGATCCACAAAAAACATTGGATAACGATTTGGGATAACATCCATGACTTCTTGAGCAGTCATTACGGGTTTATTTTGTTCTGACATTTTGTCCTCCTTGTAAAACACTAATCAATGCGAATAAGTGGCTGTTTGTATTCAACGACTGCTTCGTTTTCAACTAAAATTTCTGTGACGACACCTGAATGCGGCGCTTGTATTTCATTCATGAGTTTCATTGCTTCAACTATGCAAATAACATCCCCTTGTTCAATATGATCGCCCACTTTGATATAAGGTTCTTCATCAGGATGAGGTTTTAAATAGATAACCCCTACCATTGGAGATTCAACCACTTCTCCAGCAGCTTCTTTTTCTTCATCGACAGAATTTGTCTCGTTGACTGCTGGGTTAACAACTTCTTGGGGCACAGGTGTCTGAACAGGATTATTTTCTACGGGCGTTACATCCGATGCCTGTCCTTGATTTTGGGGTGCAACCATTTGGGGAACTTCTTTAGATAGGATAATGTGTTCATCATCCGTTTGATAGTCCATAAAAGCTAAACTGGATTGATCTAAATGGTTAATTAATTCGGTTAATTCTTCATATTTCATCATTACTCACCATTCCAACGTTTAAATAATAGCACAGCATTATGTCCGCCAAATCCTAAGGAATTAGATAAGGCATAGTTTATTTCTTGATGACGTCCTTCTTCAGGAACATAATCCAAATCACAAGCTTCATCAGGTGTTTTTAGTCCCAAAGTTGCTGGAACAAAACCATCTTGTAAGGCATTAATCACCGTTATGGCTTCAACGCCCCCAGCTGCTCCAAGTAAATGACCGAAAAATCCTTTCGAACTCGATACCGGTATCTTATAAGCATGTTTTCCTAAAGCATACTTAATAGATTCTGTTTCTGCAGAATCATTGGTCGGCGTGCTTGTTCCATGTGCATTAATATAATCAATCTCTTCAGGTTGGATATTTGCCATTTGAATAGCTGTTTTAATTGCTTCGCCAGCACCACTACCATCTGGGCGTGGAGCTGTCATATGATAGGCATCACTGTTTGAACCGTAACCAACAATTTCAGCTAAAATGTTTGCGCCTCGTGTTTGTGCAGATTCTAAAGATTCCATAAATAAAATCCCTGCTCCTTCACCCATCACAAAACCATCTCGATCTTTATCAAAAGGACGTGAAGCTGTTTTTGGATCCTCATTGGTGGATAAAGCAGTCAATACATCAAAACCAGCAATACCAATTTCATTAATGGTCGCTTCCGTACCTCCTGCTAAACAAGCATCTAACATGCCATTTCGAATTTTTAAAAAGGCTTCACCAATAGAGTTTGTCGCACTTGCACAAGCGGTTACGATATCCAAACTCGTGCCACGTGCACCCACCTTCATAGAAATATTACCGGCCCCCATATTTCCAATCGTCATCGGGACAAATAATGGAGTCACACGTTTTGGTCCTTTGGCACGCATCTTGTCGATTCCATCTTGAATAGCAAGTAACCCTCCAATTCCTGAGCCAACAATCACACCCACTCGATCTGCATTTTCTTCAATGTTATAGCCACTACGATTGACTGCTTCAACACTGGCTGCTACTCCAAATTGTGAAAATCGGTCCATCCGCGAATATTCTTTCCGCCCCATTGTATCTTTAGGGTTAAAGTCTTTAACTTCTGCAGCTACAGAAACACCTGTTTTTGACGCATCAAAGCTTTCAATCGGAGAAATCCCAGAATTTCCAGCTTTCATATTTTCCCAAAAAGTCTCTACATCATTACCAATTGGAGAAATAGTTCCAATCCCTGTAATTACTACTCTTTGCATCTTATCCTCCTTAATTTTGTTCCGATGGTTCTTTACATGTTTAAACCACCATTGACTTCGAGAACTTGTCCGGTCATATATTTATTATCGATTAAAAATTCAACGGTTTTCGCAATTTCTTCTGCCTGTCCAAATCGTTTCAATGGGATTTGGCTCAACATGGTCTCTTTTACTCGGTTACTTAAAGATTCGGTCATTTCTGTCTCAATGTATCCTGGAGCAATCGCATTGACCGTAATATGGCGACTGGATAGTTCACGCGCTAGTGCCTTGGTCAAACCAAGTAAACCTGCTTTACTAGCCGCATAATTAGTCTGCCCAGCATTTCCAATCATTCCAACCACACTAGACATATTAATGATTGTGCCTGCTCGCTGCTTCAACATCGGTTGTGTCACATGACGGCACATATTAAAAGCCCCTTTCAAGTTCGTATTCACCACATCATCGAAGTCGACTTCTTTCATCCGCATAATCAAGCCATCACGAGTAATTCCTGCATTATTAACTAAAACATCTACTCGATCAAAACGGTCAATCACTTCGTCTATAATGGCTTTAGCTTCATCAAAATTACTGACATCACCTGTTATTTGAGCAACAGGAACAGGAGCGTCTGCAAACTGATTAAGTACTTCTTCTTTGATTTCACTGCGACCATTTAAAATCACTTGGTAACCAAGTTTTGCTAAATGCTTTGCAATTTCTAAACCAATTCCTCTAGAACTCCCAGTAATTAAAGCTACTTCTACCAATACTTATCCTCCTAAAAATTCTTCTATTTCTTCTACATCCGCTACTTTATCCACTACTAAAGTATCAGGAGCTTCCGGTTCGCGTTTCAACAAATTCGCCAAGGTTTTCCCCGGACCAATTTGAATAATTTTCGTGACCCCAAAAGTCTTCATGGAAGCAATCGTTTCTTGCCAACGAACCGGCTCCACTAAATGACGCACCAATAACTCTTTGACTTTTTCTGTTTGATGAGGTTTGACAGTCGTATTACTAAGAACCAAAACCTCCCCTTCGGAAAATGACAAAGGAGCGAGTGCTTCGTCATAAGGCGCACAAACAGCGTCCATATAAGGAGTATGGAAGGGACCTTCTACTTTTAGAGGCATTATTTTTTTATAACCTCTTGTGCGCGCTATTTTTTTAAATTGATTGAAAGCTTCTGTTGTCCCGGCAATCGTTACTTGCGTAGAAGAATTTAAATTCGCCAGATATAATTTTTCTTCTGCTTTGTTGACTTCCTTAAGTACGGCTTGAATTTCTTCAAGCGGCATTTTCATAACGGCCGCCATCACGATATCTGAAGATTCACGTAAGGTTTGACAATGATTTGTCATTAGTTGTCCTCTCGTTTTAATAAGCGAGAAGCCTTCTTCTAGACTCAACATTCCACTAGCGATTAGGGAAGAATACTCTCCTAAACTTAAGCCAGCCATATAGTCAATGGCTGGCAACTTTGCTTGTATACTTTCATAAATCGCTAGACTCGTTGCTGCAATGGCAACTTGCGCATAACGAGTTTCTTGGAGAGCCTCAAAATCATCCGTAATCCATTGACGTACAGGGTAGTTTGTTAAAGTTTCAATTTTTTCATAAACAGCTCGTGCTTCTGGAAATGTGCGGGCAAAATCCTGCCCCATCTCTTTATATTGAGCACCTTGGCCGTTAAATATAATGGCTAACGACATAAATCTCCCTCTTTATTCGAAGTAGTGTCCACGTTTTTCATAAATCTTTTGAGCTTCATTCACATAATCTAAAATAATTTCTTCAACGGTCCCTTCTTCATTGACTAGACCGGCAATTTGGCCAGCCATCATGGAACCTGTTTTAGTGTTTCCTTCAACCACTGCTCGGTATAAAGCCCCACTTCCTAATTTTTCCAATTCTGAAAAATCAGGTTGTTCATCACTTGTAATCGACTTTTGAATGGCTAAATATTCTTTAGTTAATTGATTTCTTAGAACGCGAACAGGATGTCCGGTAATTTCTCCCGTTACTGTAGTAGAAATATCTTTTGCTTTTAAAATTTGTTGTTTAAAGTTTTTATGCGCGTTCGATTCTTTCGCCACAACAAATCGTGTTCCGACTTGAATTCCTTCCGCTCCGAGCATTAGTCCTGCTGCCATCGCACGACCATCACCAAAGCCTCCTGCTCCAATGACAGGAATTGAGACGGCATCTACCACTTGTGGGAGCAAGGCCATCGTTGTCAGACGTCCAATGTGACCCCCTGCTTCCATACCTTCAACAACAATAGCATCTGCCCCAATTCGCTCCATACGTTTTGCGACAGCAACAGAAGCTACAACAGGGATAACCACTATTTCTGCTTCTTTAAAGCGTTCCATATATTTACTAGGGTTTCCAGCACCGGTTGTAATAATTTTCACGGATGGTTCTTCAATTAAATAATCAACAACGGCATCTACATGAGGACTTAAAAACATCGCATTTACCGCGAAAGGTTTGTCCGTTTTTTGTTTCATTTCTTCCACTTTTTTACGAACAACTTCTACCGGATCATGCCCGGTTCCGACTATTCCAAGTCCTCCTGCATTGGATACTGCACTTGCTAAATCTGGATCAGCTACCCATGCCATGGCCCCTTGAATAATAGGATATTTTATATTCAATAATTCCGTAATCGCTGTTTTCATTCATGACATCCTTTTCACTGTAATTGCGGGAGGTACTTATTCTTTAGTTGCTTCGATGTGATCTACTAATTGTTGAACGGTTTGAATATTTTCATCCGTTTCAATGACAATATCCAATTCATCTTCAATCTCACTTAACACTTGGAAAATATCTAAGCTATCTGCTTCTAAATCTTCGGTAAAGTTTGTTTCTGGTGTAATTGTATCTTTGTCTACCTCTAATTGATCTGCAATAATATCAATAACTGTGTCTTTAATCATTTGTAAATTCCTCCATATTTTTTTAAATTGTTAAACTAATTTGACCCCACGCTAAACCTGCGCCATATCCGACCAACACGACTTTTTGCGTGCTGTTTAAATGGATAGTTCCTTCTTTAACCAATTGGTCCAGAAGAATTGGGATACTTCCAGCTGACGTATTCGCTACTTTGTCAATGTTTGCTGGAATTTTACTAAGACTTACTCTTAATTTTTTTGCTAATATTTCAATAAAGCGATAATTTGCTTGATGGCCAATTAAATAATCGAAATCTTTTGCATAGTCTTGGATAAAGTTTGAAAGCGACGGGATGACTTGACGTAAAACGAAATTAAAGACTTCACGTCCATCCATCGTCATTTGACCATTTTGTTTTTTCTCCGCTGGCACATAAATCGAATTTTTTGGATCCGGTAAACTAATTAATTCACTCTGATAGTTTTCTAACCCTTCCCCATTATGTTTAATCAATACCGCTCCAGCGCCATCTCCAAAGAGAATTGACGTACTTCGATCTTCAAAGTTCAAAATATTGCTCATTTTTTCCGCCCCAATCACCAAGGTGTAACCCGATGATTGACTGCGACTAATTTTTTCAGCCACTTCTAGAGCCATTATGAAACCTGAACAAGCCCCACTGATATCAAAAGCTAGAGCTTGTTTGATTCCTAGCCCACGTTGAACTTGACTCGCAACTGAAGGTGTCGGCAAACAGGAAGACATCGTCGCAACAAGGATCAGATGAATCTCTTGAACAATTTCTGCATCCAGCTGCTTTAATAGATTTTTAGCAGATTGAATGGCTAAATCACTCACCGTTTCATTTTCAAAAGCAAAATGACGTTGATGAATGCCTGTTCGTTGGGTAATCCATTCATCATTTGAATCAATTCCCGTCCGCTTGATCAGTTCTTTATTTGTTAATATTTTTTCAGGTAAATAAGAACCTGTCGCAACTATCCTACTCATTCAACTCTTCTTTCCTTATCTTATCCTAGTCTTTTTACAAAGATTGACTTTTTTATAACCATCTGCTGCTTTTCGAATAAACATACCCGTTATTTCGTTCATCTTTATGTACAATTATCGAAATTTGTTTATTCGATGCTCCTGATTTTAGCTTACTACATTTTCTTTGTCAACATTTTTTGAAATCTGTTCATTAATTCTTCAAAATTTTCTTTCTTAATAAAAGAGCCTATAACCTTATTATGCTCGTATTTCTTCTTCTAAATTTTATTCCAAATCCTTAAATGTTAACTTTTCCTTAAATTGGTAAAAAGTCATTTTTCTCTTTATAAAGATTTTTTGGGAATTTCTTTATTTGTAATTATTCTAAATAGATGGTAATCTATTATTATTGGAGTTTCTTATATTTAAAAGATAAAAGGAGAAATAAAGAAATGAAGCCCATTTTAGAATTAAAAGATCTTTCTTTTGAAATAGAAGAAAGAAAAATTTTGGAGAATGTTTCCTTTTCTATTGATAAAGGAGAATTCGTTACCTTAACTGGTCCTTCCGGCAGTGGAAAAAGTACTTTATTAAAACTTATCGGTCATCTAATAAGCCCTACTTCTGGGAATATATATTATAAAGATAAAGATATTACAGAATATAATCCTACTGATTATCGAAAGAATGTTTCTTATTTCTTTCAAAATGCGACTTTATTTGATAAAACGGTCTATGACAATTTAGCTTTCCCAGCCAAAATAAGGGAAGAAGATTTTGATAAAAAACGAGCCCTCGAAGGATTACATACCGTACAGCTTCCAGAAAACTATTTAAATAAACCTATTCATGAACTTTCTGGTGGAGAACGTCAGAGGGTTGCTTTAGTTAGAAACTTAATGTACTCGCCGAACATTTTATTAATGGATGAAGTGACAAGTTCTTTAGATCAGAAAAATAAAGAGATTATTTTATCGTTCATCAATCATTTAAACCAAGAGGAAAAAATGACAATTCTTTGGATTACTCATGACACAAAAGAAATCAACGAATCAAATAGACTGATTCAACTTAAAGATGGAAAAATGGAGGATATAAAACATGACTAGTCAATTAGAAATTAGTAATCTTTCTTTAATATTATCGACTCTGTTACTCGTCATTGCTATATTAGTGGACTATAAAGAAAAACTAGGCCTCGGGAAAGACATTTTTATTGCAGGAATTCGTGTAGTGATCCAGCTATTTATTATTGGATATGTCTTAAGTTTTGTTTTTCAAATCAATAATGATTTCGTAACATTAATCATGGTTTTATTTATTATCTTTAATGCTTCTTATAATGCCCATAAAACTAGCGAAGGAATTCCGAACTCTTTTAAAATCTCATTAACTTCCATAGGTATAGGAACTATATTAGCCTTAGGAATATTAGTTCTTTCAGGTGCTATTAATTGGGTGCCTTCTCAAATTGTTCCTATTACAGGAATGATTGCAAGTAATTCTATGACGGCTATCGGAATCGCTTATCAATCCCTCACTACTCAATTTAAAGATAATCGACAACAAATCCTTGAAAAATTAGCTTTAGGAGCCAACGAAAAACAAAGCTCTTTAACCATCGTTCGACAAAGCATTAAAACAGGCATGCAGCCTTCTATTAGTCGTTCAAAAACAGTTGGATTGGTCAGTTTGCCCGGGATGATGTCAGGCTTGATGTTTGCTGGAATAGATCCTACACAAGCTATTCGCTATCAAATTGTCGTCATGTTTATGTTGATCTCTGTCACAGCTATCTCTTCCTTTATAGCAAGTTATATGACGTACCGCTCATTTTATAATGAAGAGATTCAACTGATGATTTAGAAAATTTTTCTATCTAATATACAAAAAGCTCGGACACGCCATCTATAAGATGGAAGGTCCGAGCTTTTTGTAATTATATTTTTCTACTTTGGTAACCCATTTTGACGATGTTATCCATAATCTCTGCTTCTGTAATAATTTTTTCATTAAAGGTTATTCTTGCTTTGCTTGAATCGAAAAGAATTTTTGTGCTTTCAACACCCTTTAACTTGTTCGTTGTTTGTATAATGGTCTTCATACAAGAGGGACAAGTTAAGGTTTCTAGTTGTAAAGTTATTTGGCTCATCTTTCTCCCTCTACTTTTCAAAACATTTGACTATAAATAATGATTGATGAGATGAAATTTACGCTGCTTTCACACGTGATTTTTTCACTTCATAGCCCATATCAGTAATTGCCTTTTCAATTTCTTCAATAGAGATTTCATTCTCGTTAAACTCTACTTTTACTCGACTGGCATTGAACATCACTTTTAAACTATCCTTATCGATTCCATTGAGTTCTTTAACCGCTCCTTCAATTTTTTGAAGACAAGAGGGACAAGTTAAGGTTTCTAGTTGAATATTTGCTTTTTGCATCGTTTATTTCCCCTTTTTTAAATTTGTAATTTTTGTTTCTTACTGTGCTTACAGTATAGAAAACTTTAAACGAATCATAATTGATCTATATCAACTTTTTCTTTTTATTATGAGACACTGCGTAAGTTTTTGAAATAAAAAACAGTTTGACCCGTCTTCTGCGTAACTTTTTGAA
>DXAZ01000072.1 GCA_019116785.1 Candidatus Atopostipes pullistercoris
CAGATGATACCCTTAGCTACATCGCCGGTCAAATCGATTCGAACATCCGTGAATTAGAAGGAGCCTTGGTGCGGGTACAAGCTTTTGCGACAATGCAAAATGTGGATATCACAACCAGTTTAGCTGCTGAAGCCTTGAAAGCACTGAAAAATAGCCAGCCTTTAACGCAGGTAACGATTCAAGACATTCAAGAGCAAGTGGCGAAGTATTATCATGTACAAGTTAAGGATTTGAAAGGTAAGAAACGGGTCAAAACCATCGTCGTACCAAGACAAATCGCGATGTATTTAGCCCGCGAATTAACCGATCATTCTTTACCAAAAATCGGAGCAGAATTTGGCGGCAAGGATCATACCACCGTCATCCATGCGCATGAAAAGATTCAGCAGCTTCTTGGCAGTAATACCCAACTACAAGAAGAAATCGCCGAAATCAAAAATGCGCTCAATGGCTAATGTGGATAATTTGTGCGCAAGATTTAAAGTTGTCCACAAGTTTTCCACAGTGGATAAGCTTTATATTTCAAGGTTTCAGACCTAGTTTTCCACAATAGTAACAAGCCTACTACTACTATTACTTTATATTTAATTAATATAATATAAAATAAGCGTACCAGATTAATAGAAAAGAGGATTTTCAACTGATGAAAGTAACCTTAAATAGAAGCATCTTTATGCAAGAATTACAAACCGCATTAAGAGCCATCCCAGGAAAAGCAACCATGCCCATCTTAACTGGGGTCAAAATGGAACTTACCCCTGATGGTATCTACTTAACAGGTAGCGATGCGGATGTCTCTATTGAAACCTTTTTAAGTAAAGAGAGTGAAAAAGCTCAAATGCAAATTGAGCAAACGGGTTCTGTTGTGATACAGGCGAGATTCTTTAATGAAATCGTGCGTCGTTTGCCAGAAGATACGTTAACAATTGAATTATTAAGTAACCAACAAGTCAGCATCACCTCAGGAGAAGCAAATTTCGTGGTCGCTGGGTTAAGTGCCAGTGAATATCCACAATTACCAGAAGTTTCTAGCGCGACGCCATTGAAATTGCCGATTCCATTATTAAACCAAGTGATTGCGGAAACCGTATTTGCAGTCTCAACCCAAGAAACACGCCCAATTTTAACTGGGGTACATTTTATTTTAGAAGAAAATCAATTAACAGCTGTAGCAACGGATTCTCATCGCCTAAGCCAACGTGTCATTCCATTAGAAGAAGCAGCCGCCAACTTTGATATGGTTATTCCAGGTAAGAGCTTAGTCGAATTGTCTCGTAGTTTGCCTGAACATGAAGAATTTGTCGAAATTTCTATTATGGATAATCAAGTGATGTTTACAACCAGTACGATGAAATTCTACTCACGCTTATTAGAAGGCAATTATCCTGATACGCGTCGTTTGATTCCTACTAATTTTGAAACGAGCATTACTTTTAACGGACCACAATTTTTACAATCCGTTGAACGTGCTTCTTTGCTATCTAATGAAGGTCGTTATAGCATTATTCGCCTATCAATTACCAATGAAGGCGTGATGTTATATGGTCGCTCTCCGGAATTAGGGAAGGTAGAAGAACGCCTATCATATGAAAAAGTCGAAGGAGAACCTCTAGAAATTTCCTTCAATCCAGAATATATGAAAGCTGCCTTACGTGCGTTTAAAGACAGCCAAATTGTGATCCGCTTCTTATCTGCAGTCCGTCCATTTATCTTAGAACCAGCAGAAGACAGCGGCAACTTCGTCCAACTCATCACACCCGTCCGCACGAATTAAAACAAGGATGTGAAGCGACTTGATTAGCTACGAGCGGATAAGTTTGTCCAGAGCGTCGGGAAAGTCCGAAAAGTAAAGACTTTCCCAGACGAGCTGGCTTATACTCCGAAGTGGCTAGTCGCTGAACACAGATTGCATTAAGGATGTGAAGTGACTCGATCAGCCATGAGTTTCGAAGTGAATAAAGATAAACCCCAACTACGCCAAGCATCAAGCGTGTAGTTGGGGTTATTTAATATCTAGCATTATGAATGAGTATTTTCAAGATAATGTTTTTCATATTCTTGTTTTAAATGATTTTCACCCAGAAGTTCAAACACTTGGATGGCTTGCTTCATTTTTGTTTGCCCACTTTGTTTGTGCTGCTTAAATTCGAAATAGCCGGTCGCATAAAGAAAAACCGTTTTTTCATAGTAGAATAATTCATGCTTTAAATGTTTGTTGATTTCTTGAATAAGATATTCACCATTTTTAAACTCATTTTCATCAACACTAACAATCATACAATTGATTGCCACTTGAATGATTATTTTTTTGTTATTAGAGGTTAGGATGGTATTGCCCAACATTTCTTTAGTTAATAAAAAATACGTTTGGTAGGGCAAAGATCGTACACAATTACCAAATAATACAATCTCGTATATCCCCCAAGACTCAACTTTAAATAGGTAATCAGTTAGTGCGAGTAGTTCTTCTTTCTGAGGGGCCATTTCAGGAGCAAGTGGATGAATGATTGATTTCACCATTATTTGTTCAAGTTCAGTTAGTGCAAATGATTCATTCGATAATAATTGTTTTAATTTATCGATATTATTTTGATGGTATTCTCGCTCAATGTAATTTAGATGATTTAGAAAATGATTTTGCTCTCCGGTCGTTGATTGATGAAAAAGAATAAATTCATCCAGACCTAGATTCAATTTCTCCAATAAATGCATTAAACGTACACAAGAGATTTCGGATTCACCACGTTCAAATCTAGATATTTGTGATTTTGAAAGGGAGTCATCAGCTAAAGAGGTTAAACTCACTTGCTTTCCTTTTCGTAATATTCTAAGTGTCTTTCCTAAAGAGGTGTTCATAAAATTCCCACTTTCACAACAAAAAATAAAGTCGTTTTTGTTTATTGTACAATAAAAAGTAGAAAAGCGATAAAAAATTTGCTAAATCAATTTAGCTTTTTCAATCAAGGAGAAAAAGGATGTCTATATTTCAACAATTATTGAACAGAAAAAATACAGCCACACAATCAATTCTTACAACAAAAGAAAAATTAAAGATGAATGACTTTTTATCATTGGTCGGAAAAATTCAACATCTTCTTGAACAAAAAGGGATTCATTGTGAGGATAAGGTGATTCTTGCTATGACACCTTCTATAGAAACCGTAGCAACCATTATGGCCATTGGTTTGATTGGTGCAGCGTATGTCCCTGTAGATATTCGGGTGCCTAAGAAACGAATAAGTTATATTATAAACGATACCAAGGCCAAAGCTATTATAACGAACCAAAAATACTTATTATTGCCGAACAGCGATGAAATAAGCAAAATTTTGATTAAAGAGATTACTTCTGTAGATGCGCCTGAGCCAATCATGCGAAAAAGAGCGGAAAATGCTAGTGCGTATGTTATCTATACTTCGGGAAGTACAGGAAATCCTAAAGGGGTAGAGGTGTCATTTGCAAATTTAGAATTCTTTATCAAAAACTTGAATGATACTTTTCCTTCTAACCAAAATTCTGTTTTTATATTGAATACTGCGCTTCAATTCGATGTATCGGTAGCGGAACTATATGGATGGATTACAAATAATGCATCGTTATTTATATTAGAAGATAAAGAAATGAAGGATATCAAACAACTTCCTGTCATTATCCAAAAATACAATATCACACACTTATCGATAGCTCCTTCCATTGTCAATACGTATGGAGAGAAGGAAGTGGACTGCTTAAGACAATCAAAATTAAGGTACCTTCTAGTGGCCGGTGAAGAATTTCCTGTTTCGTTAGCTAAAAAATTACGTGAATTAGTCGCACAGGGTAAAGTTTATAATTGTTATGGTCCTACAGAAGCAACAGTGTATGCTACATTTTATCAAGTTAAGCTTGAAGATTTAAATAACGAACAAATTCCTATTGGTAAACCATTTAATGATATCTCTACCCTTTATATTTATGAACCGAATCAATCTTATGCTGAATTACTTTTAGCTGGTCCGAGCGTTGCGAAAGGGTATTTGAATTTATCAGATAAGACACAGGAGGCCTTTCCCGTTATTGAGGGCAAAAGATATTATAAAACAGGGGATTGGGTCTCATTAAATAAAGATACGGGAGACTTAACATTTGTAGGTAGAAAAGATTTTCAAATAGAGATAAATAGTATCCGCGTTGAACCTGGTGAAATAGAAAATGCGATTACACCTGTATTAAATACTGATAAATGTGTGGTATTGAAATTAAATAAAAAATTAGTTTGTTTTTATCTTAAAAAAGCTACTACCAAAAGCATAGACTACACTAAAAATCGCTTACTGGAAATTTTACCAAGTTACATGATTCCTTCTGTCTGGGAACCATTAACTGTATTTCCAGTAAATATTAATGGCAAGATTGATAGAAAGCAATTGGTAGATTATTATTTAGCACAGAATCAAACAGAAGAAAATAATCATAAATTATTGAACGATATTCGTCGTATTACAGAGCTACCAAGTTTAGGTATGAATGATCATTTGTTTGATTTTGGCATTGATTCTCTTTCGGTGGTTGAACTAGAAATATATTTGGAATCCGTCTTTTCAACCACGCTTCCTTCGGGGTATCTTTATTTACATCCAACGGTATCTGCCATACAAAATGATTTAGCTCAAAATCAAGCTACTTCTTTAAATGACCATCAAAAAATAGCAAAACTATTGACTGAAAAGAATATAAATGGAGAACTTGTTGCAAATAAAAATAATTGTTTTACCTTAAAAATTCGTGAAGAGGACTTATCCTTATTTGATAAGATAGCTACTCAATCTAGTGTTTTTACTAGTATTCAAAGTGCGATTTTAAAAAAAGATGCAACCTCAATTTTTTATAAAGAAAAGCATGCAGCAAGTATTGTAGATTTATTTGAAAAAGATGAGCAAAATTCTTATGCTTCTTCTATTTTTCAAAGAGTCTATTTAAGCATTCAATTAAACAGCTTTATTGATGCAGATTTTGAGTATGCAGATAATATTCACGCAGATACCACCACTCATTTGATTGAATATTTAGTTCATCAAATAGAGGCTTTTAGAACGATAATTATTAGCGACTCAGATAATCATTTTTACAGTGAAGTGTATAAACAGGCGAAAATTAAGAGCCATGTAAAAGATGTCACGACACTCAGTCCAGCGCAGCAAGAGAAAGTCATTGAAAACGATAGAATCAAAGCAAAAAGCAAAATCATGAATCATTTATACGGGCAACCATTGTATTGTATATTAGCACATCGAATAACCTTTAATAAAATCAAATTAAGTATTGTCTTGCATCATAGTATTGCAGATGGCGCAAGTGTAGCGATTTTGTCAAAATATGTTAGTAATTATTTCCAAAAAAAGGATACCCAGTCATTAGGGATGAAAGTTTATTTGGAACAGTTGCGAAAAAACACAAATATCTCGCAACTTTTGGAAGATAAATATATCCATCAATTAACAACTATTAATCAGAAAAAGTCATATCCTGTATCAAAAGTCGCTATCTGGGAAAAAGGATATAAAATAATAGAAAATATTGGTGAACTAACCAAATGGCAAAAATTTTTATTAGTAGCTGATGAAGTAACACAGGACTATCTTCACAAAAATGAACTCGATGAAATAACTTTTCAAATGCTTTTTGATTTTAGAACGGTTGGAGAGGATGAATTTGATTTGCTTGTAAATGATTGCCATGAGACGGTTACTTATTATCGAAAAAAAGAAACCAATACCGTAGCATTCATCAATCATTTGTATAGCCATATCCATCATTTCCATTATCAAAAGGGAATAAGTCTAGGGGTTGCAATCTATGAGAATTTTCCATCCTTTGATATGCAGCAACAAAAATTAAAAGCGATTGTTGAAGCAGCACCAATTAATATTAACTATTTAGGAGAGGTTTCTGAGAAGAATCTAGAGAAAAAGATTCTTGAGATGGAAAAGTTGAAGAAACAATTGCAGCACTTAAAAAATCAAACCCGATTTACTGCTTTTTCAAGTGGAGAAAAAATGTATATCTTTCAGGTGAGTAATGTTTGAAAAAAGTAGTTATGAGAGCTAAAAGATATTGTCACGGTATATTTACTTATTCCGTAAATTTTATCTTGTATTCGGAAATAAAATGTGTTATTCTTTTAAAACATTAAAAAAAAGTGAGAAGAAGGTGAAAGAATGAGACAGAAAAATGTGGATTTGCAAAACTCGAATCGTATCATGCTGTCGAGTATTACTTCAAGGGTAGGAAATGCGGTATTTGATTATGCCAACAAGATGATTTTGGTCTCCGTTTTTGCGAGTAGGCCGTTGTTGATGTCTTTGTATCAGTCCTCAGAAACGATGATTGGGATTGTCTTTAATTTATTTGCAGGTGCTTTTGCTGATAAAGTGAACCGTAAAAAAATCTTAATCGTCACTGACTTTCTGAGTGGGATAACTTGTTTGATTGGCTTTTTATTCCTAGATACACCTTATTTGTACTTGGCAATGCTGATTGGCAATATTTTACTGGCGATTTTGTCCACGTATAACAGCCCGAGTTACAATGCGATGATTAAGGAAAGTATTACCGAAGATTATATCGAGACGCACTTTTCACGTTTTACACTGGCGAAGGAAATTTTCTCGATTGCCTCGCCAAGTATTGGGGTCCTCGTCTGGCAGTTGTTCGGCTTAAAAGTTTCTTATCTGTTTAATGCGGCAACGTTTCTGTTCTCGGCTTTCATCTCTAGTAAAATCGTGATTCAGCTACCACCCAAAGAAAAAAAGAAAAAAGAATCGGTATTCAAGCAAATTACAGAGGGTTTGCAGTATATGTTCAAGCACAAAACGATTATGTATCTGTTAATTATTTCGGCGATGGTGAATTTCTTTTTGAGTGGGTATAACTTAAGTATGCCTTATTTAAATAACTATTTTGC
>DXAZ01000073.1 GCA_019116785.1 Candidatus Atopostipes pullistercoris
TCCACGGAACAAATAACTGGCGGTTCAATCAAGGGGAATTTTTGTGTATAATAAAAGAATAATAGAACGTAATTCAAGGAGGCAATCTAGTTTACTAGAAAAATATGAATGAACAACGATTTGAACGTATAAAAAAATTAACCGAAGTCCAAAGCACCAGCGGGTTCGAACACAACATCCGCGAAGTGATCCGTTCCGAAATGACCCCATATGTAGATGAAATTCAACAAGACGGTTTGGGAGGAATTTTTGGCTTACGTCACTCAGAAATAAAAGATGCACCGACCGTGATGGTAGCTGCCCATATGGACGAAGTAGGTTTCATGTTAGCATCCATTACAGACGAAGGCTTTTTTAGAGTCGTTCCATTAGGCGGTTGGAATCCTTTAGTCGTTTCTGCGCAAAGATTTACCCTACAAACACGTAAAGGAAATTATCCAGTCGTTTCTTCTTCAGTCCCTCCACATTTATTGCGAGGCAAAGAAAATAGTATGCCGAAAGTCGAAGATATTTTATTTGATGGGGGCTTTGAATCGAAAGAAGAAGCAGAAGAATATGGCGTACGTCCAGGGGATACCATTGTTCCAGATGTAGAAACGATTAAAATGGCGAACGGAAAAAGAATTCTTGGAAAAGCTTGGGATAACCGTTATGGTGTGACCGCAGTTTTAGAAGCTTTGCATGATTTGAAAGATGAAACACTACCCAACCATTTAATCGCAGGCGCTAATGTACAAGAAGAAGTCGGTTTACGCGGCACGAAAGGATAAGTCAATAAATTTAATCCTGATGCATTTTTTGCGGTAGATTGTTCACCAGCAGATGATGTTTATGGAAAAGCGGATGCTTTTGGAAAATTAGGCGAAGGAACTCTTATTCGTATTCAAGATCCAGGCTTTATTCTTTCAAAAGAGATGCGCGAATTTATGTTGGATACCGCTGAAACCCACAATATTCCATATCAGTACTATGTCTCCAAAGGGGGAACAGATGCTGGTGCTGCTCATCAATTAAAAGAAGGAATCCCAAGTGGTGTTATTGGAATGGTTGCACGTTATATCCATACGCACCAAACCATTTTCCATATTGATGACTATGAAGCAGCTCTAGAAATGGTCAAACAAGTCATCTTGAATTTAGACCGAAGCACGTTAGATACGATATCTTTAAAAAAATAATAAAAAAGAGGGAAATAAATGTTAGTAGCAAGTTACAATAATCAAGCATTTAATGATTTATTAGTGATTCAATTAAAACCATCTAAAGCAGAAAACCAAACCTTTGAACGTAAAGGCAATATTGCTCGTATTTCGGATAAAGAATCCGGTGAAGTGGTGGGGTACAACTTTTTTGAAGCTTCGCAAATACTTTCTTTAGAAGAGAGTGGACCGGTGACTTTGTCTGAAGAGGATGTTGAAGCTTTGAACGAAGCTTTAGAAGAGGCAGGGTTTGAATCAAACTTAGTGGCTGATTCTCGCCCGAAATTTGTCGTAGGTTATGTTCAAGAATGTGTGCCACATGAAGACTCTGACCATTTATCGGTAACTCAAACAGAAGTGGATCAAGGGGAAGTTTTACAAATTGTTTGTGGAGCAGCCAATATTGCCCAAGGACAAAAAGTAGTCGTAGCCAAACCGGGCGCAATAATGCCAGATGGTTTAGTGATTTGGCCAGGTGAATTAAGAGGCGTGGCTAGTCACGGAATGATTAGCTCTGCACGTGAATTAGGGATAGAAGTGCCTGCTGAAAAACAAAAAGGAATACTTGTTTTAGAAGATGACGCAGTCGTTGGAGAAGCTTTCGAAATTTAAGAAAAAACACCAAACGAAAGGAAAGGAGGAGTAAGCATGAGTAAATATGATGGGCCAAGCTATTTTAAGAAAAATAATCCAAAAATTAGCCCCCTAAATAAAAAGAAAAAAGACACTAAAAAAGACAGTTGGGTGGATCAAGATTCTTATTTTAAAAATGATTATAAACAGTCAATGCCCAAACGAGTCCCTACGCGGACAGATTTGCAAGAAAAAGCCGCCGAGTATATGCAAACTCCTTCAACCTCTTACAACTCGTCCGTCCCGCCTCGGCAAATGACTAAAAAAGCAAATGATCAGTCTAATCGCTTTCGTAGCAAACACATTCCAAAAAGTTTGCAACATTTAAAAGGTTGGGCAACAAATCCAACAGATCAGAGTCTGCTAGAAGAAATTAGAAAACGTTTGACGAAAGAAAAGGACTCTTATTTATTATTTGAAGAGCGTTTGGCACCGGAAATAAAACAATCCTTTGATAGAAGAGCATCGAGTCAATCCTTAGTACAAGAAACGCTTGAAAATAAGGAAACGTTAAAAAACAAAAAAGTTTCTAACCAAAAAATAGATAGTAAAATGACCAAGCCAGTAAAGTTGGATCACCACACCCAAGAAAAGGCTGAGCGTGTACAAGAAGAGTTGAACCACAATCCCTTAAAACCAAACACCGGACTCCATCGATCGCTAAGCAAAATCATTGCCGAAGATCAAGAGGCACTGGAAAGTGGAAAAAA
>DXAZ01000008.1 GCA_019116785.1 Candidatus Atopostipes pullistercoris
ACGAGCGCAAAACGTTCAGAAAGCGTTAAAGAGCTAATGAAAGTGATTGAACGTGAACGTAAAGGCCGTGATGTCTATATTGTAGGTGCGACAAATGTTGGAAAATCAACACTCATTAACCAAATTATCAATATTGCGACGGAATCAGATGATGTGATTACAACCTCGTATTTCCCAGGCACAACTCTTGGAAGTATTGAAATCCCTCTAGATGACGGTAGCAACATCATTGATACGCCAGGGATTATCCAACATACAAACTTAACACACTTCCTTTCAGGCAGGGAGCTCAAACAAGTCATCCCAAGACGAGAAGTGAAACCAAAAGTCTACCAATTAAATGATCAACAAACGATTTTTGTAGACGGAGTAGCTCGTTTTGATTATATTAACGGAGAAGGCAAACAACCCTTTGTTTTTTATGTAAGTAACGATTTACAGTTGCATCGGACCAAGTTAAAAAATGCCGATGAATTTTACGAAAAACAAGTCGGGAAAATCTTGAATCCACCCACTGAATTTACAGCACAAAAATTTCCAAAATTAAAAAGACATTCATTTACAATCAATGAACCCACCGATGTGGTTGTTTCAGGTTTGGGATGGGTATCTGTAGATCAAGCCCATACAAAAATCGCTATGTGGGCCCCTGAAGGCGTCGACGTCTATGTTCGAAAAACAATGATTTAAGTTTCTCTTCGAAAACACGATGAAGAGAGCCATAAAACAAAAAATGAGAATTAAAAGAATGGAGTTATTATGCAAAAATTAACCGGAAAACAGAAACGTTTCTTACGTGCAGAAGCACATGAGTTTTCTCCAGTTTTTCAAATTGGGAAAAATGATTTGACAGAAGAAATTGTCGAAGAATATATTGAGGCTTTATCGAAACGAGAATTAATGAAAGTACAAGTTTTACAAAATTCAAACTTAACCGCTAAAGAAGCCGCTGCTTTTATCGAAAGCCATTCAGAAATTACTGTGGTACAAGTGATCGGTAAAGTATTGGTCTTATATTTACCAGCGGAAGAGGAGAAATATCAAAAATATTCCACCAACCTTCCAAAAGCAGCTGGAAACTAGATTAAAGGCATTGGCGAAGCAAAAATGAACGGAAAGGAACGAAAAGGTTTGAGTAAACAATCGTCGGTGATTTTGGAACCAGAAATTTTAATCGAAGAAATTAGAACAAGCAAACGGGAAAAAGTGGGCATACTTGGAGGAACGTATAATCCGCCTCATATGGGACATTTAGTGATGGCGGATCAAGTAATGGATCAATTGGATCTGGATAAGATTTTATTTATGCCTACTGCTCAGCCCCCGCATTCTTCGGTTGAGAAGAAGACGATTTCTTCGGATATACGAGTGGAGATGCTAAAATTAGCAATCCAAGACCATCCTGCTTTTGATATGGAGTTATATGAAGTTAAAGCGGGTGGAAAAAATTATACGTATGATACGATGAAGGCTCTGATTGATTTGTATCCTGCCGTTGATTTTTATTTTATTATTGGTGGCGACATGATTAGTGATCTGCCTACTTGGTATAAAATTGATGAGTTGGTTCAGTTGGTTCAATTTGTTGGGGTAAAGCGACCAGGTTTTGAAAAAGAATCTGAATATCCTATTATTATGGTAGATACACCAACTTTGGATATTAGTTCATCCTTTATTCGTCGTAAAGTAGCAACAGGCGGCTCGATAAAATATTTAGTACCAAAGGCAGTCCAAGAATTTATTGAAAAAGAAGGGTTATACAAAAATGATAAATAGTGAACCAGTCGTATATTCTGGAATGTATACTTCTTATACACGCGAACAACTTATTGATTTAGTCAAGAAAAAAATGAGCAAAAAGCGTTTTGAACATGTGCTTCGTGTAGAAAAGACAGCAATACAGTTGGCTAGAGAGTATGCAGCAGATGTGGAAAAAGCGAGTATAGCGGCACTTTTGCATGATGTGGCTAAAGAACAATCTGAAGCTGAAATGCGCGATATTGTCATTAGCGAGAATTTAAATCTAGATCTTTTACAATTTGGCAGTCAAATTTGGCATGCGCCGGTTGGATCTATTCTGGCTGAAAGAGAATATGGCATTAGCGATGATGAAATTTTAGAAGCTATTAAGTATCATACAATTGCGGCACCAGAAATGAGTCTGATTGCTCAAATTATTTTTGTGGCTGACTATATTGAACCGGGTCGGACACATGAAGCAGCAAAAGAAGCTAGAAAATTAGCGAGTTACTCTTTACGAGATGCGGTTCGTTTTGAAATTACCCAAACGATTAAATATTTAGTTGAAAAAGAGGAAAGAATTTATCCAAGCGCTATAGATGCTTATAATGCATGGATTGAAAGAAAAATGAGTTAGTTAATGTAGAAAATAATATTGGAGGAAATATGTTAATGGGAAACACACCCGAAGAGTTATTGGAACTTGTTGTTCGAACAGCGGATGATCGCCAAGCAAAAGATATTATTCCGATTGATATGAGAGGAATTTCGGTATTAACTGATTATAATGTTATCTCTCATGCTTCGAATAAACGATTAATTAATGCTATTGCGGACAGTATTGTTGAAGCAGCTACTAAAGCAGGTATTGAAGTAAAAAGTATTGAAGGAAAACAAAATGGGGATTGGGTCTTGATTGATTTGGGAGACGTTATTTTCCATGTGTTTGATGAAGAAGAGCGTAGCCATTATCGATTGGAAAGTTTATGGACGGAAGCACCAACCGTAGATATTACAGATTGGGTAAATGAGTAATGGCTTATGAAATTTTTGCTAACGTGTATGATCAGTTAATGGATGATGATTTATTCAAAAAGTGGTTTAGCTATACTGAAAAATATGTCCCTCATCCAAAAGCGAGTATTTTAGAATTAGGCTGTGGGAATGGACAACTCGGTATTTTATTAAAGCAAGCAGGTTATGACATTACAGGTTTAGATTTATCTGCAGAAATGTTGTCATTGGCGAAGCAAAGGCAAGAAGAAGCTGGCGTGAGTTTTCCTTTGTTTCAGGTTGATATGCGGGATTTGTCGAGTTTTGGCCGATATGATGCAATCATTAGTTTTTGTGACACCCTTTGTTATTTACAGACTTTTGACGATTTAATGAGTGTTTTTGAACAAGCTTATGCTCATTTAGATGAGGGTGGAGTCTTTTTGTTTGATGTTTTTACAACAGAACATATTGCTTCGCTGGATGGTTATTCTTACCATGATGAGTTACCAGGATTGGTTTTTACTTGGGATAGTTTTACAGGAGTTGAGTTGCATTCTGTTGAGCATGAATTATCTTTTTTTATTGAACAAGATAATGGTCAATATGAACGATATGACGAGTTGCATAGGGAACGAACCTATCCGTTAGAACAGTATCTTGATGCCTTAAAAAAAGTCGGCTTTACAAAAATAGAAGTTTCCGCAGATTTTGATCAAAAAATCACTGGAGAGAATATTCGTTGGTTCTTTAAAGCGGAAAAGTAGAAAGAATGTGGTGAGAAGCTCGATGAAAGCTTGTGGGATAGTAACTGAATATAATCCATTTCATAATGGGCATGCTTATCAAATTGAGCAGATACGAAAGAATTTACCGGTTGATGTGGTAATTTCTGTAATGAGTGGTAACTTTCTTCAAAGAGGAGAGCCAGCGATTGTGGATAAATGGACACGCACAAAGATGGCACTAGCAGCTGGAGTGGATTTAGTTGTAGAACTGCCAGTCTCTAGCAGTACGCAGTCTGCTGATTTTTTTGCTAAGGGAGCTATTCAGATTTTAGGAGATCTAAAGATTGATTATTTGAGTTTTGGTGTAGAAGAAGGTTTAGGTAAAGATTTCTTAAATGCAGCTCATTGGATGGTAGAAAATGAATCTTTGATTTCTCAAAAAATGTCTAAGTTTGAATCAGTGAATGTCCCTTATGCAAAGCAAATGGAAGAGCTTCTTAATCAGTTGGCACCTAGTTTTCCACTGTCGTTAAATTCGCCCAATAATCAACTGGGATTTGCTTATGCAAAAGAAATTGTTCGACAAGGCTTAGCGGAACAAGTTGAGCTTTTTCCTATCCAAAGAAAAGCTGTTAGATATGATGACCCAACACTTCATGAAAAAATATCAATCGCTAGTGCAACAGCCATTCGTCAGGCCATGCTTGAAGGGCGACAAATCGAAGCCTATATTCCTAGCGAGTCTTATGGCTATTTACTCGAAAAAATGGATCAAAGCGTAACGTGGGATGATTATTTTCCCTATTTAAAATATCAACTGTTTTTACAATCAGAATCTTCCTTACGCAACATTTATCAAATGACTGAAGGACTTGAATATCGACTCAAACAAAACATAAAAGATGCCTCTTCTATGGAAGAGTTTTTGGAAGGTATCAAGACAAAACGTTATACGCGTACAAGATTACAAAGATTGCTGACTTATGTTTTATTGCAATTTTCTATTGAAGAGGTTGAAAAAGCTTTGGCTGAAAGACCTAGCATTCGTTTGCTTGGATTTAATAAAATAGGGCAACGGTATCTAAATGAAAACAGGGATCAAATTCAGTCTCCATTCATTTCAAATATAAATCAGGAGACAAAAGATCAATTGAGGATGGATATTTTAGCAGGTGAGATTTATACTCTGGGAAATAAAAAAATCAAAAAACAAGATTTTACGCGTCATCCTATAAAATTTGATTGACAGAGACATACTGTACTAGTATAATTATTGATGTTGTCTATTCCTATGGAACGCAATCATAGGTCAAGATTGAGGTGACAAATATGAAATTAAAATGGTCTTTAGCAGAACTTCATAAACAACCAGCTGGCATTTTAATGTTAGATGAAAAGGTAGATATGACAGATTCTTTAAAAAAGCGGGATACTGAATTGATGGATGTAAGTTTGATTGATATTCAAGGAACAATCAGTATTGAGGCCTATAGCCGATATTTTGTTGATTTAACTTTAAACGTTATATTAACTTTACCTTCATCAAGATCTTTGAAACCTGTTAAACTAGACTTGACTATTCCATTTTCTGAAGTGTATTTAGCACCAGAAGCAGGACAGACTGCGGTTGAAACTTTAGAAGATGAGGTCGTTTTTTCTCTTGAACAAGATATCCTTGACCTACAAAAACCGATTGAAGACACAATTCTAGCCGCTATTCCGATGAAAGTTCTTTCGGAAGATGAAAAAACTTCTAACGATTTTCCAACTGGAAATGATTGGGAAGTTAAGCTAGAAGGAGAAACTGACTCATCAAATAATAAAGATGACGCAGATACATCTGAAAATTCACCTTTCGCCATTTTGAAGGATTTAGACTTAGATTTTTCAAAGGATGAAAATGAGTAATCAGAATACTAAAGAATAAAGGAATTGAAATCTTAAGGAGGTGTTTGGAACATGGCAGTACCAAAAAGAAGAACATCAAAATCAAAAAAATTAAAACGTCGTACACATCAAAAATTAACTTTACCTAACTTAAGCGAATGTCCAAACTGTGGTGAAATGAGAAAAAATCATCATGTTTGTCCAGCTTGTGGATACTACAACGGAAAAGAAGTTGTAAGTGAATAATTATTTTTATCAAATTTAGGTTAGAACGTCTTTTGAAGCTATTCAAAAGGCGTTTTTTTTGGTATGATAAAGTAGAAATTATAAACGGATGAGAGGTGGGAAATAGTGAGTGAGATGATAGATACTTTTTTATACATATTTTTTTATGTGTTTCCTTTTCTCATGCTATTTTTTGGGAGTAAATTTAGTCTGAATTTTGATATTTTTCCAATCCCTTTAAAAATGGTGGATTTGATTACCCCTTATTTATTATTGTCAATAACCATCCAAACTCTTTTAGCAGGGGCAGAGCCTTTGCATCTTTATTTTTACATTTTTCTTAGTTTTTTTGGAATTGTCTATGCCTCTTATTTGGCGTTTGGCAAACGAATGTTACTTGTTGGAAACTTTTTTCGTACATGGTGGCGTTATGCTTTTATCTTCTCATTAAGTTACCATGTTATTATAGGTGGTTATGGTATTTTCATTAATTTCTTTTAATTTTTTATGTGAACATATCAGATTCAGGGACGGGGATTTGCTCTTCGTCCCTGAAATGCATTTATTTGATAAAAGAAGAGAGTCTTTAAGTGAAATTGATATCTTTCAAGAATAAATAAAATAATTTTTTAGATAAAGTACCGCAGAAACTTTGGGGAAAAACCAAAGAATTCTGCGGTATTTTTGTGTTTGAAGTTTTGTAGAGTAGTAATAAGTATTTATTTTATTTTTAAATAAAGCACCTTTCATCTCTTTTTTGAAAAATTAAAGGGAGTAAAGTGGTGTTTTTTAAAATTTGGAAAAAGCCCCACTCAATTTTTTTGTAAATTTTTTTCGAAAAACAATAAAAAAGCTTCTAAATCGCAGATTAACCGAACGTACGTTAGTCTAATGTGTTACAAATATTACAATAATGAAGAAAGTTTAATTATATTGGATTTGAAGTGGAGGGAAGTGGGGGAATGTGGTAGAATAAATTTATGTTGGACTTACTTTAACCACAAAAGGAGGCAATGAAATGTTACTCGGTGAATTTAAACATTCAATCGACACAAAAGGTCGGATTATCGTCCCTGCTAAGTTTCGGGGAAATTTAGGCGAGCGTTTTATTGTCACAAGAGGCTTGGATGGGTGTTTATTTGGCTATCCAATGGAAGAGTGGGAGAAAGTAGAAGATAAATTGCGCCAACTACCAATGGCAAAACGTGATGCACGTAAATTTACACGTTTCTTTTATTCAGCAGCGACTGAATGCACGATTGATAAGCAAGGAAGAATTAATCTTCCACAGACACTTATTGATTTTGCGAAACTAGAAAAGAGTTGTTATTTTGTCGGTGTTTCCGATCGCTTTGAAATTTGGAGTGAAGAAAACTGGCAAGAATTTACTGAAGAAGCTGAAGGAACGTTTGAAGACATTGCCGAAGATATGATTGATTTTGGTTTTTAAAATCAATCTAAAAATAAAACACAGATAAAGAATGGAGGCACAATGTGGAATTTCAACATGAGACTGTATTATTAAAAGAAGCAGTAGAAGGATTGGATATCAAGCCGAATGGAATATATGTTGATTGTACACTTGGTGGTGCTGGGCATTCGTTGCGAATTTTAGAAGAATTAGACAAAACGGGCCATCTGTTTGCATTTGATCAAGATGACTTTGCGATTGAACAAGCAAAGATCACTTTGAAAGATGGAATAGAAAAAGGTCAAGTAACATTAATTAAAGATAACTTTCGAAATTTAACAGAAAACTTAACAAACTTAGGAATCGAAAAAGTCGATGGCGTCTTATATGATTTAGGCGTTTCATCACCACAACTTGATCAAGGTGAACGTGGATTTAGTTATAACTATGATGCAGATTTAGATATGCGAATGAATCAAGATCAAAAACTCACGGCTTACGAAATTGTGAATAACTGGGAATACAATGACTTAGTTCGTATTTTCTTTCAATATGGTGAAGAGAAATTTTCAAAGCAAATTGCAAGAAAAATCGAACAACATAGACAAACAAAGCCGATTGAGACTACATTTGAATTTGTAGACCTTATTAAGGAAGCTATACCGGCACCTGCTCGTCGTAGTGGGGGTCATCCTGCTAAGCGGACTTTTCAAGCTATCCGAATCGCAGTCAATGATGAATTGAATGCGGTCAGTGAATCTATTGAGCAAGCCATTCGTTTGATTAATGTTGAAGGTCGAATTAGCGTTATTACCTTTCATTCGTTAGAAGATCGGATTGTAAAACAGCTATTTAAAGAATACTCAACGGTTGAAGAACCACCTAAAAATTTACCTGTTTTACCCAGTGAAATCCAAAGAGCACCATTAAAATTAATTAACAGGAAAGTTATTTTACCCACAAAACAAGAAATAGAACAAAATAAACGTTCGCGAAGTGCCAAGTTACGTATTGTAAAAAAACAGCATGAACTGGATAAATAAAAAAGAGAAAACGATAAGACTTGATACATAACGAATCATTAAGACGTCTTTGAATCTAAGGGGGATTTAACGTCATGGAGGATAATTTAGCACGTAATTTAGAATTAGATATTGAACTAGAAGCCGATTCCACTACATATGAACAACAAATTGCTCAGCCTTTAAAACAACCTAGAGAAGAGTCAATCCCATCTGTTGAGCCTATACCACAAGCAAAACCAGCAGAAAAAGGACTAACAAAATTAGAAATAGGTTTAATTTCTTTGTTTACAAGTATTGTTTTTGCTTTAGTTTTATTTAATGTGTATTCTGATTTACAACTGACGACGGTCAGTAGAGATGTCCAAGATGTAAATGAACAAATCCAACAAACTGAAGTTGAGATTGAAAATTTAAAACAACATACTCAAGAGTTAACACGTTATGACCGTATTAACGAAATAGCTAAAAAATATGGCTTAGAATTACATGAAGAAAACATCCGAAATCTTGTGCCAAAAGAGTAGGTGTCAGGATGAATTCACATAAAAATAGACATAATTTTTCAGCCTTATTACTTGTCTTTACCATCTTTTCCTTTAGCTTAATGTTTTTACGCTTTTCGCAGATTATGGTGCGAGGGGAAGTGAATGGTGAAGATTTAGAGGAAAAAGTGGAACGTTTATATACTAGAAATTACACCTTACAGGCAGATCGTGGAACGATTTTTGATCGCTATGGGAATCCTATAGCTATTGATGCGACTTCTTATAAAATGATAGCAGTATTAACGGATAAATGGTCCACAGAAAAAAATCCCCAACATATAACAGATGCTGAGGCGGTAGCGAAAATTATTTCTCAAAACATTAATTTGTCTGAAGAGAAAGTTCTTGATTATTTAACGCGAGAATCCGATCAAGTAGAATTTGGGGCGGCTGGAAACAATTTATCTTACCAAACAGTTAGTAGTATTAAAGAAGAACTAGAAGAACAAAATCTATCCGGAATCATTTTCGAAGATAAACAAAAGAGATTATATCCTAATGGAACTTTTGCGTCTCATACTGTAGGATTAGCTCAGTATACAGGAGAAGAAGTAGAGGACACTGAAGGCAAACAACTTGTAGGAGTTATGGGACTGGAAGCCTCTTTCAATGATTTGTTAACGGGAGAGAACGGGAAAGAAACCTATAAAAAAGATAGCCTAGGTTATTTGATTCCGAGTTTGGAGCATGAGGAAATTGATCCGATTAATGGAAATGATTTGTATCTGACATTAGATTATAAATTACAAACACACTTGGAAACTATTTTGGATCGTGTGCAACAAGAAAATACACCAAAACGAGTGACAGCAACGGTCATGGATGCGAAAAATGGTGAAATATTAGCGAGTGCTCAGCGTCCATCCTTTAATGCAACCACTTTGGAAAATATTGATGCCTCTTGGCAAAATTTATTAACAGAATATACGTATGAACCAGGTTCTACGATGAAGATTTTAACATTAGCAGCGGCTATAGAAGAAGGAGTATTTGATCCTAACAAGTATTATGAGTCGGGAGCGATTAATGTACATGGTGGAACAGTTAGGGATTATAATCGTACAGGGTGGGGCTGGATTTCCTCACTTGAAGGAGTGGCTCGTTCCAGTAATGTACTCTTTGTTCGTTTAGTGGATGAAATGGGTCATGATGTATGGAAAGAATATTTAGATGCTTTTGGTTTTGGCCAAAAAACGGGGATAAATTTACCTAATGAACAAGCAGGGACCAATCCGTATGAATGGCCTTTACAAAAAGTAAATACAGGTTTTGGTCAAGGAATTTCTGTAACACCGATTCAGATGCTCAAAGCGTTCAGTGCTGTAGCAAATGGAGAAAATATTGTGCAGCCTAGATTAGTGGCTAAGACTGTAGATAGTACAACAGAAGAAGAGTCAATGTTTGAGCCAGAAAAGATAGAAAGTCCAATTTCTAAAGAAACTGCGCAATTAACGCTAGATTATTTATCACAAGCTATGGATATTGAAAATGCGGTTGCTAGAGGTTATAAAAAAGAAGGCATTTCTATTGCTGCTAAAACAGGAACGGCGCAATTGGTTGATTCAGAAACAGGAGCCTATTCTACATCTAAACACATTTATTCAGTAGCTGCATTATTTCCAACAGAAAATCCTGAATATATTGTTTATATTACAGTTCAAGAACCCAGTTATACTGAAGATGCTTCCTATGGGAGTGAAGTGGTACAAAAAATATACCATCCTTTAGTTGATCGTATTATTGATTTTAATGATGATATAGAAGAAGATGGTTCAAGTGACGACAATATTCAATATGTTACAACTCCATCCTATTTAGATTTAATGAGTACTGAAGCCATTGAAGAATTAGAGAACTCTGGTCAACAGTATTCACTAATCGGTACTGGGGAAGAGATTGTTCAACAAATTCCATATCCAGATACCCCTTTATTTGATGATCAACAAATTATACTCATGACAAACGGGGCTGCAACTATCCCAGATTTAACGAATTGGTCAAGGAATGATGTATTAAAAGTCGCTGAATTAACGGGGGTAAATATTACTTTTGAAGGCGAAGGCTATGTGGTGGAACAAAGTTTAGAAGAAGGTTCATACATGGAACCAGGAGTAGAAATTACCGTTAAACTATCATCCGAGTCAAATGGAGAAGCAGAAGCTGATTCTTCTGCCACCAGTGAAAATGAATAAAGACTCCAATAAAATTAAAAAGAGTGGGAGATGGACGATGCATTCAGCTTCCGCTTTTTTTAATAAAATGTTAAAAGCTATTGAGTCAAACTAAGGGAGTCTATATAATAAGAAAGTCTTTTTATTCAAGGAAATTTAACCCTGAAATAGTTACTATATAAGGAAGAATAGGATGGAACATATGAAAATGTTTTTTTGGCCATTAATAATTAGTTTTTTTAGTACAGTTATTTTAATGCCTTTTATTATTCGATATTTTAGAGCAAAACAATTAGGACAAATAACTCGAGAAGAGGGCCCTAGCTGGCATGAAACCAAAAGTGGAACACCAACAATGGGTGGAGTTGTTATCATCTTGTCCGTCATTTTGGCTATTTTTCTCTTAACTGTTTTTAATATTGAACGTAGTCTAGATGTTTGGTTACTTACAATCGTTTTTGTATTATTTGGCTTAATTGGTTTTATTGATGATTTCATTAAATTATTTATGAAACGTAATTTAGGATTGACGAGCCGCCAAAAATTCTTGGCTCAAATAGGAATTGGTCTAATTTTTTATCTAGTGCTTTTATTGAATGGCTTTGATAATCAATTAAATCTACCTTTTATAGGCAATGTTTCTTTAGGTTATCTTTATGGTTTGTTTGCGGTCTTTTGGTTAACAGGTTTTTCAAATGCAACAAATTTAACCGATGGTATTGATGGTTTAATGGCCTCAACAGGAGTCGTTGCTTATGCTGGTTATGCTTATATTTCTTATATTCAAGAAGAATGGGGAATATTAGCTTTTGCATTAAGTGTTATTGGAGGACTACTTGGTTTTTTAATTTTTAACCGTAAACCTGCTAAAATTTTTATGGGAGATGTAGGTTCTCTTGCTTTAGGTGCAGGTTTAGCCGCTATGTCTATTTTATTAAATGTTGAATGGACGTTGCTTTTAATTGGTTTAATTTTTGTTATGGAGACGGCGAGTGTCATTTTACAGGTCTTCTGGTTCAAAAAAACAGGGAATCGAATTTTCAAAATGAGTCCAATTCACCATCATTTTGAAATGGAAGGTTGGTCGGAATGGAAAATAGTGGGGGTTTTTTCAGGAATAGGGCTTTTCATGACCATTTTGACTTTATTCATTTTACTTTAAGGTTTATTTATTAAAAAAATAAAAAATCTAGAATCAGATAAATACTTTGTAAGAAATAAATAAAAGGAGGTGTTGTTTATGGTAAAAGAAAATTTTTATCAAGGAAAGACAGTTTTAGTGTTAGGTCTTGCCAAAAGTGGCTATCAAGCGGCTAAGTTATTACATACCCTTGGGGCAGAAGTTACTGTAAATGATGCCAAAGAATTAAAAAATAATAAGGATGCCCAAGAGCTTCAAATATTAGGAATTAAAGTGATTTCTGGAGGACATCCAGCAGATTTAATGGAAAAATCTTTTGATCTAGTTGTAAAAAATCCGGGGATTCCTTATGACAACCCAGTAGTTTTTGAAGCATTAAAACAAAAAGTGCCTGTTATTACCGAAGTAGAAGTAGCTACTTCAGTGATGGAGTCTTCAATCATAGGAGTTACAGGAACCAATGGAAAAACGACAACAACTTCCATTATCTATGAAATGCTAAATCAACAAAGAGTTTCAGGAACGGCTTATGCCCTTGGAAATATAGGAGTTCCGGCTAGTCAAATGGCTTTAAGTTTAAAACCAATAGATGATGCAGTTATAGAATTATCAAGTTTTCAATTAATGGGAACACCTACCCTTAAACCAAACATTGCGGTTCTTACTAATTTATATTCTGCTCATTTAGATTATCATGGATCACAAGAAGCTTATGAACAAGCGAAGATGAATATAGTTATAAATCAAACATCAAAAGATGTTACAGTTTACAATAAAGATCAACCCCATCTTGAAAAGCTTATAAAAGATAATTCAAAAGCTCAATTGCTTCCTTTTTCAAGAAAAGAATATTTAGAAAATGGAACTTCCGTAAAAGAGGGGCAGATTTATTTCAAAGGAGAAGTTGTCGCAAAAGTTTCTGATATTTTTATTCAAGGCTTTCATAATCTAGAAAATATGTTAGCTGCCGTTAGTGTAGCGAAGTTAAAGGGAGTTTCTAATGAAGGAATCCAAGCGGTAATGCATCAGTTTCACGGGGTGAAGCACCGCACTCAATTTGTTGGGAAACACAAGGGACGTATTTTTTATAATGATTCAAAAGCAACCAATATTGAAGCGACAGAAAATGCGTTAGCGGGTTTTCATCAACCTGTTATTTTACTGGCTGGAGGATTGGATCGAGGAAATTCATTTGATCGTTTAGTCCCTGATTTTAAAAAACATGTAAAGGCATTGATTACTTTTGGACAGACAGCAGATTTAATGGTAGAGGTTGCACAAAAAGCTGGAATTACTCAAATAAAAAAAGTGAAAGATGTGACTGAAGCAGTTCCCACAGCTTACGCTTTAAGTGCAAAGGATGATATCATCTTACTCTCTCCAGCAGCCGCTAGTTGGGATCAGTATGATAATTTTGAAATACGCGGAGATACTTTTATTGCAGCGGTTCAAGATTTAATTAATGCAGACCAAAAAAATCTTTAAGGAGAGGATTTTATAAATGAGAGTACTTTTAACAGGTGGAGGAACCGGGGGCCACATTTATCCAGCGTTAGCTGTTGCTCGAAGATTACAGGAAATGGATCCGCAAGTGGATCTTCTCTATGTAGGCACAAAAAGGGGGCTTGAAAGTACAATTGTCCCAAGTGAGAATATTCCTTTTAAAACAATCAAGATTGAAGGTTTTATGCGTAAGCTAAATTTTGAAGGAATAAAATACAATATACGTAGTGTCCATTTGTTTTTGAAAAGCATTGGCGAAGCTAAAAAAATAATCCGAGAATTTAATCCAGATGTTGTTTTGGGAACTGGTGGCTATGTGAGTGCCCCGATTTGTTATGCGGCTTCTAAAGAAGATATTGCAACGGTCGTTCATGAGCAGAATAGTTTTTTGGGTTTAACAAATAAATTTTTGCTTCGTTATATTGATCATTTGGCGATTAGTTTTGATGATATTTATGAACAAGTGAAAAAATATCAAGATAAGATCGTTTTTACAGGGAATCCTAGAGCTCAGGAAGTAAATTCTTTGAATCTGCCAATGATTGATCATGTTTTAGGATTGGATGTTACTAAACCGATTGCTCTTATTTTTGGTGGAAGTCGGGGAGCCCCTAAAATTAATCAGGCAGTGGTAGAAGCTTACCCTATTCTTCGAACACGTGGTTATCAAATTATTTTTATTCCGGGTGAAGAACA
This sequence comes from Candidatus Atopostipes pullistercoris, assembly GCA_019116785.1. Classification (GTDB taxonomy): domain Bacteria; phylum Bacillota; class Bacilli; order Lactobacillales; family Carnobacteriaceae_A; genus Atopostipes; species Atopostipes pullistercoris. The sequence continues at coordinate 14,066 of DXAZ01000008.1, forward strand.
TTATGAAAAAATTGTTAAACAATTAAATGATATCTCACCTCTTTCGCGTAATTCTCATTTTGTAGTTAAACCTTATATTAATCATATGATTGATATTTTACGAAATGTTTCTGTTATTGTAAGTCGAAGTGGAGCAACAACAATTGCAGAAATTACAGTCTTGGGGATTCCAAGTGTATTGATTCCTTCTCCTTATGTAACGGATGATCACCAAACAAAAAATGCTCAAAGTTTAGTCAATAATGAGGCTGCAATTTTATTAAAAGAAGATCAATTATCAGGTAAATCTCTTTTAAGTAAAATCGATGAATTAATGAACAATGCGGATAAAAGAGATTTTATGAGTGAACGTGCTCGAGAACTTGGCCAACCGCGTGCGACAGATCAACTCATTCAAGTTATGCTTGATGAAGTGAAAAATAAAAAGCAATAAGCTAAAGAATAAGAAAAAAACTTTCGTAATAAATTTAATGTTGAGAGGAGAAATAACCTATGGCGGATAACGGTACTGATTTATCTCAAGGAAATAATTCCAAAGTGAACAATCATTTTGAAGAACATTCAATGGCTTTTTATAAAGTCATGCAAAGATACATCCCAATTGTCATAATTAATCTCCTCATTATTATTATCATGAGTTATTTCATTAGTCCTTTAAGCAAAGTTTCTACAATTTCCGTCGAAGGGAACGAAGCAGTCTATGATCAACAAATTATTGAAGAAAGTGGCATTCGAAGCAATGACTCTATTTTAGAACTTATGCGTCAAAAAGAGAGGACGGCTGAAAATATTGTCCAAAATCTTCCGCAAGTTTCTGAGTCTTCTGTGGAAGTTTCTGGCTTTAATGATGTAATTATTCAAATAAAAGAACATAATACTGTGGCTTACATCGCACAAGACAACTCATATTTGCGGGTTTTAGAAAATGGCACCGTTCTTGACGAAGAATATAATGTATCTATTGGTAATCAACCTGTTCTTACTAAATTTGAAGAAGGAGAAGTTCTGGATCAAATGATTGAAGAGCTAAGCAAAGTTGATCGACCAATATTAAATTTAATTTCTGAGATAGAGTTAGTGACTGATCGAGAAAATCCATTATTCATCCGTGTATATATGAATAATGGGAATCGAGTTCTTTCCTTAATTCCAACATTTTCAGAAAAAATTCCTTACTACCCACAAATGGTTAAAGCAGTGAATGGTAAAAAAGGAGTATTTGATATGGAAGCTGGGGTTTATTTTACTCCTTTTGTTGATGAACAGACGGAAGAATCTGGCTTAAATGAAGATGAAAGAGAAGCACTCGAAGAATTTAATGAATGATAAAAGGCAGTATGAACTGCCTTTTTCTGTATATGAAATACGAAGTGTTTCTCCTAGGGTTTAATTCAAAGTAAAAAATAATTAAATCCATTTTTAAAAAAGTATATGTGTAAAAAATAACAACCTTTGAAATAAAATCGTAATGATGAAATATTGGGTCATCCTCTACTTTGGGTGGATTTTATGGTAATATTATCAATATATTATAAAAATTTATTTCATTTAAAATTTAAATGAGAAGATGTTACAATTTTAATCATTACAAACTATCGATTTTCGAATGAGAAAACTTAAAAAATAAAAATGGGAGGTTTCAATCATAAAATGAAAAGCGGAATTTATGCAAGTTTAGATATTGGAACCACTTCAATTAAAGTAATCGTAGCCGAAGTTTTAAACGGCCAAATCAATGTTATTGGAGTAGGAAATGAACGATCAAATGGATTGAGTCGAGGAATGATCGTAGATATTGATCAAACAGCGGTATCGATTCAACAAGCAGTGAGGCAAGCAGAAGATAAAGCAGATATTAAAATTAATGAATTAATTGTAGGTATTCCTGCTAACAATTTGCATATTAGTTCTTGTTACGGCAGTATATCTATTAATCAAAACCATCAAGAAATTACAGACGAAGATGTTCAAAATGTAGTTGGAAAAGCAATAGAAGGAAACTTAAATCAAGAACGGCAAGTGCTTAATTTAACGTTAGAAGAATTTGTAGTGGATGGTTTTGATGAGATTAAAGATCCACGTGGGATGATAGGAAATCGAATTGAGTTTAGAGGGACAATGACTTCTATTCCTCGTTCTATTTTACATAATGTTCGAAAAGCTGTTCAAAGAGCAGGTTTTGGAATCAAAAACATTATATTACAACCTCATGCCATGGCTCAAGTGTCTTTAAGTGAAGATGAGAGAAACTTTGGTGCTCTTTTAGTGGATATGGGAGGCGGCCAAACAAGTATTGCAGTACTTCATGAAAATCAAGTTAAACATGCACAAGTGATCCCTGAAGGGGGAGAGTATGTAACGAAAGATATATCAATCGTTTTAAATACTTCAATTAAAAATGCCGAGAAATTAAAAAGAGATGTGGGACATGCTTATTATGAAGAAGCGAATCCTGAACGTTCGGTTTCAGTTGAAGTTGTTGGACAAAATGATTTAGTAACATTTAAAGAAGCTTATATTGCAGAAGTTATTGAAGCACGTTTAGAACAAATTTTCGAACAGCTCAAATTTTCTATTGATCATGTAGGTGCCGGAAAATTACCAGCAGGGATGGTAATTAGTGGAGGGGCAGCTTCATTACCTGGAATTGAACGTTTAGCTGAAGATGTGTTTGATCTTCCCGTAAAAATTTATGTTCCAGATTTTATGAGTGTTCGTTATCCAGCCTTTACAAATGCTATTGGTTTAGTGGTTGCTGAAACAAATCTTAGCGATATTGATCGTTTGATTAATCAAACGGTTTTAGGAAAAACATTGGATCTTCAAGCAGATAGACCGGATCGTCCTGTTATTCAAAAAAATCGAGAACAAGAAGAACCTATAGAAGAACCTACTCAACCAACGGAAGAAAAAGAACCCTTTGGGGATAAACTTAAAAACTTTTTCTCTGGATTTTTTGAATAATTAAAAAAAGAAAAATATTTATTAAGAAAGCTTTCAAGAAAGACTGTTAAAACAGAGTCAATTAATGCTAAAATGGTAGATGTAGAATAAATTTAAACTATAAATCATATTAAAATGAAAATGTTACTGATAGTGGTACAGGAGGAAAATAAATGGATTTAGATTTCGAAATGACACCTCCATCTGGCGCGGTGATTAAAGTCATTGGTGTTGGTGGAGCTGGTGGAAATGCTGTAAACCGAATGATTGAAGAAGGTGTTGGCGGAGTCGAGTTTATTGTTGCTAACACAGATGTGCAAGCCTTAAATTTAATGAATGCTGAAACTAAAATTCAACTAGGTCCGAAACTTACACGTGGACTAGGTGCAGGTTCAATGCCTGAAATTGGCAAAAAATCAGCTGAAGAAAGTGAAGAAGCCATTGCTGAAGCACTAAAAGGTGCAGATATGGTCTTTATTACTGCTGGGATGGGTGGAGGAACAGGTACAGGCGCAGCCGGTATCGTTTCTAAAGTAGCCAAAGAGCAAGGTGCACTAACAGTTGGGGTAATTACGCGTCCGTTTAGTTTTGAAGGACCAAAGAAAGCTCGTTACGCTGAAGAGGGTATCGAGTTGATGAAAGAGCATGTAGATACATTAGTTACCATCTCAAATAACCGTTTATTAGAAATTGTCGATAAGAAAACCCCAATCCTTGAAGCCTTCCGCGAAGCAGATAATGTCTTACGTCAAGGTGTACAAGGAATTTCTGATATGATTACTAATCCAGGATTTGTAAACTTAGACTTCGCAGACGTTAAAACCGTAATGGAAAACCAAGGATCTGCGTTAATGGGAATTGGATCAGCAGGAGGAGAAAATCGTACGGCAGAAGCTACTCAAAAAGCAATCTCTTCTCCATTGTTAGAAGTGTCCATTGAAGGTGCAGATAATGTTCTCTTAAATATTGCAGGTGGAGCCGACTTAACCTTATTTGAAGCACAAGATGCTGCGGATATTGTTTCAGCAGCTTCAACTAGTGATGTAAACATTATTTTTGGTACATCTATTAATGAAAATCTAAATGATGAAGTAGTCGTTACAGTAATTGCGACTGGAATTGAAGAAAAAGATATGCCAGGAGGAATCGGACGTTCTTCACAAAGCAATCAAAGAACACAAAGAAGTCGTCCGGCAAATGTAGAAGATCGAGATCGCAGACAAGCATCTGTAGATGAGGAACCTGCTTCAAATAATCATCCAAACAATAATGATCCATTTGGAAACTGGGACATCCGTAAAGAGACGAATTTACGCGATCGTCACAATGCAGACTTAGACGAACGAAAAGATAACAACCAAGACCGTGGAAGCAATATATTTGATCGTGAAAATGAAGATGAGGTAGCTAAAGAAAACGATGAACTAGATACTCCACCATTCTTTAGACGTCGACGCAGAGATGACTAATAGATTCTAAAGGAGAAATGATGATGAATAATTTTAAAGATAAGTTCAATAGTTTCTTCTTTCTTGATGATGAAGAGGAAATGGATCATGTTGAAGAAATAGAGGAAAAACAAATCGAACCGACGTATGAAGAAAATAATCGAACCGACAAAGCTGAAACTTTAAAAACAAATCAGTGGGTAAAAAATAAATCGGGAGGGGAGAACGTGGTAGCCATTAATCAAAAACAAGCCCTTCAAAAGCCACAGATAACAATCGTTGAACCTAGATTATATTCAGAAGTTCAAGAAATTTCCGATTATTTATTAAAAAATCAATCAATTATTGTTAATTTTCGTCGAATGGACCATGAACAAGCAATGAAAGTCATTGATTTTTTGATGGGGGTAACCTATGCAATTAAAGGAGATATCCAAAGATTAGATGATGGAATATTTATTTGTACTCCTCAAAGTGTAACGGTTAATGGTTCTGATTTATCTGAATTTAGTGAATCACTATTGTAATTTTTGAGGAGAAGAATTAAAAATATGGTAAATATACTCATTCAACTAAGAACATTAGCTATTCGATTGATTGATGCTTATCAATTAATCCTTGTCGTTTATTTTTTAATGTCTTGGTTACCAGGTGCCTATCAATCGAAATTAGGCGAGATTTTATATCGAATTTGTGAACCTTATGTGGGCTTTTTCAGAAGATTTGTACCTCCTATTGGTTTCATTAGTCTGGCAGGAATAGTAGCATTGATTGCTCTATCCTTAATTCAAAATGGTGTGATTGTTTTATTCAATTTCTTAATTCGCTTATTTACTTAGGAGAACAAAAATCATGATGAATATCTATCAACACTTTCGTGAAGATGAACAATCTTTTATTGATCAAGTTGTTGACTGGATTTTACAAGTCGAAAATCAATATGCCCCTTATCTAACGAATTTTTTGAATCCCAGACAATTGTTTATCGTTGAAGCCATTGTTAGACAGTATGACACTATTTATTATCAAGCGTTTGGTGGATATGAAGGAGCTGAGCAGCAACGCATCCTAATTTATCCACCTTACTATGAACCGACCGCAGAAGATTTTGAAATTACATTGTTTGAAATTAATTATCCAACGAAATTCTCTGAACTCTCTCATGGACAAGTTATGGGCTCGGTGTTGGGAACAGGAATCTCTAGAGGAAATTTAGGTGACATTCTAACAGATGGGCAACGCTGGCAATTTTTTGTTGATGCCAGAATGAAAGACTTTATTTTAATGAATGTAGATCATGTTGGTCGTATAAATGTTCATTTAGAAGAAAAATCTTTTGAAAATCTGGTTCAAGAAATGGATAAGTGGGAATTAGAAGAAATCATCGTTTCTTCTTTACGTATGGACGTCATTTTAGCACGAGCTTTAAATGTGTCTCGTAACCGAGCCAAAACATTAATAAAAGATCAAAAAGTGAAACTAAATTGGGTAGAAGTTGAAAGACCTGATATTGAGGTTGAAGAATATGATATTCTATCGATACGTGGATTTGGTCGAGTTAAGATTGGTGCACAACAAGGAATCACTCGTAAGGATAATCTTGTACTAAAAATAGGGATTATTGATCGAAACACATAAAAGATTTAAGAGTAGAATTATTATTTATTGAAAGAGGGGATTTATATGCCATTAACACCACTAGAAATACACAATAAAGAATTTGGTACCCGTATGCGTGGTTATGATCAAGACGAGGTGAATGAATTTCTTGATCAGATCATTCGTGATTACGAATTATTAATTCGTCAAAATAAAGAAGTGAATGATGAGCTTGAAATTGCGAATAAAAAATTGTCCAATTACGAAGAAATGCAAGAATCCTTAAATAAATCAATTCTTGTGGCTCAGGATGCGGCTGACCGTCTAAAAGAAAATACAGAGCGAGAAATTGAAGTGACTAAGCTAGAAGCAGAAAAGTATGCAGAAAATATCCGAACTGAAGCGGATGAGTATGCAGCAGAAGTCAATAAGAAAGCGGATGAATACGCAGAATCAGTACATAAAGAAGCTGACGATAATGCAGATGCTTTATTGCAAGAAGCAGTGCTAAAAGCACGAAAAATTGAAGATGAAACCGAAGCGCTAAGAAAACAAAGTCGTGTTTTTAGACAACGTTTGCAGCTTCTCATCGAAACACAACTTGAACTTTTGACTAAAGAAGATTGGGATAATCTCTTAGTTGGAAAACCCATTGAATATCCAAATACAGAGACGATTATGGAAGTTGAAAAAGAACTTGAAGAAAAAATAGATTTGGATGAAGAGGAATTTGATGAAGAGTCTAATGAAACTTCATTAGAGGAATCAGAAGTAATGGAGGATTCATCTAGCGCTGAAGAAACCACCGAAACTGATGCAGAAGATGATTCAGTGGATACAGTTGCAAATGATGAAGATGACGTATATAATAATGAAAGTCAAGAAGGCGATTATGAAGAAGGCACGATGCCTGCCGTAGAATTGCCAGAGGCTGCTGAAGAATAAATTAAAAATTTATGATAAATATAATACTGGAACGCAATATATTAAGAGTTTTGGAGACGATAAGGTCAAACAGAGAGTCAACGGGTGGTGTGAGTTGATCCAACCTTAATATATTATCATCCATTAAAAAGATTAGTGAAAACGAGTAACTAATCCTGTAGCTCTGCATTAAAGAGACTTTGAGTGAAATGAAAATATTTAATTTTTGTTTCAAAAAGGTGGTACCACGAGATTTCGTCCTTTTCGGATGGAATCTTTTTTTATTTTATGTAATCGTATTGGATGTTAAGCCAAAGAGTAAATAAAATAGGAGTTGAAAATTTTGGAAATCAAAGACACATTAAACTTATTGAAAACAGATTTCCCTATGCGGGCGGGTCTGGCTAATAAAGAACCCAAACGTCAAAAAGAATGGGAAGAAGCAGATCTTTATAAAAAAAGACGACAATTAAATGAAGGAAAGCCCAAATATATTTTGCATGATGGACCTCCATTTGCCAACGGACCTATTCATATTGGTCACGCATTAAATAAAGTGTCAAAAGACTTTATTGTACGCCAACGTTCAATGAATGGATATGATGCTCCTTATGTGCCAGGGTGGGATACGCATGGTTTACCAATTGAACAAGCTTTAACCAATAAAGGGGTTAATCGTAAATCTATGTCTATTGCAGAATTCCGCCATTTGTGTGAAGAATTTGCTCTAGAACAAATTGAACTACAAAAAGCTGGTTTCAAACGTTTAGGAGTGACTGGTGATTGGGATCATCCTTATATTACGTTACAACCTAATTACGAAGCGGCTCAAATTCGTGTTTTTGGAAAGATGGCAGAAAAAGATTATATTTATCGAGGGAAAAAGCCGGTATACTGGTCACCATCTAGTGAATCAACTTTAGCAGAAGCCGAAATTGAGTATAAAGATGTTCGAGGTCCGAGTATTTTCGTGGCTTTTCCTGTAAAAGATGGAAAGGGTGTTGTTTCAAAAGATGCCAAATTTGTCATTTGGACAACGACACCTTGGACATTGCCTTCCAATATGGCGATTGCTGTCTATGAAACAGGCATTTATAACGAAGTTCGTGTAGGGGACGAAAAATATGTAGTCGCCGCTGAATTATTAGGAAGAGTCTCAGAAGCATTGGGTTGGGAAGAGGTTGAAGTCTTAAAAGAATTCAATGGAAAAGACTTAGAATACGCAACGGCTCAACATCCATTTTATGATCGTGAATCTCTTCTTATTTTGGGAGATCACGTCACGTTTGAAGAGGGATCTGGTTTAGTTCATACAGCACCCGGTCATGGGGATGACGACTTTATTGTCGGACAAAAATATAAACTTGATATCCTCTCACCTGTCAATGATCAAGGATACTTTACAGAAGAAGCTCCTGGTTTAGAAGGTGTTTTCTATGATGATGCAAATAAAATCATTACCGGTTGGCTAGAAGATAAGGGACTATTACTGGACATGTCATTTATCACACATAGTTATCCACATGATTGGCGTACAAAAAAACCGGTCATTTTCCGAGCAACGCCTCAATGGTTTGCCTCTATTAGTGATTTCCGTCAAGATATTTTAGATGAAATCAAAAAGGTTGACTGGCTGCTTCCATGGGGTGAAGAGAGAATTCACAATATGATTCGGGATCGTGGCGATTGGGTAATTTCTCGACAACGCGACTGGGGAGTTCCTTTACCTATCTTTTATGCAGAAAATGGGGACGCGATTATTACGCCAGAAACGATTGAACACGTAGCCGATCTTGTTGAAGAACACGGTTCAAACGTTTGGTTTGAGCGTGAAGCGAAAGAGTTATTACCTGAAGGCTTTACACATCCAAGCAGTCCAAATGGTGAATTTACAAAAGAAACGGATATTATGGATGTTTGGTTTGATTCTGGTTCTTCACATGAAGCGGTATTGCGTCATTATGATGGCTTAGAATTTCCAGCGGATTTATATCTAGAAGGTTCTGACCAATATCGTGGTTGGTTTAACTCAAGTTTAACAACCAGTGTTGCTGTCAATGGGGTAGCGCCATATAAAGCAGTCCTTTCGCAAGGATTTGTTTTAGACGGTGAAGGCCGAAAGATGAGTAAATCTTTAGGAAATACGATTGATCCAAACAAAGTAATGGACCAATTAGGTGCAGATATTGTCCGTCTTTGGGTATTGAGTGCGGATTCTCAATCAGATGTACGTGTAAGTATGGAAATTATTCAACAAGTTTCTGAAGTTTACCGTAAAATTCGAAACACTTTACGCTTCATGGTACAAAATACGGGAGATTTTAATAAGGAAAAAAATGGAATTGCATACGATGACTTACGTTCTATTGACCAATATTTAATGAATCGATTAGATGAAACCATTGAAAATATTCTAAAGGCTTATGATCATTATAAGTTTAATGAGATTTTCAAAGAAATTAACCATTTCTGTACGGTTGATTTATCGAATTTCTATATGAATGTTGCCAAAGATATTTTATATATTGATGCACCGGATGCTTATGATCGTCGTGCCATCCAAACTGTGTTTTATGAAACATTAGTGAAATTAACGAAAGTTTTAACACCAATTATTCCACACACAGCTGAAGAATTATGGGCTTTCTTAAATGAAGAAGAAGAGTATGCTCAACTTAGTGAAATGCCTGTAGTAGAAAAATACGAAAATCGCCAAGAAGTTTTGGAACGTTGGACGCAATTTATGGACTTACGAGATAACATTTTGAAAGCAAATGAAGTAGCCCGTGAAAATAAGGTGATTGGTAAAGACTTTGAAGCTAAATTAACCCTTTATGTAACAGAAGGAGTCAAAGAATTATTTGATTCTTTAAACGCTGATTTACGTCAAATTTTAGTGGCTTCAGAATTGAATATTTTACCTTTAGCCGATAAACCGGAAGATGAGGATTCAATTCTTGAATTTGACACAATGGCCATTAAGGTAGAACATATGCCTGGTGGAGTTTGTGACCGTTGCCGTATTACGACAGAAGAATTAATTGAAGTAGAAGGTAAAGGGGTTCTTTGCCACCGCTGTCATGAAATTGTCAAAGAACATTATCCAGAATTACTAGAAGAAGCCGAATAAATAAAGTAAAAATGAAGCCATTGCTTGGAAAAGGTCTTATCTAAAGAGGTAAGACCTTTTTTCGTATTCAATATAAAATGTAAAAAGAAGAAACGGGCCCAGCGAATTTCTAGCACTCATTTCTACAAAAAAACTCCCTAAACAACATTTTTCTTTGTCATTTAGGAAGTGATTTAAAAATTATTTTTAAAGCTTAGGAATTAAAAGTCATTATGCTCATTTTTGGGTTGTGCCTGCTGGGTCACTTCTAACAGTTGATCACGTAATTGATCTTCCATGACAACTAGCTGTTGTTCCGCTTCACGACGTTTTTGTGAACCTTCTTGTTGAATAGTTAATGTTTCTTGAAGGGTATCAATTAAGTCAGTTTGCGTTTTTTGTAGTGTTTCAATATCTACAACAGCGCGTTCTGTTTCTCTAGCAGTATCCAAAGAGGATTGTTTGAGCATTTCTGAGTTTTTCTGTAACATCTCATTGGTTGCGTCAGAAACGCGACGCTGAGCAGCGACTGCATCTTGCTTACGCAAGAGTGTAAGAGAAATAACAATTTGGTTTTTCCATAATGGAATCGCCGTATTAATAGAAGTTTGAATGCGTTCAGCTAAAGCTTGGTTCGTATTTTGAATTAAACGAATTTGTGGAGCTTGTTGTAATGTGATTTGACGCGTTACGCGTAAATCATGAACTCGTTTATCCAATCGATTCAAGTATTGGTTTAAATCATTTACTTTTTGAACCAGCATTTGATCTGGGGTTTCTTCTGCCTCTTTTAAAGCATTAGGTATAATTTCATTTTCAAGCTCTTCAATACGTAATTCTCCAGCTGCAATATAAATATTTAATGCTTTATAGTAATCTAAGTTTTGTTCATAAAGTTGCGTTAACATTTTGTTGTCTTCAAGTAACATCGTTTTTTGTTTATCTAATTGTAAAGCAATCTTATCAACTTGCGCACCAATCTTTTGATATTTGGCGGTTGTTTCATAAATTGAACGTTTGGCACGTTTAAACATTTTTTGTATAAAGTTTTGATTTTGCTGAACCAATTCATCAGGATTTGATTCTTCTAATTGAAACATTAAGTCATTGATAGAATTTCCAATAGCTCCAGTTTCTTGGTTTTGAACATGATTCAAAACGTTATTAGAAAAATCGCCAATTTTTTGTTGCGCAGCCGATCCATAGTTTAATACAGAGTCTGTATCTGTAATATCAATTTGCTCCGCTAATTTACGAGCTTGTTCTTGTTGCTCGGCCGGTAAATGTTCATAGGTTTTTCCAGCTGGACTTTTTTCTCCTGCAGCTTCTTGTTTTTGGATTTCTAATTCAGGCATTGACTGAGGGGTATCAAATGGATTCTCTAATAAATCGTCAATTGAAGCCATAGAATCTGTCTTTGTCTGTGAGGTCTCAATGTTTTCTTTATTTAATTCCTCTTCATTACGCTCTTTTTTGGGCATATACCATTATCCTTTCCTAAGTTATTAGATTTCATCATCTTCTATATTAGAACCTTCACGATGGATGCGACGATTAGCTAATTCAACTTCGTTAGCTAGATCGCTAATGTCAGTAGAACGGAAACTTACATAGTCTTCTGAAATTTGTTGACACATTTCATCAATTGTTTGTGCTGATTTTTCTAAAACATCAAAAGTTTGTTTACTTTTAGCTTGATGCTGATTAATTTGTACATACTTGCTTGTTAATTCAGCCAAACTTGGTAAGTGAACATATAGAAATTGATCCACTTCATGTAATCGGTCCGGTTCATTGACTATATCCTTAAATAATACTTTAATCAAATTCAACGTATTATTTCGATTAGCTATCGCCTTTAATTTTCCTGCTTGGTTGATATTTTCTTCAATTTGAAGAATTTGCTCTTTTGCGTTGTTCATGGTTTCTCTAAAAAAAGTAATATCTTCTTCAGAAAGCCCTTTTGATAAGTAAAACTGTTCTCTTTCTTTTGAAACGGGTTGTAGATTTTTCTTGTTTTTTTTCTCTGGCTTTTGTTCCCTCATATACTTAGAATATAAACCAAAACCTACAAAAATTCCAATGATAATAGAAGGTGTACGATTTACATTAAAAGCCTCTAACAAAAAGACAACAAACACAACCGTAAATAATGCTAATAACAACATAACTAGATTGTTGGATGTTTTCTTATTCATATTATGCGACATCCTTTCTTTATTTTCATTTTAATTCTACCATAAATATTAACAAGGTTGCTCAGACTTTAGCACGATTTTATTTTTTTATCCGCTACTTCCATAAATAAATGTTATAATAAATAAAATAGGAAAGGGCGGATAAAATGAAATTTGAAGAGGAAATTGTAAAAAGAGAAACAATTCATGAAGGCAATATAACCACCTATCAGTTAGTAGATGTTATCTTACCAGACGGAAGAGAAGCTAAACGTGAAGTTGTTTTGCATAATGGTGCGGCAGCAGTGATTGCATTTACAGATGACCAAAAGATGATTTTAGTTCGCCAATATCGAGTGTCTATTGGAAAAACAACCTTAGAGTTGCCCGCTGGTTTACGCGATGAAACAGATCGTGATGGAATGACAACGGCAAAAAGAGAATTTGAAGAAGAAACAGGATTACGTGCAAATGATTGGCGTTTTGTTACCTCTTTTTATAGTACACCTGGCTATACCGATGAATTTTTAGAAATTTATGAAGCCCAAGGAATCCAAGAAGTACAAAAAGCGCGCAAACAAGATGAAGATGAATTTATTGAAGTTGTTGCTTTAGATTTTGATGAAGCGATGGATGCTTATTCAAGAGCAGAACTTTGCGATGCTAAAACCGTTTTTGCCTTATTTTACTGGCAAATGAAACGAAATAAAGAAACTCAAGAAACGAATGACTAATCTTAAAGAGTTTGAATAAAGGTAGAGGATAAAGAGATGTCAAGAACGGAAAGAAAAAAATATGAACGTGAACAAAAGCGAATGGAACGAAAAGAAAATGTCAAAAGGAGTATTAAAGATCGAGTAGAAGAATTCAAACTGAATCGTCAAGGCAAAACAAAGCGTAAACGAACAGAAGTTATGGGACGTTACCGTAGAACGGAGCGTATTTTAACCGCCTTGATTGCGATTGTTCTTTTATTACTCATTATTACTTGGATCGTTATCTTATTTTATTAAGCTTATAATACAAGGAGTGAGCAATTGAAAATTGGAATTTTAGTGGCTATGGAAGAAGAAATCAAACGTTTAACTGAAGAAATTTCAGAAGGAACGATAAAAAAAATAGCCCAACAAACTTTTTATGACGGGAAAATTCATAATACCCCCGTAACCATCGTTCAATCAGGAATTGGAAAAGTAAATGCCAGCATAGCAACGACATTATTGATTCAAACATTTAATGTAGATATCGTCATCAATACTGGATCAGCTGGGGGGATAGATGAAGCATTATCGATAGGGGACTTAGTCATTGCAAAAGAACTCACCTATAATGATGCAGACAATCGTGGATTTGGTTACACGTTTGGACAAATTCCCAAAATGCCTCCACACTACCAAACGGATGATTCTCTTCGAGAAATAATTGAAAAAGTAGCCGCTTCAAAGAATTGGTCTTTTCAAAGTGGATTAATTTTATCAGGAGATTCTTTCATTTCTAGTCAAGAAGAATTAACAAAATTTAAACACTATTTCCCAAAGGCATTCGTAACAGAAATGGAAGGAACTGCAGTCGCCCAGACCTGCCATCAGTTTGAGATTCCTTATGCTGTTATTCGGGCAGTTTCTGATGCAGCTGATGAACAAGCCACTGTGGATTTTGATGAATTTGTTGTATTAGCTGGACAACGATCGGCTGAACTGGTCATGGCTTTAATTAAGGAATTAGAAAAAAAGAATACGAATAAAATTTAAAAGTAAAAAACCCTGCCTTTAGAATTTTTCTAAAAGCAGGGTTTTTTGATTTGACTGACGAAATTTAATTAACCACGAATTAAGTCGTACATATTTGTGTATTTATAGTCTAGTGCTTGTGCAACACCTTGATTTGTTACTAAGCCTTTATAAACGTTGACTCCACGCATAATAGAACGATTTCCTAAGAAAGCTTTTTCTAATCCTTTATTTGCGACTTCTGAAATATAACGCATTGTAACGTTTGTAAGACCAATTGTTGCGGTACGTGGTACAGCACCAGGAATGTTTGCAACTGCATAATGAATAACATCGTGTCTTGTGTAGATTGGGTCATCGTGTGTAGTTGCGTGTTCAGTAGTTTCAAAGTTTCCACCTTGGTCAACAGCAACGTCGACTACAACAGAACCTGGACGCATAGATTTAATCATTTCTTCAGTAACTAAGATAGGAGCTTTGGCACCAGCAATTAAAACAGAACCGATTACAACGTCTGCATCTTTTACAGCTTGGCCAATATTATATGAGTTAGACATTAAGGTATCAATTTGTTGACCAAAGATATCATCAATTCTACCTAATTGTTCTTGATCAACATCTAATATAGTAACTCGAGCACCTAAACCTAAAGCCATTTTAGCAGCATTCACACCAACAACTCCACCACCGATAATGACAACTTTTCCACGTTCAACACCTGGAATTCCTCCAAGTAAAACGCCTGAGCCTCCATAACGATGTTGTAAGAATTGAGCACCTGCTTGAACAGCGTAACGACCAGCTACCTCACTCATTGGTTTTAATAATGGTAAAGTTCCGTTTACTGAGATTGTTTCATAACCAAGTGCAGATACATTATTTTCTACCAGTGCATCTGTTAATTTTTTGTCGTTGGCTAAGTGTAAATAAGTGAAGAGAATTAAACCATCATAGAAATATTTATATTCTTCTTCCAGAGGTTCTTTTACTTTCACAACCATTTTAGCTTTCCAAACTTCAGCTGGATCCTCTAAAATTTGAGCACCAACTGCTTTATATTCATCATCCGTGAAACCTGAACCTAGTCCAGCATTTTTTTCAACGAGTACTTCATGTCCGGCATGGATTAAATCACCAATATCCGCTGGAGTAGCTGCTACTCGGTTTTCGTTTGGTTTAATTTCTTTAGGTACGCCAATTATCATAATAATTTTCCTCCTGTGTGACTATTTAAATTAATAGGAATACCTCCTATGTAATTTTATAAATTTTCTTCAGTATACAAATATGCTGAAGACTGCGATTTTCGTCTCGCTTGCATATATTTTAACACAAAATATCGATCAGATTGAAATAGTAGGATCAAAAAAAGTAATTTTTTTTATTTCTATGTTTGAAAAACTCATTTCGTTCTCTTTTATCCTTAATCATTTTATTCTTAAAAGATTCAAGGGATATTCATTGCGAGAAGTTTTTCGTTCTTATATACTTTAACTGTAAAGAATCTTAACAATTTATGGAGGAGATTATAATGGCAAATATTGACGAAATAAAAGGAAAAATTAATCAAGCTTCTGGTGACTTGACCGATGATCAACTTCAAAAATTAAAAGGTCATGTTCAAGAAAGTATCGGAAAAAGCAAAGAATCTGGACATGAAATGATGCAAAAATTATCTCGCGAAGTGAATGAAATGATTGAAGACTTTAAAAGAAAAAATAAATAACAAATAATATTTATAACAGCCGTATTTTATTTTTTATAGAATGCGGTTGTTTTTTGCGAAAAAATAAATATGAAGTATAATAAAAATAAAACGATTACAAATATGAGAGTAGGTTTATTATGAAAAAAGTACGTTTTGGTACAAGTAATGAAGAAGTTGCTGCAGTAGGGCTAGGACTTATGCGTATTCAAACAGCCCATAACCCAGTTGAAGTTCTTAACACAGCTTATGAAAACCAAATTGATTTTTTTGACCATGCAGATATTTATGGACGCGGGGAATGTGAAACGATATTTGCGGATGCCCTAGAAAAGAGTGCAGTCAAAAGAGAAAATATTTTTATTCAATCAAAATGTGGGATTGTTCCTGGTGAAATGTATAATTTCTCTAAAGAGCATATTGTACAAGCGGTTGAAGGAAGTTTGCACCGCTTGAAGGTGGATTATTTAGACTCTTTGCTGTTGCACCGTCCGGATACCTTAATGGAACCTGAAGAGGTTGCTGAAGCCTTTCATAAGCTTGAAAAAGAAGGAAAAGTTCGTCACTTTGGAGTCAGCAACTTCACTCCAGGTCATGTTGAACTATTAAAAACAGCAGTCCATCAACCTTTACAAGCGAATCAATTACAATTTGGTCTGCTCCATACCGGAATGGTTGATCAAGGGATTCATGCTAATCGGAAAGAAGAGGCCAGTATCGATCATGATGGGGGGATTTTAGAATATTCTCGAATCCATAAAATGACCATACAAGCTTGGTCGCCTTATCAAGGACCAAATGATACCGGCGTATTTATTGATAATGATCTTTATCCAGAATTAAATATACTTTTAAAAGAGTTAGCAGATAAATATGAGACAACACCAACCGGGATTAGTTCTGCATGGATTCTACGTCACCCTGCAAATATGCAAGTAATTATTGGAAGTATGAATCTAAATCGTATCGAACAAATTGCAAAAGCTTCTGATATTCAACTGTCTCGAAAAGATTGGTATGCTCTCTATATAGCAGCAGGTAACGGTCTTCCTTAATGAAGCTAAAATCATTTCTATTATATGAAGGAATTCTATTAGTGAATCTAGTAGAATTCTTTTTATTTTGTCTTGTTAATCTAATAAAAACTTTGACTTTCATTTATGGGTGCGATACAATAGTCGTTGTGTAAAATAATGCAGCAAGAAGTGATAACCACGTCAACATTTTCTTACCATTTTGGTGAATGAGTAACCAGCGGCTGCAATTTGGTGAAAATTAAAAGAAAATGCACGGATTATTGAACTTCTATTCGTTTCGTTATTTTACTCCACTTTCAAAATAATGGAGGAAATAAAATGTCAAGATATACAGGATCTACTTGGAAGAAATCACGTCGTTTAGGTATTTCTTTATCTGGAACAGGAAAAGAATTACAACGTCGTCCTTACGCACCAGGTCAACATGGACCTACAAGTCGTGAAAACTTATCAGAATATGGATTACAATTAAAAGAAAAACAAAAATTACGTTATTTATATGGAATGAATGAACGTCAATTCTTCAACTTATTCCAACAAGCAGGTAAAATTCGTGAAGGAGAACATGGTACAAACTTCATGATTTTATTGGAACAACGTTTAGATAACGTGGTATACCGATTAGGTTATGCAACTACACGTGCACAAGCTCGTCAACTAGTAAACCATGGTCATATCACAGTAGATGGTAAACGTGTAAATATTCCATCATATACTGTTAAAGTTGGAGAAGTTATTGGTGTTCGTGAAAAATCAAGAAACTTAACAGTGATTCAAGAATCTGTGGAATCATTATATGGTCGTCCAGATTATTTGGAATTTGACGAAGATAAATTAGAAGGTAAATTAACTCGTTTACCAGAACGTGAAGAAATGCCTGCTGAAATTCAAGAAGCTTACATTGTTGAGTACTATAACCGTTAATTCAAATAGATTATATAAAAAAAGACTGAGAATTTTCTCAGTCTTTTTTTCTTGAAAGATTTGCATGGGGACATTACTTTGCGAAGATAGGTATTTATTGAAACGGTTATCTTGCATATTTTAAAAAGACTTCTACGAAGCTTTCTAATAACTCCTTTTCTTCAGTACCAAATCGATTTTTGATTGGAGCATCTACATCCAACACACCGATCGCTTTCCCGTCTTTAATCAAAGGAACGACAATTTCAGATTGACTGGCTGTATCACAGAAGATATGACCGGGAAACTCATTGACGTCAGGAACGACTAACGTTTTTCTTTGCTCAAAGGCTGTACCACAGACACCTTTTCCGGAGGCTATCCGAATACAAGCTACACGCCCTTGAAAGGGTCCAAGAACTAATTCTTCAGTTTCTTCATCCCATAAATAAAATCCTACCCAATTAATCTGGTCGAGTGTATCCTTTAAAAGAGCGGATGCATTACTTAAGTTGGCTATCCAATTCGGCTCGTTTTTTACCAAGTTTTCAATGTGTTTTAAAATGAATTTTTCACTTATTTTATTTTCCATCTTTCATACTCCTACGCTTGGAATTTATATTTTAAATAGTTTAACATACTTTGTGTGAAACGAAAAAAATTAAAAGAAGATTTCTTTTAA
>DXAZ01000074.1 GCA_019116785.1 Candidatus Atopostipes pullistercoris
ACGTGCCTCATCAATTAAAATAGAATCAACTTCATCAACAATCGCATAGTTTAATTTACGTTGTACCATTTGTTTTGCATATAAAACCATGTGATCTCGTAAATAATCAAACCCTAATTCATTATTTGTTGAGTACGTAATGTCGCAAGCATATTGTTTCTTTTTCTCTTCAGATGGCATTCCTGCTAAGTTTAATCCAACCGTTAACCCAAGCCAACGATATAGTTCTCCCATCTCACGCGCATCACGACTAGCTAAGTATTCATTGACGGTAATGATATGAACTCCTTTACCTTCTAACGCATTTAAGTAAGCAGGCATGGTAGAAGTTAATGTCTTACCTTCACCAGTTCTCATCTCAGCAATATTCCCACCGTGTAAAGCAATTCCCCCAATAATCTGTACTTTATATGGTTTCATTCCTAGTACACGAGTTGATGCTTCGCGAACAACAGCAAATGCTTCAACTAATAAGTCATCTAATGTTTCCCCTTTTTCAATTCTCTCTTTAAACTCTAATGTTTTATTTTGAAGTTGCTCATCTGTTAGTTGTTGCATATGTGGTTCTAAAGCAATTACTTCATCGGCTAATTTATCGGCGCGCTTTAGTACTTTCACACTTGGATCTAACATTTTCTTAATAGCTGCAATCATCATCATCGCTCCTTGTCTATCTTTAACTAACCCTAGTTAGCTAATACTCTTTTTATTAACATAATGTTACCACTTTTAAGTAAACATGTACATAAAAAATCCCCACTTGGACACAATGTGACCTAATTTTTACCTATATTCTTTTTCACTTTACTCCTACGGCATAAATTTGATCTCAAGACTTGATTAAATACTTAGTTTTTATAATAGAATTTCGAATCTTAAATGGCGACTTTACTCATATAAAAAGCTGTCTCTTAGTTAAGACAGCTTTTAAAAAACTTCAGATGGAACAAAAAGACTATCTAAGATAGTCTTTTTTATGTCTTTATTAGTGATTAGTTTCAATAACGGCATATTTTCCATCTTTACGACGATATACGACACAAACAGTATCGACTTCCATATCTCGATAAACGTAAAAATCATGACCCAATAACTCTAATTGCATAATAGCCTCTTCAACATCCATCGGTTTTAAATGAACATTTTTTATCTTATAAGGAATCTCATCATGTTTATTATAAACTTCTGGTGTATCATCCATATTGATAAAATAATTACTAATTCCTTCGCGTTCACGGATCTTCTTATTTGCTTTTGTTTTATGACGACGAATTTGACGTTCTAATTTATCTACCACTAAATCAATCGCTGCATATAAATTATCACTTTCTTCCTCGGCACGAAGAATAAACTGATTTCCTGGAATAGTAACTTCCACTTTTTGAATGACATCATAAATCTTAATGTAGACGCGAGCCTCTAAATCTTGATTAGTCGGCAAGAATCGCTGCAGACTGCCTACCTTTTCTTCAATGTAGTTTTTAATTGCATCTGTGACTACAAAACGATTAGCTCCCCTAATTTGAATTCTCATTAGAATCACTCCTATCTATCTGATGTACTTTTATTATAATACAAATCCGAAGTAATAGAAAGCGTTTTCCGATTTTTGTCGAACGTAACTTTTTTCTTAAAAATCTAATTGAAAATTTCTTTATTGTATTAATATTTCTTATTTAAGTTTAGTTAGTCATCCACCTATTTATACCTAGAAAACGATTATAAAAATTTAATGGATACGCTTAGTATAATCTTATCGTTTGATCGTTAGATAATTCCTTTGAAACGATTAATATGTCTACTGGCAACGGAAGTCTTTGTTTCACTTGCTCGATTAAAATGAAAAACCAAGGATAAGGTGCCTGACTATCAATCTCTAGAATGGTCACTTGGTTTCCTTTTTTCAGTTGCTTCTTAATCCTCCTTTCAAGAGCTGGAAAAAACAAATCAATTAAGATTACATCTCCTTTTTCTAAGCGAGTGATGACACCTTGAAGCCATTCGTTATTCTCAAATAAAACGGCGTCTTTTTTAAAAATAAAATTTGACTCACAGCGACAACAAAGTTTTAAAGGCGTTATCGATAAAAAATCATGAAATCTTTGGATAGTGATCTCTTGATGACAGACTAAACAGTTCATCTCATCACTCCTCCTTTAACAACTTTTGTTGTTGAGCCATTTGATTCATTCGCTTAATTTGTTCGCGTGCGCTATCCATTGCCTGAGTCACTCCATAATGAAACAACACAATCTCTCCATGGGGATAGCTTGGGTTTCTCCCCACTCTTCCACTAATTTGTACAAGAGCACTTTCTTCATATACCTCATGTTCAGCACAAAAAATTGCTACATCAATATTAGCTATCGTCACTCCACGCTCTAAAATCATTGTCGTAATAAGAAATTGCCCCATTCCTTCTTTAAATTTCTTCACCTTCTCGAGTCTGTCACTATCACTTGAATAGACAAAATCAACTTCTAACCTCATCAATTTCTTCAATGCTTGTTGAAGAAGATGCCCCGCTTCAATCGTTGGAACAAATAAAAGGGCTCGTCGTTGCGTCATAATCTTGTTCCTTATCCATTTTAAAACGACATGCGGAAGTAATCCTTTTTTCAAAGCTCGCTCAAGATTTCCAGCCCATTGAAACTTAGGAATATCGAGCGCATACAAATGATATCTAGCAGGAATCAAACAACATTTAAGCGCCCCCTTTTTAATCGCTACTTGATCAGCTTTTGAAGGGGTTGCAGATAAATAAATAGTCGCACAGGTTGGCTTACAAGCTTTTTTCGCTAATCTTGGTAACATCTCATCAAACGTATAAGGAAAGGCATCCACTTCATCAATAATTAACAAATCAAAGGCTTGATAAAACCTAATTAATTGGTGAGTGGTACTAATGACAATATCTCCATAATCATTTTTCTCATCGGAATGTCCATGAAGACCAATCACTTTGGCGTGTGGAAAAGCTTTTTTAAGACGGGGAACTAACTCAATCACAACATCTGTTCTTGGAATCGCCCAACACACTCGTTTTTGTTGCTTTAATGCAAGAGATATCGTTTCAAACATCATTTCCGTTTTTCCTGCTCCAGTAACCGCCCAGATCAAGCCAACTTCATTCTTATTTAAAATTGACTTTGAAAAATTAGAGGCTTTTTGCTGAAGTAAAGATAATTTAAAGTCTGCGTTTAATACATGTGCATTTTTAGAAATAGTGGGCTTAATTAATGAACGATAAAGATAATGCTCACTGTCTACCATCTTAAAGTCTAAGCATTGGCGGCAGTAAGTAATGGTTTTCTCGTGATATAAAAAGGTTCCGAACCATTCATGTGATTCATTTAAACAACGCTCGCATCTTTTATTATTTACTCCTATAACTCTTACAACATCTTTTTCCTGAACAACCCCTTCTTTTATCCTTTTTAGGTACTCCTCTTCCGTCCATTCTCGTCCACTCACATCGACCATAAAAAAATCACCTCTAACATAACCTACGTTACAGGTGATTCATTTCTTTTATTTAATTTTTTCCACCTGACAGCGAGGTAATAACGACTGGTAATCTTGTTGGATCACATGGGCTGTCTCAAACGTCATTGCATTTGCACTTGATAAGGCAATTGCTTTTTGAAGCATTGTCGATGGATCGTCCCCTTCTGTCAACGAAAGACACATTGAGGCGACAACTGTATCCCCACAACCAAGTGTACTTTTCACTTCTACTTCTGGTGCTTTACCTTTCCAAACCCCATGCTCAGAAACAAGCATCGCACCTTCTTTACCAAGTGAAACTAAAACATAAGTGATGCCTTGTTTACAAATATTTTGAGCATATTCAATCATTTGTTCATCTGTTGCGTTTTTTTGATTCATTAGCTCAAGCATTTCATCTTTATTTGGTTTAATCAATTTTGCTTTTTCTTGTATGGCTACTTTTAGTAAAGGTCCTGATGTATCCACAATGACTTGATCACAATTTGCTTTCGCTACTTGAATAAGCTTTTTAAAATAAGATTCATCAATCCCTTGAGGAGCACTCCCACAAATCGCGACAACCGTACTTTGCTTTGCTAGTTTTTCTACCTTTTGTAATAATTGATTAAATTCAGAGGCATCAACTTTAGGACCTTTTTCAAGTAATTCAGTTCGCTTTCCTTTTGTATCGAATAGTTGAATATTTGTTCGAGTTGTTCCGGCAATAGAGATAAAATGATCATGAATCTTCTCTTCTTCAAAACATTGTCTAAAAATTGGAGCTACGATTCCTCCTAAAAAACCAGTTGCATTTACTTCATGGTTAAAATCTCTTAAAACTTTAGCAACATCGATTCCTTTTCCAGCAGCAGATGTACTTAAAATTTCAGCACGATTGGTTTCACCAATCTCAATACGATCAATTTGCATTAATTTATCTAATGCGGGATTTAACGTTACAGTTGTAATCACTAATCTCACACTCCTTTGAGTTTAGTATGCTCATGTTTAATCTATTCATTTATTACAGATGAGACAAATCTAAAGTTAAACAGTCTGATAACCTAAGAAAATAAAGGTTCTATAATATTTGGTGTTGCTGATGAAGCAACGCTTTTTTCATGGCATAAAAAAAGAGACATCTCATTTCTATCCTGTTACAATGTTATCGACCAAGAAAACAATAGAAAGGATGGATTGAATGTCTCACTCATATTTTACTAGAAAATTTTTAACTATTAAAGATACGCTGTGTTTTAGAAAAGTGTTGATATTTCACACAGAATTTGCATAACTAATTCTTAAAATATCCATTATAATATTATTAGAACATACGTTTGAGGGGTTTGATTTATG
>DXAZ01000075.1 GCA_019116785.1 Candidatus Atopostipes pullistercoris
ACGATAAGTTGTATCACTAGATTGTTGCGTTTCAAGAACCATAACCCCACTTCCTAAGGCATGGATAGTACCGCTTGGAACATAGTAGAAGTCTCCAGCTTTAACTTCTACTTCTTTTAGTAATTGATCCCATTGCCCCGTTTCAATGAGCTTGCGAAGTTCTTCTTTTGTTTCGGCAGTATGTCCATAAATTATTTTTGAACCGGGATCTGCGGATAGCACATACCAACATTCTGTTTTACCTAATTCTCCCTCATGAGCTAATCCATAGGCATCATCGGGATGCACTTGTACGGAAAGGTCATCTTGCGCATCAATAATTTTTGTTAAAAGAGGGAATACCTCTCCTTTTTGGTTTCCAAATAATTCTCGATGGTTTTGCCATAATTGATCAAGAGCTTGACCTTTAAACTCTCCATTTAAAACGGTGGCTACTCCATTAGGATGAGCACTAATCGCCCATAATTCTCCTGTTTTATCACTTGGGATTTCATAACCATAGTTGTCTTTAAGTTTGGTTCCTCCCCATATTTTCTCTTGCAAAACACCTTTTAAAAATAATGGTTCCATGACTACACTCCATTCGTGTTTTTACTATTTATGCTTACAGTGTATCACAGATAAATGTAAAAAATGAATAAGGATTTATAAATTCATATGAATGATAAAGGTTATTTTACAAACATAATCCACTTATAAAATATGGTAAGCTCGTGACGATAACCTTGTGCTTTTTGTTTTCATTCGTTATAATTTTTAAGGATATATAAAGTAAAAGATTCATGAAAGATCTGAGAGGTTGAATGGAATGGCACAATTATATTTTAGATATGGAGTAATGAATAGTGGGAAATCTATTGAAGTATTAAAAGTTGCTCATAATTATGAAGAACAAAATAAAGCAATAAGAATTTTTACAAGTGGTGTAGACGACCGAGATGGAGTAGGTGTCATTTCAAGCCGAACGGGGATGCGTCGAGAAGCGATTCCTATTTTAGAAGATACAGATATTTTTGAAAAAATAAAAGCAGAAGATGAAAAAATCTGGTGTGTATTAATTGATGAGGCCCAATTTTTATCGAAAGATAATGTCTTACAACTGACTCGTATTGTTGATGAACTAAATATTCCTGTCATGGCTTTTGGTCTAAAAAATGACTTTATGAATAATTTGTTTGAAGGGTCTAAATATTTATTATTATATGCTGAGAAAATAGAGGAAATTAAAACCATTTGTTGGTACTGTGCCAAAAAAGCAACGATGAATTTACGAATGAGTGATGGTAAACCGGTTTATGAAGGAACCCAAATTCAAATTGGTGGAAATGAAAGTTATTTCCCAGTTTGTCGTCACCATTATTTTAATCCAGTTATCGAAGAAGGAAGCGAGTAAAATATGGATATTTTTGATCAGTTAGAAAATTTAGAAGTTCGTTATGATGAAATCAATGCTATGCTTAGTGACCCAGAGATTACAAAAGATTCCAATAAATTAACTGAGCTTAGTAAAGAAGAAGGAGAACTACGAGAAACGGTTCAAGTTTTTCGAGAATATAAACAGGTGATTGCCGATTTAGAAGGGACCGAGGAAGTATTAGCTGACTCTTCTGATGAAGAATTGACAGAATTGGCCGAGCTTGAAAAAGAAGAATTACTTGAAAAAAAGGAAAAGATTGAAGAAGAGTTGCGCATCTTATTAATTCCTAAAGATGAAAATGATGGGAAAAATATCATTATGGAAATCCGTGGAGCAGCAGGTGGAGATGAAGCCCAATTATTTGCGGGTGATCTTTTCCATATGTACCAAAAGTATGCGGACAAACAAGGCTGGCAAACAGAAGTCCTCGAATCTCATTCTACTGGGATTGGCGGCTATAAAGAAATCATTTTATCTATTAGCGGAAAAGAAGTCTATGGAAAGCTAAAATACGAAAGTGGGGCTCACCGTGTGCAACGTGTGCCAGAAACTGAATCACAAGGACGCGTCCATACATCGACATCTACCGTATTAGTCATGCCGGAAGTAGAAGATGTGGAAATCGATATTAATCAAAATGATATTCGAGTGGATATTTATCGTGCAAGTGGAGCTGGTGGACAACACGTAAACATGACGGATTCTGCGGTTCGATTAACGCATGAACCAACAGGAATCGTTGTTGCGATGCAAGATGAACGTTCCCAACTTAAAAACCGGGAAAAAGCGATGAAAGTATTGCGTTCACGTGTCTTTGAGTTTTATGAACAACAAGCTCAAGCAGAAGTAGATGCAGAAAGAAAATCCACTATCGGTACGGGGGATCGTTCAGAGAGAATTAGAACATATAATTTTCCTCAAGGGCGAGTGACTGATCACCGAATCAATTTAACGGTTCATAAACTAGAGCAAGTATTAAATGGCGAATTGGATGAAATAATTGAAGCCTTACGTTTACAAGATCAAGCACAAAAATTGGAGCAATTGTAAAATGGCAAAAGAAGAACATTCAGCTATTACCTATCGTGAAGTCCTACAACGGGCTTCTTCTTTTTTAGAAAAAAAAGGACAGTCCGGTTTTGCGGCCGAATGGTTATTGCGTGAGCGACTAAATTGGACAAAAACGGATTTAATCAAACATGATCGAGAAAAAATGCCAGCTCCACAACAAAAACAGTTTGAAAAAGACTTTGAACAATTAATTAAAGGACAACCGATGCAACAAATTATCGGTCATGATTGGTTTTTTGATCGCAAATTTAAGGTCACTCCAGATACACTCATTCCGAGACCAGAAACAGAAGAATGGTTAGATAAAGTGTTGAGACAGTTACCTGCTTCGTCTTTAAATGTTTTGGACATTGGGACGGGGACGGGGGTTTTAGCTATTACTGTAAAACTTGAACGTCCATCAGATGTAGTAGTAGCCACGGATATTAGTGAAGCTGCTTTAAAAGTTGCTTGTGAAAATGCCAATGCTTTAAAGGCTGACGTGGATTTTCAACAAGGAAATTTGTTTGAACCCGTAAAAGGAAAAACATTTGATGTGATCTTAAGTAACCCTCCTTATATTAGTAAAAAAGAGCTGAATGTAATGGATCAATCTGTGATTGATTATGAGCCGGAAATTGCCTTATTTGCGAAAGAGGATGGACTGGCAGTTTATCAAGAACTTGCTTGTTCAATTTCTAAATATATTAATCCAAAAGGGTCTATTTTCTTAGAGATTGGCTATAAACAAGGAAAAGAAGTAGCTGATATTTTCAAAAAGGTCTTTCCAAAGGCAAACATTGATATCTGGCAAGATTTTAGTGGTTTAGATCGTGTCGTCGCTATTTCTTGTGTATAATATGGATAAGCCCTGTGGATAATTGTGGATAACTGTACGAAAGAGCTTAAAATGATCCTTTATACTGTGAATAAAATAAAAACTATCCACAGAATCACGCCTCTTGAGTGGAAGAGATGAAGAAGGGAAAGAATAATGAAGACATTAAAATTAACAGAAAACGAACTAACAAAAGCAGCCCAACTTATTCAAAAAGGAGAAACTGTTGCCTTTCCCACCGATACTGTTTATGGTTTAGGTGCAGATGCAACCAACGAAGAGGCTGTTTTGAAAATATTTGAAGCAAAGGGAAGACCAGCTGATCGACCGATTAGCGTCTTAATAAGTCATGTGGATGATTTAGAAAAGTATGCTAAAGGGGTCTTGCCGGAAGTGAAAAAGCTAGCCGAAAAATTTTGGCCAGGACCTTTAACCATTCTACTGAAAAACACACATGCTTTTGCTCCATCTGTAACAGTCGGTAAAAAAACAGTCGGCTTGCGGATGCCAGATAATCCTATCGCACTTCAACTTATTGAAGCTTGTAAAGTTCCGTTAGCTACTCCAAGTGCGAATTCTTCTGGACGTCCAAGTCCCACTTTGGCTGAACATGTTTATAGTGATTTAGAAGGAAAAATAGCGGCAGTGATTGACGGAGGAGAGACTTCTTTTGGAGTTGAATCAACTGTTTTAGATTTTTCCAATCCAATGGAACCGACTATATTAAGACCGGGAAATATATCAAAAGAAGCCATTGAAAAAGTTATTCATAGAAAAGTTTATTTTCTAGAAGAGGCCCCATCTATGAATTCTAAGGATTCAATCCATACCAAAGAAAAACACTACGAACCAACGATTCCTGTATTTATTGTGAATTCTAGTTTTGAAAAAGCTATTCAAGAAATGACAAAGTGTGAAGAAAAAATAGGTTTGTTGGCGAGTGAAGAAGTAGTTGAAAAATATAAAACACAAGTAGAAGCAACATTTTCTCTCTGTAAAGAAAATGATGTAAATACTGCAAATCAGCGATTGTTTAATGGTTTACGAACGTTGGAACATTCAAAAGCAACGGTCTTATTAGTCGAAGCTTTTTCTGAGGGAGAGATGGGTTTGGTCTATATGAATCGCTTGCAAAGTGCCGCTAATAATAAATTCATATAATAATCTTTTTAAAATAGTAGATTTTAGTTATTATATTTAGTAATATTGTAAGGATGAAAAAAAGCAGTATAAAAAAGGAGCTAAAAAAATGGAAAACTTTCATGTTTTAAAACACCCTTTAATTGAGCACAAGTTAACAATTCTTCGTGATAAAAATACAGGTACAAAAGACTTTCGAGAATTAGTTAATGAAGTCGCTCGTTTACTTGCTTATGAAGTGTCTAGAGATTTACCTCTCGAAGAAGTAGAAATTGAAACGCCAATAGGGAAAACAACCCAGAAAACTTTATCAGGTAAAAAAGTAGTCGTTGTACCTATCTTAAGAGCGGGTCTTGGTATGGTAGACGGTATTTTAGACTTAATTCCTGCGGCTCGTGTGGGTCATGTTGGTCTTTATCGTGATGAGGAAACAATGCAACCCGTGGAATATTTTGTGAAAATGCCAAACAATTTGGAAGATCGTCATATGTATGTTGTGGATCCTATGTTAGCTACGGGAGGTTCTGCTATAGCTGCAATTGACTCTGTATTAGAACGTGGAGCTAAAATAGAAAACATTAAATTTATTTCTATTGTCTCAGCACCTGAAGGAGTTAAAGCCTTGCAAAAAGCTCATCCCAAAGTACAAATTTACACTGCATCACTAGATGAAAAATTAAATGAGGATGCTTATATTGTTCCAGGTTTAGGAGATGCTGGAGATAGACTTTACGGCACACTTTAATTTTTATGATGGAGCCTCATTGATTTAGAAAACATATTTCAAAAGAAGGGATACTCTATGAATTTTATTCAAATACAGTCACTGATTACATTATTTTCACATTTGTTTTTTATTGCACTTAGTTACTGGGCTTTACAGGGTTTACGAACAGATCATTTGTTTAAAAAGAATGCTCCCCAGCAATTGAGAATATTCTATGTGTTATTTGCTGTGGCTATTGGGTATACAGTGAGTAATTTCTTCTTAGATTTTATGAATTATTCACAGAACTTATTAACTTTTTTTCAGTAATTTTTATTTTTCTCAAATTATAAGACATCATCTTTAATAAGAGAGAAAAGTTTTGGTATACTGAAATTAATCATAATAATCATGCCTTAGTTGAAAGATGTTTTCTACACTTGTAACAAGCAATGATTTAATGAAAAAGATTTTTAACAAACAACGAATTAAAAGATGAACCATTATGGTGATTAAAAATATGCTGGAGGTTTTTTATAATGGATTCGATTATTGTAAAGGGTGGTAATCGTCTAACAGGTACAGTTGATATAGAAGGTGCTAAGAATGCAGCTTTGCCGATATTAGCAGCGAGTATCTTAGGCGAGGGGAAACCGAGTAAATTTACAAATATTCCTTTGCTATCTGATGTTTATATTATGAAAGAAGTTTTACAATACTTAAATATTTTAATTGATTTTGATGAAGAAAATAAGACCATGACCGTGGATGCAACCATGCCTTTGAAATCTGATACCCCTTTTAAATTTATGAATAAGATGCGTGCATCTATTGTAGTTATGGGACCGTTACTAGCTCGTAATGGACGAGCTTATGTAGCAATGCCAGGAGGTTGTTCAATTGGATCAAGACCTATTGATTTACATTTAAAAGGTTTTGAAGCAATGGGCGCTAAAATTGAACAAGGAAATGGATACTTAGAAGCAACTGTTGACCAATTACAAGGAGCAGATATTTACTTAGATTTTCCAAGTGTTGGTGCTACTCAAAATATTATGATGGCTGCAACTCTTGCAGAAGGCGAAACAATCATTGATAATGCAGCGCGCGAACCTGAAATTGTTGACTTGGCCAATTACTTAAACTTAATGGGAGCAAAAGTAGTAGGAGCTGGAACGGAAACCATCCGTATTGAAGGAGTCTCTCAATTAACGGGAACAAACCATTCAATTATTCCAGATCGTATCGAAAGTGGTACGTTTATGATGGCTGCTGCTATTACAGAAGGTGACATTCTCATTAAAGATTGCGTTTCTGAACATAATCGTCCGCTAATTTCTAAATTGCGCGAAATGGGTGTGACGATTACTGAAGAGGAGAAAGGTGTTCGAGTTATTGGACCTAAAGAGCTAAAGCCAACAGATATCAAGACACAACCTTATCCTGGTTATCCAACCGATATGCAAGCTCAAATGACGATTGCCCAACTAAAAGCCAAAGGAACAAGTGTCGTTAACGAAACGGTATTTGAAAATCGTTTTATGCATTTAGAACAAATGCGAAAAATGAATGCCCATTTCATTATTGATGGACAATCAGCGATTATAAATGGTGGCAATACACTTGAGGGAGCAGAAGTAGCTTCTACAGATTTACGCGCTTCGGCTGCATTAATTCTAGCAGGGTTAATTGCTGAAGGGCATACGCGTGTGACGGCTATTAATCATTTGGATCGTGGTTATTATAAATTGCATGAAAAACTAGCTGCACTAGGCGCAAACATAGAACGTGTATCAGATAGTGAAGAAAAAGTAGCTAAAAAACAAAATGTTTAAAGCAAATGAGTTAATTGAATAAAGAATAATGAAAGACTTTCTATTTCTTCTGTAAATATTGAAGGTCTTTTTTTACTGGATTAATTAAATGTTTATGGTTATAATATTGACTTGAATAGTTTCTAGCGATTGAATATTGTATTTTATTTATTTATCCAGTAGAATAGAAAAGATGAATAAAATCCGGTATTAATAATATTAAAAGATTCAATATAAACGATGAACCCAAGTGAAGACTCAGGAGGAAATAGATTCATGGCAAAAGATATAGGGATTGATTTAGGGACAGCCAATGTTCTTGTTCACATAAAAGGTAAAGGAATTGTTGTTAATGAACCGGCAGTTGTTGCAGTAGATACCCGTACTCATGAAGTATTAGCTGTTGGTGAAGAAGCCTATTTAATGGTGGGACGTACTCCGGGAAACATTAAAGCTATTCGTCCATTAAAAGGTGGAGTAATCGCTGATTTTGATATTACTGAAGCGATGCTGGCTTATTTTATTGATAAAATTAATGTAAAAAGTTTTTTATCAAAACCAAATATTATTATTTGTACCCCAACCAACGTTACAGCCATTGAACAAAAGGCAATCATTGAAGTGGCTGAAAAAGCTGGTGGTAAAAATGTTTATTTAGAAGAAGAACCAAAAGTCGCCGCTATTGGTGCAGGTATGGATATCTTCCAGCCAAGTGGAAATATGGTGATTGATATTGGTGGAGGGACAACTGATGTTGCGGTTCTTTCTATGGGCGGAATTGTAACCAGTATGTCAATTAAAAAAGCTGGAGATTCTTTAGATTATGACATTAAAGAATATGTAAAAAGAAAACATGGGTTATTAATTGGAGACCGTACTGCTGAAAACATTAAAATTGAGATTGGTGAAGTTTTTGATAAAGACCGAACGGATTCAATAGATATTCGTGGACGTGATATGGTTTCAGGATTACCAAAAACCGTGACAATGACTTCAAATGAAACGTTAGAAGCAACAAGAGAATCTATGCAAGAAATTGTCTTAGCTGCAAAAGATGTTTTAGAAAAAACACCTCCTGAATTATCAGCAGACATTATCGATCATGGCGTGATTACCACAGGTGGTGGCGCAATGTTACATGGAATTGATCAATTATTAGTGGAAGAATTGAAAGTTCCAGTATTTAAAGCAGAAAGCCCACTAGATTCAGTAGCTTTAGGAACAGGCATTTTATTAGAAAATATCAACAAACTTCAAAGAAATTAAAAATCACCTTAATTAGAAAGCAGGCTAAAAATGAATTGGACCAATGTTTTAAAAAGCACATTATTTTATCTTTTACGAGTATTATTAATCGTCTTGTTAATTATAATAGCTTTTGGGGTTGGAGCCATGCTAGGATATAGTGTTATTGGTGATGGTGCAGACCCAATGGATATTTTTAATCGAGAGCTTTGGGAGCATATTTTAAATTTTGTGTTTTAGTTCTAAAGTGAAAAAATAAATAATAAAGGATAAAATGTTTTTTATACTTTGAATGTCGGTTAATTTATGAAGATTAGCCGACATTTTTTTGCGTATAGGAAAGTTTAAGTATAATTTTTAATAGGTTGAACATTGCTGGATCACAACTAAAGTAGGTACAGTTCAGGAAGAATATTTAAGAGAGTCTACCCAAGTGAGTATAGAAATCAGTGCAATTTTGAAAGGTTATGGGTGAGTCTACTCAAGTGAGTATAGAAATCAGCGCAATTTTGAAAGATTATGGGTGAGTCTACTCAAGTGAGCCGAAAAAAGGGTCAACTCGAGGGGTAGACACGTTATCCTCCCAAGTGAGCGGAAAAAAAGGGTCAACTCGAGAGGGTAGATGCGTTATCCTCACAAGTGGGCGGAAAAACAGGGTCAACTCGAGAGGGTAGACGCGTTATCCTCCCAAGTGAGCGAAAAAAAAGGGTCTACTTGAGAGGGTAGACGCGTTATCCTCACAAGTGAGCGGAAAA
>DXAZ01000076.1 GCA_019116785.1 Candidatus Atopostipes pullistercoris
AGTTTTTTTTGCGCCACTATTATTAATAAAATAATATTTTGAATTACTTTCAATTAACATTGGCAGCCCTCACATACATTTGTTTGATAAATTCTAAAAATTTAGGAGAATGTACAGCTATCAACTGAACATCTTTATCTGGATGTGTGGAGATATCTACTGTTTTTAATAAATCTCTAGAAAAAGCTTTATCTGAACAGACAGCCGCAGCAGCAAAGATCCTTTTATAGGGACGATCAACGGAATTTTGAAATCTTTTTACTAAATTAGCTTGGTCACTATTACCATAATAATTTAACATTTGGTATGAGGCATTTAAAGATTCGCCAATTCGTGTAAGATCCTTGGCTGAATGATTAACAGCATTTTGTAAAACATTATCAGGAGCAGATTCGCTATTTCTTGCTTTTACCTCAATGACAATCATTTCATCTTTTTTGTTAGTTTGCCCAACAGTATTAAGTTTGTAACCAATTAAATCACTACCTTGTGTGGATGTATTTCGATTAAATTTTTGTTTGTATCTCACCTTCGGGACAACATAATTTAAAACATACTCAATATAGCTAGCTATTAATATCTCTGAAAAATCTCCAGACATAGTGCTAGGACCAAGGCGGTCTGTAGGATCAGGAAATTTCATATTTAGTAAAAAATCCTTTCGGGAGATGCCAAAACCATCACGCTGCATATCGAGGTCAGCTAACGAGCAATAATTGTCTCTTAAATACTCAGCCCATTGGTTTAGAATTTCTTCATCATCGGCTATATTTACATGTAGAACAGTAATCTCTTTATCCTGGGCAGTTACAATATTTTCTTCTTGAACAAAAAAGTCAATGAACTTTGGATTTTCCATAAAATTCAACTCCCCTGAAATCAATTCAATTCATTATATCATCAATTCCAAAGGAAAGATTAATCTCTTTTGTACTAGTCAAAAGAGATAAATATACGGTTATAGTTTTCTCGTTTTTTTGACGGAAAAAGCTCGCTGGAAGTTTGATATTAATTTCAATGAAATAGATATTGATTATATTGACTATAAGTAGATAGATTTCTCCAGTAGAGTGGTTGATTGATGGGGGGAGATGTCTTTATTATTGTAAACGGTAGAGTAAATCCTGTTGCTAATTTTTACTGATATAACATCTAAGAGGCGCAGAGCTTTTCAAAATATACTGCTTTTTAGATGGAAAATACTTTAAAAGAAGATTTTCTAATTTTCTCCGCCACTATTTGTTTTTCTCCGCCAAATAAGATAAAATGGCGGAGAAAAGAGGTGGATGGCGGTGAAAGAATTTAATTATCGTGAGTTGAAAAAACTCTCTCTTAGTCACGATTTGTTGAATATGATGACTAAGATTCATGAGTATAAGGGAAAGCAAGAACTCTATATTGCGACCAAACCAGAAATTTTAAGTAAACTGACGGACTTGGCTTTGATTCAAAGTACAGAGGCTTCCAACAAAATTGAAGGAATTGCGACGACAGATGGCCGCTTGAAGCAAATCGTGGCAGAAAAGGTCAAACCTCGTAATCGAGACGAAGAAGAAATTGCCGGTTATCGGGATGTTTTGAAACTGATTCATGATAGCTACGAGTACATTCGCGTAGTGCCAAATGATATTTTAACGTTACACAAGAACCTCTATAATTACTCAGCTAAAAGTTACAAAGGTAAGTTCAAAAGTGGTGATAATGTTATTACGGAAAAAGATCTGGATGGTAAGGAGCGAGTTCGGTTTGTACCAGCTCCTGCTTATTTGACACCTGATTTAATTGATGAGTTGTGCTACCAATACAATCAAGCCGTTCAGAAGGCTGAGATTGATCCGTTACTGCTGATTCCTTGCTTTGTTTTAGACTTTCTCTCGATTCATCCATTCAGTGACGGGAATGGGCGGATGTCGCGCTTGTTGACGCTGTTATTGCTATACAAGTCAGGCTATTTAGTCGGCAAGTACATCAGTATTGAAATGTTGATTGAAGAATCGAAGCAAACCTATTATGAAGCGTTACAGGCAAGTTCTGTAGGATGGTTGGAAAATGAGCAAGACTATACGCCTTTTGTTCGCTATCTTGTCGGAATCATTTTGCGAGCGTATGAAAACTTCTCAGAGCGTTTCGAGATTATTATTAATCGTGAGCTAACACCTGCAGAGAGGGTAGTAGAGGAACTAGAAAAGTCCTTTGAACCTTTGAGTAGAGCTAATCTGGAGAACTTATTGCCGGATATTAGCCAGCGAACGATAGAACGTGCTTTAGCTGAGTTACAAACAGAGAATAAGATTCAAAAAGTCGGGCAAGGCCGTTCGACTAAGTATCAGCTAATAAATGAATTCAAATCGTAATATAATTCACGGGCCATCAATAGAAGCATAAAATCGGTAATTTAAAAATCAACGAGGCTAATTGAAAGTTGAATAGCTAAAAATATCAGTTTGATGCGCTATTTGAAACTCGTTAGAACCAGTGAAAACAAAATGTGAACTTTTTTAAATTAGTTTACACTTGTCAATAAGTGCTTATTTCCTTGGTATAACAGTGTTTGTACGTAGCTTTTCGATTGTTTTTCGTGTTTTTGTACCCCCCTGTTAGATAGGGGGGGTGAAACAACACTCGCGGGCTGGCGCCCACTCGTGTTCAAGGCGAACTCTTTACGAAGGGGAATTCGCTTGAGGCGAACCCCTCCGCAAAGAGCGCCTAACATTTGGAGAATTTTATATCAATTCTATCTAGCAATCAATAATGAAAAAATATCAATTCATAAAGTCGTTCAAAGCGCTATGTTTAGAAAGCAATGACTGAAAAGGGGAAACTATGGACTTTCAACATCCTGATGATCAAATTATGTCTGAATTAATTGAACGGCAATGGACTCGGCATTCAATTCAATCAGCTATTGTAAATCCAGCGGGTAAGGTTATTTGTTTTGGTGAGACAACTGTAAGTGAGAGTCATGATCCTACTGCTCATGCAGAGATTAACAGTATTCGAAAAGCCTGCACTATACTGGAAATAGCAGCTTTTCCGAAAGGATATTGGCTGTATTCTACTTTTGAACCTTGCCCTTTGTGTAGTTCAGCAGCAATATGGGCGGGAATAGATGGAATTGTTTATGCAAATAATCCAGATTACAGAGGGAATGAACCAAATTG
The DNA here is from genome assembly GCA_019116785.1 of Candidatus Atopostipes pullistercoris. Lineage (GTDB taxonomy): Bacteria > Bacillota > Bacilli > Lactobacillales > Carnobacteriaceae_A > Atopostipes > Atopostipes pullistercoris. The sequence goes on from DXAZ01000076.1 coordinate 3,162, forward strand.
GTCATTCATGTCTTGTAAGGAGGTCTTAGCAGCCGGCAGTTCTATTCATCCAGTATCATTAATACAAGATTTTAAAATTGATGATATAAAAGGATATTTTATTCGCCATGATGTTTAGTCCTACAAGTTTTGAGGAATTTGTTCTTTTATCTTTGATTTGGCAACGATAAAAAGACTACGTGGATTTACCATGCAGTTTCTTCAATGGAAAGTTTTAAAGGAGTGTAGTTGATACTGATATGCTCTGAACTTATCGTAACTAAATTGTCTTACGTTGAAAATTGGTTACGAATCGTGGTTACGAGTGCCTAAAATCGACTGAAATACAGTACAAATCTTGAGGCGGAAAATACTGGTAAATCAGCACTTTTGATATTCATTGATTTAAAATAACACATTTGAACTGCCAACCAGGTCTTAAGAAAGCTCGTAAAGCATCTCAATTCTCAAAACATTAATGTTGGAATCGTTGCAAAATTTTTCGCTTACGAGTCCAATATGGGACGGAGATTTTGCAAAAATCGAGCACCATACCTTACAACACTTCAAGGCACTTTGCAGTTTTGCAAGGTGTCTTTTTTCGGTTTTGACTATCCTTTTGACTATCTCTTTAAAAATTAACATAACTAGCGAATTTCTTAGGTGTAACAGCATTTTTCATTAATATATCATGTAGCTGCGTAAATTCTTTGACACTTGCAAGTTCTAAAAATCGATGTAAACCTTGCGCGCCAAAAGATAGACGGAGTTGGTTTGCCTAAAAAAGTGTTGTATGTGGTGCAGAACAGAATGACTATTTGATATGAAAATAAATCAACAAGCCTTCCAAAATTTTTAGAAGGTTTTTTCGCGCTTTTGAGGACTTTTCTTCGTATTTAATAAGTAGAGTCAAAAAACTTATTATCCCAATATTATGCTATAAGTTTTTCATATTATTTAAGTGCAAGGGCGATTTGACTGTTCGAACGTTTTTGATATCCAATGAGAAGGTTTTTAGTATAATAAATTTGTGGAGGAAGAAAAGAAATTTTTATGAAAAAAGCAAATAAAAAATCGGTGTATTTCGAGCTGACCAACGATATTATCTTTGGTTGGATTATGAAAAGTGAGGAGAACTGTTTAGCGATTATCCGCGCGATTTTACCAGAACTAAACATTACTAGCATTATTCATAAAGAGATCCAACACGATATTACCCCTGTAGCCTCCACTCGCGGTGTTAGATTCGATGCCGTGGTGCAAGATGATCGATCAAAAACGTTATTATGATATTGAAATGCAGGTGGAAAATACCGGCGACTTAGGAAAACGTGCACGCTATTATCAATCGCAAATTGATAATGAAACCCTAATGAAAGGACAGACCTTCCATAAGTTAAAAGGAAGTTTTGTTATTTTCTTATCTACATTTGATCCGTTTAGCTATGGATTACGCCGCTACCAATTCCACCACTATGAAGACAGTATTCGAGATTTACGCTTAGATACGCATTCGCATGAGCTATTTATCAATTCGAAGGGGACGAAAGGCGAAATATCAAATGATTTAGCAGGAATTATCGATGTGATGAATCAAAAGCCAAATCAAGCCAACCCACTAGCAAGCAAATTAATGAAGGAAATTGCTTATTATAACCAAGATTCAGAAAAGAGACGAAAATTGATGGACTATGAAGCAAGACTGCTAGACGAACGCTCAATTGGTGAAGAAAAAGGAAGGCAAGAAGAAGGAAACAGAAATGTAAGAAATATAATTATTGCATTTAAAGCGAATAAAGCTGAGACAAGTTATATTTTTCAATTTCTCAAACTTCGCACTTAAATAAGTGCTTAAATATCTTGATAAATCAATAAAACTTGATATAAATCAATTTTTATATTTCTATACTCGGTTATACTGGATATAGTAAAGGAGGTAGAAATCATGCAAAAATG
>DXAZ01000077.1 GCA_019116785.1 Candidatus Atopostipes pullistercoris
GAGATGACTTATCACACGTTACAATTAAATAATAAAAACGTTCAAATGAGTCAAAATTTATTAGATAAACATTATTTAAGAAAACATGGAAAAGACGCATATTACGGTCAGGGTAAATAAAGTTAGGAGTAGTCAAATGTTAGAAAGTAAACAAAGAGAATTTTGGTTTGTTGTTGGAAGTCAACACTTATATGGAGAAGATACATTAAACAGTGTAAGAGAACATGCAGAAGAGATGGCTCAAAGTATTAATGATCATCTTGATTTACCATATCCAGTCATCTTTAAAGATGTCGTGAAGACAGCAGATGAGATAAAAGATTTAATGAAGGAAGTTAACTATCAAGATCAAGTGGCTGGTGTTATCACCTGGATGCATACTTTTTCACCTGCTAAAATATGGATTCCAGGAACAAAATTATTGCAAAAACCATTGCTTCATTTAGCAACTCAATATCATCGAGATATTCCATGGGATACTATTGATATGGACTTCATGAACCTAAACCAAAGTGCACATGGGGATAGAGAATATGGCTTTATCAATGCTCGCTTACGCAAAAATAACAAAATCGTTGTAGGTCATTATGAAGACGAAAAAGTTCTTTCTCAAATTCAAAACTGGATGCTATCTGCTATTGGTTATGCAGAATCTCAAGCCATCAAAGTTGCACGCTTCGGTGATAATATGAGAAATGTAGCAGTTACTGAAGGGGATAAAGTAGAAGCAGCGATTCAATTTGGTTGGACCGTTGATTACTTTGGAATTGGTGACTTAGTAGAAGAAATGGATCAAGTAACTGAGGAAGAAATTCAAGAAGTTTATGAAGAAATTCAAGAACTTTATGAAATGACGCCGGGCGACAATGATCCTGAATTCTATGAAAAACAAGTAAAAGAACAAATTAAAATTGAAATTGGTCTAAAATCTTTCTTAGATAAAGGTGGATATACAGCATTTACCACAAACTTTGAAGACTTACATGGCATGAAACAATTGCCAGGAATGGCTGTTCAAAGATTAAATGCACAAGGGTATGGTTTTGCTGGAGAAGGAGATTGGAAAACAGCTGCTTTAGACCGATTAGTTAAGGCAATCACTCAAAATACATCAACTGGATTTATGGAAGATTATACGTATAACCTTGAGCCAGGAAATGAATATATCCTACAATCTCACATGCTTGAAGTAGACCCAACTTTAGCAGAAACAAAACCACGTGTAGTGGTTCAACCTCTAGGTATCGGTGACAAAGAAGATCCAGCTCGTTTAGTGTTTGATGGAAAAGCTGGAGAAGGTGTTGTTGTATCTATGTTAGATTTAGGAACACATTATCGCTTAGTGGTAAATACAGTTGAAGCGGTAACTCCAGAAGAAGAAGCACCAAAATTACCTGTTGCACGTGTAGTATGGAAACCAAATCCAGGCTTTAAATCAGGCGTTCAACAATGGCTAGAAGCCGGTGGTGGACATCACACTGTCCTAACTTTAGCTTTAGAAAAAGAAGTTATTTTAGATTGGGCGAAGATGGTTGATTTAGAAGTTGTATTGATTGATTAATAAATGAATTTTAAAAACTAGAAGATATAGGGATATAGTTTTATTCACAAACTATATCTCTATATTATAGTTTATTTAGCTTACATAAGAAACTAAAGTAGGAAGATTTAAAATATCTCAATGAATATGTTGTTATTAGGAGGCATCTACAATAAAAACACCAAATTACAAAGAAGTATCGGTTCATGATCCGTCAATCATTAAAGATAAAAAGAACGATATCTATTATGTATTTGGCACCCATATTTCAGGAGCTAAATCTTTTGATTTAATTGAGTGGACAGATTTTACGAATGGATATACTGCTAAAAATAATACAATTTATGGTGATTTATCAGATAATTTAGCAGAAACGTTTAAATGGGCTGGTGAAAATGATGCAGATAGTATAGGTGGTTATGCTGTTTGGGCGCCTGAAGTCATTTGGAATGAAGACTTTATCAATGAAGATGGTTCTTTAGGAGCATACACTATTTATTACAGTGTTTCTTCAACTTATATGCGTTCAGCGATTGGCTTAGCTTCATCAAAGAATATTGAAGGCCCTTATAAATATGAAGATACAATCATTTATTCTGATTTTTTAGATCATGAAGCTTATGATGAAAATAGTAAAGTTAACAAGTATTATGAAAATACGAATCTTAAAGAATTGATATCAAAGGGAACGATTGAAGAAGTAAATCCAGCTTGGTTTACTGAATCTGGATTATATAATACAGCTCTTTATCCAAATGCGATTGATCCTAACTTATTATATGATAAAGAGGGAAGACTTTGGTTAATATATGGGTCTTGGTCAGGAGGAATTTTCGCACTAGAGTTGGATAAAAGCTCGGGACGCCCAATTTACCCTGGTGAAGATTCTGTTACAGAAGATGGAAGAATGGTTGATCGATATTTCGGAACTAAAATAGCTGCGGGATATGGACGATCAGCTGAAGGACCCTTTGCAATATATGATAAAAATTCAGATTATTATTTCTTGTTTGTAACGTATGGAGGTCTAGCAGCAGATGGAGGCTATCAAGTTCGAGTATTTCGTTCGAAAAAGATAGATGGTCCATATGAAGATGCAATGGCAAATGAAGCTGTATTTCCAGAGACCTTTAATCAAGGGGTTGGAAATTTAACTGGAAATACTGACCATATGAATATCGGAAATAAAATTATCGGGAACTTTCTTTTTGAACAAAAAGATAAAGAGGATGGAACAGAATATGAAGTGGGGTATTTATCTCCAGGTCATAATTCCGTTTATCAAGAGGAGAAGACTGGGCAGTTGTTTTTAGTTTTTCATACGAGATTTCCAAATAGAGGAGAAGAGTATGAATTAAGAATCCATCAAATGTTTATTAATGAGGATGGATGGCCGTTGGTTGCTCCTCATCGATATGCTGGTGAGACATTAAAAAGCATAGATCCGAAAGAAATCATTGGTCAATACATGTTTATTAATCATGGGAAAGACATCACGGGCTCAATTAAAAAATCAAAAACCATCTTTTTAAACAAAGATTATACGATATCTGGAGATTTTCAGGGCGAATGGGCATTTAAAGATGATTTTGAAATTGAACTTATTATAGATGATGAACAATATAAAGGAATTTTATTAAAACAATGGGATCCTTCTACAGAAGAAATAACAATGACCTTCTCCGCTTTATCTAAAGAAGGAATTGAGGTTTGGGGAAGTAAGACCAAAGAGTAAAAAGTTTTTATCTATGATCTCAAAGTTCAGGTGTTAAAGAATCATTGAATAAAGAGGCTATTTAATTCTTATGCTTAAGAAACAGAGTGTGAATGCTATGCTGCATTTCTTTTTTAAAGGGAGTATATAATGAGTATTAAAGTAAACGACAAATTTTGGGAAAGATACTTTAAGTTAATTAGAGATGAAATGATTCCTTACCAGTGGAATGTTTTACATGACCAAGAAAATATTACGATTGATAAAGAAAGAGACGACGAAAATATCCCTAGTGAGAAAAGCCATGCAATTCAAAATTTAAAAATTGCAGCTGGGCTTGCTGAGGGAGATCATTATGGTTGGCTTTTTCAAGATAGTGATGTTTATAAATGGTTAGAGGCGGCCTCTAATTCCTACGCCATTCATCCGGACGAAAAGTTGTTGTCGATGATGGATGAAGTCATTTCTTTAATTGAAGCGGCTCAAGATGAAGATGGTTATATTAGTACGTATTACCAAATTAACAACCCAAAGTTAAAATTTAGAAGATTGTTTGAAAGTCACGAACTTTATTGTGCAGGACACTTGATTGAAGCTGCAGTAGCTCACTATAAAGCAACGGGTAGTGAACGACTCATAACGGTTTCTAATCAATTCGTCCAATGTATAAAAAATCATTTTGGAGACGAAGAAGGAAAAATTAATGGAGCGGATGGGCATCAAGAAATTGAATTAGCCCTAGTTAAGCTCTATGAAGTCACAAAAGATGAATCATTACTAGAACTTAGTGCATACTTTTTAGAAGTTCGAGGGCAAGATCCTGATTTTTATAAAAAGCAATTAGAAGAAAATATTGAAAATGGATTAAGTCAAGGTCCCGTTCCAACAATTAATAATGAATATCATCAATCCCATAAACCTGTAATGGAGCAGGAAGAAGCTGTGGGACACGCTGTGCGTTTAGTTTATATGGCTGCAGCTATGGCAGATGTGGCTTATTATTTGAATAATGAGAAAATGTACGAAGCCTGTAAGAAAATTTGGAAAAATATTGTTACAAAAAGAATGTATATTACAGGAGGAATTGGTTCGACAGTTCATGGAGAAGCTTTTACTTATGACTATGATTTACCCAATGACACAATGTATTGTGAGACCTGTGCTTCTATTGGGATGATGTTTTTTGCGAAAAATATGTTAAAACATGAAACCGATGCTAGCTATTCGGATATATTGGAGCGTTGTTTATATAATACGGTCATCAGTGGAGTAGCTTTAGATGGAAAGCATTTCTTTTACGTTAACCCGCTAGAAGTACAACCAGAAGCATGTCAAAAAGATCCTGGAAAAAGTCATGTCAAAGCAACACGTCCTTCTTGGTTTGGCTGTGCATGTTGTCCACCAAATATTGCGCGGACATTAACCTCATTAGATCAATATATTTATTCAAGTAATGAAGACAGTGTATTTGCTCATTTATTTATGGATAATGAAGGAGAAATCAATCTAGACAAAGGTACTGTAGCTATTCGTCAAGAAACTACGATGCCTTATTCTGGGAATGTCAGATTTTATTTAGAGTTAGATAATATAAATAAAATGAGACTAGGTATTCGAATTCCTAGTTGGGCAGAGGATTTTCAGATTATAAAAGATGGAAAAGAAGTTGAAGGAAAACTAGATAGAGGATATTTATATCTAGAAATTTCAAAACGTCAAACAGTCATTGATGTCCATTTTGAAATGAAAGCTATTCAATGGGCTTCACATCCACTAGTAAGAGGAAACCAAGGAAAAGTAGCCTTACAAAGAGGACCGTTTGTTTACTGTTTAGAAGAAGAAGATAATGGAGAAAATCTACATTTAAATTCTATCACGAACCAACAAGTAACTGAGAAGCCAGTGGAAGATTCTGCATTGGGAGATATCGTTCTTTTAGAAACCATTGGCCAAAAAGAAAAGATTACAAAAGAATGGAACGAACGTCTCTATCAAAAATACGCAACAAAAGAAGTCGAACAAACTCAATTGACATTTATCCCTTATTATACTTGGGCAAATCGTTCAAGTGGTCAAATGCAAGTATGGGTGAATAAAAAGGAGTAATCAATGGAATTTCATAAATATGCAAAAACACCTCCGAAAGGCTGGAACAGTTGGGACTGCTATGGGGCGTCTGTGACCGAAAAAGAAGTCAAAGCGAATGCTGAGTATATGGCAAGACACTTAAAAGATTATGGATGGGAATATGTGGTTGTAGATATTCAATGGTATGAACCCTTAGCTAACTCATCAAAGTATCGAAAATTTGCAGATTTAGAAATGGATAACTATTCCCGACTTGTCCCAGCAGTCAATCGCTTTCCATCCGCAAAAGATGGAAATGGCTTTAAATTATTGGGCGATTATATTCATGATTTAGGATTAAAATTTGGCATTCATATTATGCGTGGTGTCCCACGACAAGCTGTTCATTTGAATACCCCAATCAAAGGGAGTACAGCGACAGCCAGAGATATTGCTAAACCAAATTCTATTAGTCCGTGGAATACAGATATGTATGGAGTCGATGTGTCAGCGGATGGCGCACGAGAATATTATAAATCTTTAATTGAGTTATATTCCTCATGGGGCGTTGATTTCATCAAAGTAGATGACATTGCAGACTCTAAACTATATGGTGCTCATCTTGAAGAAATTGAATTATTACGTGAGCTCATCGATGAAGTGGATAGAGAAATTGTCTTAAGTCTCTCACCTGGCCCAGCTTCATTAGAACATGGTTCATTTTTACAGAAAAACGCCAACATGTGGCGCTTAACGGATGATTACTGGGATACTTGGCCACAACTTTATGATATGTTTGAACGATGTGAAAAGTGGGCACCTTTTGTAAAAGAAGGGACTTGGCCAGATTGTGATATGTTGCCATTAGGTCATATAGGTATTCGTTCAACAGATGGTGGTGCTTCTGATCGGATGACCCGATTTACGAAAGAAGAGCAACGGACAATGATGAGTTTATGGAGTTTATTTAAATCCCCTTTGTTTTTTGGTGGTGAACTTAGGGATAATGATCATTGGACATTATCCTTATTACAAAATAAGGAATTACTAAAAATGCATGAAATAGGAAAAAATCCACAACAAGTCTATCGTAAAGAAGATATTGTTATTTGGCATAGTACAAACGATGAGGCAGAAGATTATATCGCTGTTTTTAATTTAAAGGATAATCAAGAGAATGTTTCTTTATCTTTAAAAAACTATCTGCAAAACCAACCATCTAAAGGCTTAAACATCTGGGATCAGGAAGTCATAACAGTCACAGATACTCTATCATTAGATATTGCTCCACACGATGTGAAATTATTTAAGTTTTATAACGCCTAAAATATCAATAGAAAGAAAGGGATATAAAATGTCAGAGACAGAAACAATTAATCTAGCACAAACAGCTCTAGGGATTGAATTTGGTTCAACAAGAATAAAAGCCGTTTTAATCGATCAAAACCATAAACCAATAGTTAGTGGTGAGCATGAATGGGAAAATAAATTAGTCGATGGGATTTGGACGTATGACATGGAAGATGTCTGGTCCGGTTTACAAGCAGCTTATCGTGAATTAGCTGAAAAATTTGAAGTACAACATAAAGTAAAACTTAATACAGTAGGATCTATCGGTTTTTCTGCTATGATGCATGGTTACTTACCTTTTGATAAAGAGGGAAATCAACTCGTTCCTTTTAGAACATGGCGAAATACGATTACAGAAGAATCTTCAGAGAAACTATCCGAGTTATTCCAATTTAATATCCCTCAAAGATGGAGCATTTCTCATCTTTATCAAGCCATCTTAAATGATGAAGCCCATGTAGGAAATATTGACTTTCTAACAACTTTAGCTGGGTATGTACATTGGCAACTCACTGGAGAAAAAGTTCTTGGCGTTGGGGAAGCAGCTGGAATGTTTCCGATTGACAGCAAGGTGGTTAATTATAACCAACGAATGATAGAACAATTTAATAAATTAGTAGAAGAACATGCCTATGCTTGGAAATTGGAAGATATTTTACCTACTGTTGAATCAGCCGGAGTAAATGCAGGGCACTTAACTGAAGAAGGGGCTAAATTATTAGATCCAACGGGCGTCCTTCAAGCAGGAATTCCGCTTTGTCCACCAGAAGGCGATGCAGGAACGGGTATGGTCGCCACCAACAGTGTAGCAGA
>DXAZ01000078.1 GCA_019116785.1 Candidatus Atopostipes pullistercoris
TGGGTAAACGCCCTTCGTTCTGCTGATAATACGGATTTTTAACCACTCATCATTTCTCCTTTCAAAACTCTTTATGACACCCCTTAAAAATCTGAAAAATTGGTCTGTGGTGTAAGAAAACACCTTGTGGCGGCTCTCCTTGGCACGAGAAGGGGGGCGGGGGTCATTTTAAAACGTCTCGAATATAATTATATTCCCGAGCATTAAAACGCCATACAGGGCATTTTAGAGGCCTTCTCGCACGTCTTTCTTTTTACGGGCTATCAATCCAGACCACTGGCTCACTGTGATCCTTAAATTCGTGTTTCTATGCGTGTTTCCTTGGCCTGTGCCGTAGATCTCTTGTTCCAACGTTCTCTTAACATTATCGCAGTCTCTACAAGCCGTCGCGATGTTACTTAGGTCCGTCCTAAGTTCTGGGAAGACCTCAGCAGGAAGAACGTGGTCACCAATGTTCGCGTTAGGTCGAACCACACCTAAAGCAAGGCAATACTGACAAAGATAGTTATCACGTTCCAAAGCTAGCTTACGAAGTGAAGCCCAAGTCTTTGACCTATAGAACTGATAACGTTCTTTGTTCGCTTCGTCTTTGTTGCGAACTCGTTTGTTGTAATACGTGCGACTGTAAGTCTCACGCTGCTTAGCATACTCAGCCTCATATTGCTTGTGCTTGCCACAATAATATGCAGGTCTTTCTACTAATGTATGACAGCCTGTATATTTACACCTACGAACCATCGGCAACCTTATCAACCCTTTCTTTACATAAATAAAAGACAATAACTATTGTTACTGCCTTATCCTTATTATTCGATACTACTATAATACCACCTCATGATTATAATGCGCTATTAATTACTGTATATCATTACTTATTACTATTAATTACTATAATTTACTATAAAATTCAATACCGCAAAAAAAGGATTGAAATAATCAATCCTCTAAAAGTTTTTCCGCCTTGCGCAACCAAACATAGTAAGTTGGTTCACTTATTCCGTCAAATCGCTCACATATTTCATTGATAGGAAGTTGCTCAATATAAACCATTTGCAGGAGAGTTCTGGCGTTGCTATCTTCAACTTCTGCAATCTGTTTCCTAAACTCTCGCTTTTCTCTCAAAGCTTTAGCAGCATATTCCTCAATCTCTTCTCGCGTCGCCATCAGTTCGATATATAAGTCATCTTTCTTCTTACAACTTCCGTTTTGAACTTTATCAGTTTGTAATGGACTGGCGTTGATTTTGAGGGCTTGAGATTCTAGCTTTTGTAATTGGTTCATCTGACTTTCAATATATCTGTCAAGCGCTTTGATTTTTCGTAAACGTTCACAAGTTTTCATCCCGCCACTCCTCAAACATGGTATAATATTAGTGAATAATTTCATTTTAAGGAAGAGCTTGCGCAAGTGCTGGTTCTTTTTTTTCAGGCTCTCGCCTTGCATAATAACAGCCGACCGATAGAGCTGCGTTAGATTATAGAAGTAACACTTAAAACAGGTCTCCTCACTCTCTATTTTTAATTTCAGCCTTGCCAGTAGCGCCTAGTAACCAACTGACTGATTGTACTTTTAGAAAACAGCAAAGGAGTTCCTCCATTCTTTTTTTTAAAATTCTAGGCTTATACCCACGCAAGGAGTCGAACCTTGCTAGATACCGCTGTGGGTTATTCACTGCTCAAGATAAAAGAAGTTTCTGTGACTTCCAAAATCAATCACTAATGCACCATCTTTATACCATGAACGATAATAAACTTTTTGCCAGCCGATAACGCTTTTAACATAATTTTCAATAATACGAAATGCGCCACTTTTTGTATTAGATTCACCAATATATTTTTTACTTTCGTTGTTGCCAAAATATACTTTGATCATTTGCCCACCTTTCTTTCTTCGTTTAATTCAGCTAGTGTATCCCACATACCACCTGCAAGATTCCAAATTTCTTTAATCTCATTGGTTTGCTTTGGTTTCTCTTTATATTCCCACCATTCGTTTCCATCGTATTCGTGACGTTCAATCCACCAGTTGTCCCCAACAACAACCAAATCCTCTGCTACTCTCGCAGCGCCAAAGCCTGAGTCGTAGTCAGATTTCTTTGCAATTTTTTCAAAATTTTCTTTTGTAATTCCAAAATCTGTGCCTTGAATATATTTGACATCTTTAAATGTTTTTTCGTGAGCTGCTAACGTTCTTGTTGTTTCTTCCCATAAATTAGTCATTTGTCTAGCCTTTCCGCTATTGCTTTGATCACATTCACCGTCACGCTATTTCCAGCCTGTTTATACAACTGACTGTTACTATTAACCTCTTGCGCCTTATCAAACGCCCAGTCAGGAAACCCTTGCAAGCGCCAGCACTCTCTTGGTGTTAGTTTGCGTATTTTTAAGGTTTCAGTAACTACCCCTTGATTATCGCTGGTTAGTAAAGTATTCGCCACTTGCTTCCCAACTCTGCCTCGTCTTGTTTTTGAATTCGGAAATTCTAGGTTCACATAATCCCCAACCGCTGCTTCAGCATACCCTTTCTTGGTTGCTTCGCAAACACGAATCATAACACCATGTCTATCCTGCGCTGTCAATGTGAACATCGGTTCTCTATCAGTTTTAAATCGTCTACCATTTTGACGCTTTTTAGCACGGTCAGGTGTCAACACAGGAATAGCTATTTTACTGCCTTCTCCTTTACCACTTGGGTTGATATTCCCTAATCGTTTTGGTTTGCAAGAATCAAATGTTGGGTTCTCTCCTCTGATAGGAAATACTGGTCGTCCACCTGCTCCTCTAAGATGTCCGATAATGTACACACGTTCTCTGTTTTGCGGGACACCGAAATCCTTTGAGTTAAATATCTGCCACTCTGCATCGTACCCCAGTTCATCAAGCGTGGAGAGGATTGTTCTAAAAGTCCTCCCTTTGTCGTGAGATAGTAAGCCCTTGACGTTCTCAAGGAAAAGCAATGGTGGTTTGATTTCTTTAGCGGCTCTTGCGATTTCAAAGAATAACGTTCCACGAGTTTCATCAAGGAATCCTTTTCGCTTTCCTGCAATTGAGAAAGCTTGGCAGGGGAAGCCTCCGCAAATGATGTCAACTGTTCCTCTAAAATTTCTCCATTCTTCGTTTGTAACTTGTGTAATGTCATGTAACTCAATTTCTCCTTCTGTATCATAAATAGCTTTATAACTTTTTCGTGCAAATTTATCAATTTCGCAAAAACCAACGCATTCATGCCCGAGGCTCTCTAGTCCCATACGGAAGCCACCAATACCTGCGAACAAATCTAAAAATTTCATTCATCCACCTCCTCCGCAAACTGCCACAAACGTTCATCTTTCTGTTTGATTTCTTTCTCTGTGAGCAAGTGCACTTTCCCGTATCTCATTTTATCTTCAAAATTAAACAAAAGTTTTCCTTCTCTATTCTTCCATAATTGAATGAATCCATTTCGTCCATCATCTGGAATAGCTACCACATACTGTTTTTCTTTCTGTACTTCATAGCCGAAAAGCTTCATCTTAACAAGTGTCTCAATTGGTTTGTTATCATCGTGTTTAAACCACCAATAAAGCCCGTCACTTAATTCGCTTTCTTCTTCATAAAATTGTGCACAAAGTCCATACACTCCATCTTCAAAATCGTCTTCGATAGACTCGTAGAAATCCGCCACAAATTGCGGTACTACAGGTTTTTTATCCATGTTTATCCTCCTAACCACTTTATCAACAAAACTAAAATAATAACAATTACAATCCGCATAATGCCGCTGCTTTCATTTTTATGTACTTGCGTATACGTTCCTTGTCTTCTTTGTTAGATACCACTTCACCCACCTCGATGTTATCTTCAGGCGGCTCTTCGTCACAGCTACCCTCTTCCATGTGTAATTTTACTCTTTCGATGCCGTTTCTTTGTTCGTACCGTGAAAGATATCCCAATTTCACACCTAAAAACTCAGCGCATTTTTCACGGGTTCCAGTAAATAACCATTCCCCATCCTTAAATAATTGATACACCCAAACCTTACGGCGTTCTTTTTCCTCTCGCGATTTGCGTGTTAGTGTTCGCAGTTCTCTGCGTTTCTCCTGCAAAACATGAATACCTTTTCGATGTCTAGCGTAAACAGTTACTGGTGAAATACATAACTTTTCAGCAATATCGTTAACTGTTCCTGTAAAGACTACATTGCCATCTAATATCAAATCATAGATAATAACTTGCCTTTTGTACTTAGCCATTTCTCATCACCTCTTTCATTCGTTTAACAATTCTGTCATCTGGCAATACTGCAAGATGTAACAATCGGTTCGCTTCTTTTGGTGTCGTATGTAACATCTTACTAATTTCAATATAGCTTTTAATATTTTTTTCTTCCGTCCATTCAATGAACTTCTCCAAAACATCAAACGGTGTTTCATTTTGATGTTTGCAAAATATAACGCAGTGTTTAGCTGCTGATTTATTTGTGTTTATTGTGCCCATTTACAATCTCCAATGCTTCTTCTGGACTTCTAGCCACTCCAGCTAGCGCCCCGAGGCTTCTCATCGTTTCCAAGAACTGTTTTTGTTCAGGCCTCACACGACCTGTTTCGTTTTTTACTTCGATGAAAAATATTTGTCCATCTTTTCTAAAACCAAACAAGTCCGAGAAACCTTTTGGCAAACCAGTGTCAAAGAAACGTCCGTCTGTCATTCTGACTTTACCGACATTCGCTCGAAACACTATGTGTCCATCTTGTGATAAAGCCACACGAATTTTACTTTGAATTAATGATTCTGTTGTCATACATTCACCCATGAATTAAATGCATCAGTGATTTGTTTTGGCGTGCAAAATGAACCATTTTGAGAGAATTGATAAGCCAGCTCATAGCCCCAAAAATCATCGTCCCATTCTTCGTCTTTGCTGCAACAAGCATCATGCCAACGAGAAGAAATATCTTTTTTAAACGTTTTAGTTTCTTTGTCAATATACTCTTCAAAAAAGTTTTTAATCCGGCGAACATGTTCTTTATCGGCTTCTACATCATCTATATAGTTGATGATAATCATTACGTCAACACCGCCATATGTGTCCCATTCATAGTCAACACCAACATGAAAACCATCCTCGTCTTTCATATATGAAATTGGTACCACATGATAACTAATGTTTAAAACTGTTGCTACTTTTGAAAAATCTCTTACTTTATGTCTGATATTTGAAATTGGTTCACTCCAACCCTCAACTTTTAGTGTCATTACTTCCATATTTATATTCTCCGCTTTTTTTATTTCTTATATCTACCGCGCCGCTTGCCACAGATGAATAGTTTTTTTGCCCTTTCTGATACCGGATACCACCACGGATACTACTAGGAGTATCCGCTGAAACCGTTGATATATAAGGGTTTGTAACCCTTTAGGACACCTAGACACCTCATTTTTCAACTTCTCTCTATATATTATTTATTTTATTTATTTATTTTTTTTAATATTAATAAAAAGTAGTATCTAAGTGTCTAAATAGTGTCAACTCCTTGTGTATCAAGGCTTTACGAGGACACTGCTTCTGGTTTCTAATCAGTGTCACGGTGTCTTGACAATAATTACGGCCATTTTTTGGCTATCTTTTTCAGCATCCCACTTGAAATTAAAATCATACCAATAATCTGGTTTATCTTTTTCTGGGTTGAATTGCTTCAATGGTCTCAATTTTTCTTTTTTCCACCCAACTGGCAAATTCTGTGCTAACTCTTTGTCAAAATTAGATTTCTTAGGAATGGTATGGTTGTTCTCATGACACCATGAGCGGTACACATCCCACAAAAATTTTGTTGGGATACGAGTAGAAACAACATCTAGCAAATATTCGTTAAGGAATTTATAAACTGTGTTATTTTCTTCCTTGAATTCTTGCATACGTTCTTGTGTCGCTTTTGGCTCGCTAAATCTATCAAAATCAAGATTAATAGCTTTCCAAAGAACATATTCAAGTACTTCTGGGCGTTTAATATAATCATCTTTAATCGACCAGTTATCA
>DXAZ01000079.1 GCA_019116785.1 Candidatus Atopostipes pullistercoris
CCAATAATGATTCGTCTACTCGGGCAGAATGAATATGGACTCTATAATATTGCCGCTTCTACCATTTCGTATTTGGGCATATTGAATTTTGGTTTTGGTAGTGCTTATATGCGCTTTTATTCGAGATACAAGGTTAATGAAGACCACCAAAAGATTGCGATTTTGAATAGTATGTTTTTGACGATTTTTAGTTTGTTGGGGATTTTTGTCATTATTGCAGGAGTCATATTAGCGTTGAATGTAGATTTAATTTTCAAAGAAACTCTTTCCCACCAAGAGCTGCATACAGCTCAAACACTGATTTTGATATTAGTTGTTAATTTAAGTGTTTCTTTTCCGGCGATTATTTTTAATACATATCTGCAAGCCAATGAGCAATTTGTCTTTCAAAATGTTTTTTTAATCCTTGCCCAAATCACCACTCCGCTAATTAATTTACCGATTTTATTAGCGGGTTATGGTTCTGTTGGTATGGTTATTGGGATGGTAACGATTAATATTATTTTAGAGGTTATTATTTTCATCTATTGTATTTTAAAAATGGAGATGCATTTTCTTTTCAAAGATTTTGATCGACATTTAATGCTTGAAATGACTATCTTTTCTTCTTATATATTTGTAAATATGGTGGTCGAACAAATAAACAATAACGTGGATAAAACAATTTTAGGACGGTTTCATGGGACGATTCCTGTCGCTATTTATAGTATTGGTTCCAATCTAAATATTTATTATCAACAACTGTCATTAACCATTTCTAATGTATTCACGCCCAGAGTTCATCGCCTGGTCGCAGAAAAAGGCACTGATTTTGAACTCACACAATTATTTACACGGGTGGGAAGAATCCAATTTATTTTGATGTCTTTAGTATTGACAGGCTTTATATTTTTCGGAAGGCCTTTTATCAGAGTTTGGGCAGGCGTCGATTATTATCAATCCTTTCCAGTCGCGCTCCTTTTAATGACCGCTTCTTTTGTACCAGCTATTCAAACGATTGGCATCGAAATCCAACAAGCTAAAAACATGCATCAATTTCAGTCATGGGTGTATTTGACGATTGCCTTAGGAAATATTCTTCTATCCATTCCACTAGCGCAAAGATACGGAGCAGTTGGTGCTGCATTAGGTACAACTGTAGCAGTCATTATAGGAAACGGAATAATCATTAACTGGTATTATCACAAAAAAATTGGGCTTAATATTATAGGTTTTTGGCAAGACATATCCAGATTCATTCCTTCTTTACTTCCAGCGATTGTTTATGGGTTTTTAATAAACCAATTTGTAGATTTATCCAAGATTCATTATCTAATCCTTTCAATTTTTATTTACATCTTGATCTTTATGATTCCCTTATGGTTAGTAGGCCTGAACGATTATGAAAAACACCTAGTCAAAAACCCCTTCAATTAAACCTAAGATAAAATGAATTTAAAAATGCCAATATAAAGTGTAGCTTCTGTCATATTTATAATAGGAATTTATAAGGAGTGATTCTAATGGCTTTAATGACAATATATTATAAATCCCCCATTTTTATGCAAAACATCCTGACCTCTGTCCGAGGGTATCAATATAAACGTCAAAGAAACGGAAAATATTACCAAAAATATATGAACTTTTATAATAAATTCGATGTTACAAATGAAGATAACGTTCAAGAATATCAAATGAGAGAATTGAAAAAATTGTTGCAGTTTACCGTAAATCATAGTCCATTTTATAGGGACCTTTATAAAGGAATCAACATTCAACAAATTCAAACCCCCTTTGATTTAAAGAAACTGCCTATTCTTGAAAAAGAAATGGTTAGAAATCATGTTGAAAAGATGTATACAATCAAAGAAAAAGATGCGGTAGTCAGTCACACAAGTGGAACAACGGGAACTCCTATAAAATTTTTGCATACTTATGAAGGAATCCAAAAACGTAATGCGATTTTGGATGATTTCAAAAGACAGCATGGTTTTATAAATGGTCAGATGAAAAAGGCCAGTTTCAATTCATCTGAGATTGTTGCAGCTAATCAACAAAAGAAAATCTTTTGGCGGGATAACGTGTCTATGAAACAGCGTCTTTATTCGAGCTTTCACTGTAGTGCGAAAAATATTCCATACTACATTGAAAATCTAAACGAATATAAACCCGATTCATTAGATGGTTATCCTTCTGTCCTTTATGAAATCGCCCGTTATATGAATAAAAATGAGATTTCTTTAGATTTTCAACCGCTTGCTATTTTTCCAACCGCTGAAACTTTGCATCCTTATTATAGAGAAGAAATTGAACGTGCTTTTAAGAGTAAAGTTTTTAATCAATATGCTTCGAGCGAAGGAGCCCCCTTTGTTGTTGAATGTTCTGAAGGAAACTTGCATTATCATATGTTAAGTGGAGTCATCGAACAAGGGGAAGACAATGAAATGCTTATTACTTCCTTTATGAATAATGGCACCCCTCTCATTAGATATCGCATTGGCGATAAGATTATTTTTGCTGAACGAGAAGAAAAATGTGCCTGTGGCTCCGCCTTTCCAGTCGTTCAATCCTTAGAGGGAAGAACAACGGATTATATTGAATCTGAGGCAAAAGGGAAGATAACGGCCGTTTTTCTTTCCCTTATAAGTGAGGAATTTAAAAATACGATTGTTAATATGCAATATGTACAAAATAGATTAAACCATGTGATTGTAAATATTGTCCCTGATAGCAATTATAATGAAAAAATAAATCATATTATTTTACAAAAGCTAATCTATACATTTGGTAAAGATATGGAGATTGAATTAAGAAAAGTTCCAGAAATTAAAAAAGATAAAAGCGGAAAGTTTAAGTTTGTTATTAATCACTTAGCGCGTTAAAACCAGTCAATATAAATAGAAAGGTCGAATCTAAATGAGGAGAAGGATGCTTTTTGGAGGAATCGGAGCCGTTATTTTTCTTGTTATTGGAGCTTTTATAGGTTTTTTACTAGGGACATATGTTGGCGGAAATTACTATCCAGAATTTGTATTTTTAACTTGGCAAGGCTATGAAGCAGGTGGCTGGATTGGAATGATCCTTGGTGGTGTTATTAGTGGAATTTTAGGCTATGATTTAGGAGTCAAAATAGCGAATAAATAAAAAATTAAGAGATTTATTTGGATGTAGCAAATAGCTGCATCTTTTTTTATTGACCAAACGACTTACAGAAAATCAAAGCAGGTTCATTAAATTCTTCTTAATCGTAATAATTATAAGAAAATGTTACAAGTTATAATCATATTGTCACTCATTTTTCACTTATATCCTGTAAAATGACTTTTAGAAGAGAATCAAAAAATACATAAAGAATGATTAACTAGAAAAGAGTAGTGGAACAATATGAGTACAAGATATGAGAAGTTTGATATCCTTCGTGGTTTTGCCATTATAGGAGTAGTTTTAATCCATATTACTGCCCCCTTAGCAACTGACGGAGAAGTATTTGCCATCTTAATTAACCAAATGTCTAGATTCGCAGTCCCCATTTTTTTCTTTTTATCCGGCTGGGGCCTAACCATCGCTGAAAGCTTCACAAAAAGCGAAGGTTATTGGGACTTTTTAAAAGCTAGATTTTTAAGTGTATTTCCTCAATATATTATTTGGAATTTTATTTATTTAGCGTATTCGGATGTTTGGAGCTCACAGAATTTAAAAGAAGTGTTGGGAGCTTTTCTTTTAGGCACGATATACAATCATTTATATTTTGTCCCTGTCATACTTATTCTTTACATTTTTTACCCCTTATTGCTGAAAGCCGCCAATAAGGCTGGCGTTTTATTCTCATTATTGATAACCATTATTAGTCAGTTATCAGATGTGTGGGTACAACATGAATATTTTTACATGAACAAAAATATTTTAAATTGGATTTTTTATTTTATCTTTGGCATGTGGTTTGCTAAAAATTTTAAAGAAAAAACTCGTCATCTACAAAAATATAAATATTTTATTTGGGTGGGTTTAGTTTTATCTATGAGTCTTGTTTTATTGACTCCTTTCTTGGTTGGAGATATTTTTGACTTTAATTTGGTTTTAGCTTCTACGCGTCCAACGGTTATTTTTTATTCTACTATGCTTGTTTTGTTTATGATTGTGACTCCTTTTCATCAGCAGAAACTGAATGAAATTCTTCTAAAGCTCAGTAAATATTCTTTTTATATTTATTTAAGCCATTATTTATTTTTAAACATATGGCGGGATATTTATTCAGCGATTAGTTGGAATTGGAATGAGCTCTTATACATATTGTTCAGTTTTTTGTTAGTTATGGGGATTTCCTATCTTGTAGGGGTGCTCATGAGAAAAGCAGAGAAAAAAATTGGATTATAAAACAACAAAAACTACACGATTCTGCATTTAAAAAGAATACGTGTAGTTTTTATTAACGATTTAAAATACTTAGAAAAATTTCTCGGCTATCTTTTAACATTTTGTTTATTCTTCTTAAATCATGTTTTAGCGTATGATAAGGACCGAAAATCTTTGGCACAACTGGTAACTGGGCTTCATCAGCCATTACAATATATTCATAGTCATTTTCTTCGGTCATTTCAATGAGATAATGTTCTAATAAATAATCAATCCAAGCCGTTTTCAAATATTGAGCATCATCAATAAATAATGCTTGATACTTTCGATTAGCAGGAGCCAACTCTTGAAAACTTGAGATATCAATTCCTAATTCTTGAAGGGAACGTCCATCTTCAGCAGTAATTAGATTTTTTAAATCATTGACCTTGGAAATGTTTCCAGAAATAACTAAAATTCTCCCATTTTCTTTTAAGCGATTGGCACAATTGATAACCCGCTTAGTCAATAGTAAAGTCTTTCCAGAACCATGGGGCCCTTTAAATTTCTGTCTTGCTTGAGATTTGCTTTTTGCATAATCTTGGTAATCTCTTGGCAGACTTTTTGAAATATAGTGTTCAATATTGGTATTTGGATTGAGCCTTTCTTTGATTTCTTCCGTTTCAACATCCGTTAATTGAACACTAGAATTTTGAGGAACTGAAAAAACATCATTTAATGTTGAAAAGTCCTCCTTGAAATCTTTAGAAGTGATTAGGATAGCATCTTCAAAACCTTCTTCGTAAATTTCTTCTAACAAAGATTCTTCATAAACATAGAATAATTGTTTAATGACGATTTCTTTTTTCTCTTGTTGTTTTTCGAAGATCGTTTGTTGAATTCTTCGCTGGAAGGCTGGACTCAGTGTGTAGAGTCTTTGATTCATAAAATAATCAAAAGTTTCTTGGTTGATTTGAAATTGCTCTAAATTTTCAGGTGTTTGAAAACTATAAATAGCCTGATTCGGTTCAAGTACAATAAAGTCAAAGGCAGAGTGTCCCAAAGTTGGTTTTACATAAATTTCAAACTGTCGTTTGGCATATTCATCGTGTAAAAGAAATTCTGTTAAATAGTCAAGGAAATCAATTTCATAGACTTTTAAAGAATCTTGAAAATGTAAAATCGCTTTATGGTCGGGATACAATTCAACACTCATTGACTAAGCACCTTTCATGATTACTGTTTATACTATTATAATATAAACAAGTTTATATTATAAGCATTAATAGAATAATCTAGATTTAACGAAAAACGTAAATATAAAGTTTGTTATATTAAATAGTAGCATAAAAGTTTAATTTCCTTTCTAAAAAAGCATTATCTTGTTATTTATATATGTTTTTGGTATCATTTTCTAGCTGGATTTTAATGGGTTTGAGACGAATTAAATTTATAAAAAAACTTTTAAAGCAGAGAATTTCTGCTTTATTTTAATGAAGAGAATGAATATAAGCTTGAGAGGAATGAAAAGATGACTGAAAATTTTTGGGAAAATTTACCACGACCTTTTTTTATATTAGCCCCCATGGAAGATGTAACGGATGTAGTCTTTAGACACGTTATTAAAGAAGCAGCAGAACCGGATGTCTATTTTACAGAGTTTACAAATGCTGAAAGTTATAACCATCCTGATGGAAAAGAAAGTGTACGTGGACGTTTAACTTTTAGTGAAGATGAACAGCCGATTGTAGCCCATATTTGGGGAGATCAACCGGAACATTTTGAAAAAATGAGTATAGATATGGCAGCTGCGGGCTTTAGTGGTATTGATATTAATATGGGTTGTCCGGCAGCGAATGTAGCTAAGAATGGAAAAGGATCTGGGCTGATTCGCCGACCAGAAGTGGCTGCTCAACTTATTCAAGCCGCCAAAGCAGGAGGTCTTCCTGTAAGTGTGAAAACACGTTTAGGTTATTATAAAGTGGAAGAATGGCTGGATTGGTTAAAGCATATTTTAAAACAAGATATTGTCAATCTTACTATTCATTTACGGACTCGCTCTGAAATGAGTAAGTATGATGCCCATTGGGAACTGATTCCCGAAATTAAAAAGCTTCGTGATGAGATTGCTCCGAATACTTTACTTACAATCAATGGAGATATTCCAAACCGCCAAGTTGGGATAGAACTTGTTGAAAAGTATGGGGTAGATGGTGTTATGATTGGACGTGGTGTATTCACAAATCCATTTGCCTTTGAAGTCGAAGCCAAAGATCATAGCCCCAAAGAATTGCTTGATTTATTCAGATTGCATCTTGATTTATTTGATGAAAATCAAAGAATAGAGAATCGTCCATTTAAACCCCTACGACGTTTCTTTAAAATTTATGTTCGTGGAATTAAAGGAGCGGCCGATTTACGTCATCGCTTAATGGAAACTGATTCAACAGATGAGGTAAGAGCAATGCTTGATGCATTTGAAGCTCAAATGGAAACAGAAATTTAAAAGAATATTCTAAAAAGCTCCCTATGGCATTTCCATAGGGAGTTTGGTTTTGACAGATTATTCATTGAACATAAATAAATGTTTCTCGTAAAAATAAGCTAAATTTCCTTCGTGTTCTGTAAGTCCCATGTATCTATAATAGTTATTGTACTTGGCTGACATATGCTCGCCCATATCGACCAAATCTAGGATTTCCCCAGTTTCTGGATTTATTCGTGCCATTAGTGTGTTTTCTTCAGCATCATAGTCAGTAGAGCCAAAGAAAGCATAAAGTGTATCATCAACCATCAAGTAGTCGACAAGGAAATGTCCGTCCATATCCAATGTCCAAAGCTCTTCTTCTGATTTAGGCTGAACAGCTTTCAAGTAATGTTGATTATCATATACATTTTGCCAGAATACGGTGTCTTCATAAAATACAGGGAATGGAACCATTGCACCAGAAACTTCGCCATTATACTGATATTCTGCTTCTTTTTCTCCAGTTTCCGGATCAAATGCATAGAAAACGTAATTATTATCAATGACATAGACAGAGTCTCCTGAGGTAAATGTCTGAGCAAGGCGAATTGCTTCATCGGATTCCCCAAATTCTTCTGACCAAACTTCAGAGCCATCTTCTTTAGAACGAGCGACTAATTTTTGACTATCTTCTTCCACTAAATAAATTAACCCTTCACTTTGGGTAAGATCATAAGGATGAGAACGACCACCACCAAGTCTTGTACCATCAAAGTCAATGGCCCATAATTCTTTACCATTTGATTTATCGAATTTATGAAGTGACGCTATATCTGCAAAAGTTAACTCTTCTGGATCAGATATTTTTCCTAAAACTAGGTAGATTGCTTCCTCATCAAGCAGGATTTCACTCATTTCAGCATAATCTCCAAGATCAATCGCATACTGAACTTCACCAGATTCTTTGTTTAATGCTTTAAGAACATCGTCTGTCGTACTATCACTACCTAAAATGGGCTCGTAGATATGATCCTCGTCAATTGCGAAACTCACTTTATAACCATAAGAATTTTTATCTTCCCAAATAGGTTCAAAGTCAGAGGATAACCTCATAATACTTTCTTTATCTGTACCTATGTAAAAATTATTTCCTTCTTTAAATACTTCGTTAGTAATCTTATGTTCTAATTGGCTTAAATCAGCATAGGACCATTTATCTTCAGCATAATCTTCAATGGGGATAGGCTCTATATCAGTTATTGCACCAACTAAAGAGTCGGATACTTCCTCGTCTTTATCGTTTTCTTCAATATTTTCATCTTCCATTTCCGTGCTGTCAACTTCTTCAGTAGTTTCTTCATTTTCTAATGGAATTTCGTTTTCTAGATTTTCTGAACTTTCACTACAACCTGCTAACAAGAGCGCGATTAAAGCACTAGAGAAGAATATTTTTTTCAAAAGAATCATCCTTTCATGCATATAAGTATTTAAAGATTATCATAATCTTTTTTACAAAACACTTAAAAAGTTTTGAAAATAAGAAATAATATTTTATTATTTTACAATAAGTTTGAACAATTATTGTAATCGCTTAAATCTACTTTATAATTAGATAAAAGATCATGTAAGGAGCGATTGAAATGAAATATATAATTGGTGTAGACGGTGGAGGAACTTCTACAAAAGCTGCTGCGTATGATTTAGAAGGTCAGTTGCTTAAAGAAACACAAACCGGTTTTGGTAATTTGTTGAATAATGCGGAGGAAGCTCTTACGAATATTCGACAAAGCTTATTGAATCTTTTTGATGAACTTGGAGAAGAAAATTGTCAAATGATCGTTTTGGGTATTGCGGGGGTGGATTCTGGAGATTTTCGAGATGTAATTTTTGAAGATTTAACGCAATTTAAACCAGAGATTATTATTTTAAATGATGCTTGGATGGCTCATTATGCCTTGTTAGATGGTGAGGATGGTTGTTTAGTCATTTCTGGGACAGGTTCGATTGTAATCGGAAAATTTAACGAATCAGAAAGTCGAGTAGGTGGCTATGGCAATTTATTAGGAGATGAAGGGAGTGGTTATGATATTGCAAAAGAATTGATCAAATCTGCTTTGAATTCTTTTGACAAAGGAGAAGAGTTTTCCGACTTAGAAGAGAAGTTAATGAAACAAGGCAATTTTTCTACAATTTTTGATTTAGTGAAATTTGTTTATGCTTCAAGTAAAAACCAAGTAGCAGATTTCTCAATGATTGTGGTTGATGAAGCCCGTGAAGGGGACAATCAAGCCATTCAAATCCTAAAAGAAGCTGGGTTAAAACTAGCCAATCAAGTTTCTATGTTAATTGAGAAACTAGGAATGCAGAAATTACCAAAAGTTGCAGTAACAGGGAGTGTCTTGCTTAAAAATGACGTTGTTTATGAAGCTTTTGTGGAAGGAGTTCAATCAAAATATGTAAATTGTGAATTTATTAGAGAACAGAATAGCTCAAATACCAGGGGCGGATATGCATACTATAAAAAGCAAATGAGTAATAACTGACTTAAGATATCTATAAGTTTAGTTTGTAATTTTAAATGGACAAAACGAGCCTTAGATTGAGAAAGTTATGGAGCCCACACGCGGAGAGCGTCCCCCGCACGCGAGCTTTATTCGCGCACACGCGGAGAGTGTC
The DNA here is from genome assembly GCA_019116785.1 of Candidatus Atopostipes pullistercoris. Classification (GTDB taxonomy): domain Bacteria; phylum Bacillota; class Bacilli; order Lactobacillales; family Carnobacteriaceae_A; genus Atopostipes; species Atopostipes pullistercoris. Next base: position 9,455 of record DXAZ01000079.1, read on the forward strand.
CCCCACACGCGAGCTTCATTCGCGCACACGCGGAGAGTGTCCCCCGCACGCGAGCTCCATTCACGCACACGCGGAGAGCGTCCCCCGCACGCGAGCTCCCTTCGCGCACACGCGAAGGGCCTCCTCGCTTTAAGGGCTATTCTGAGTTTGTTATCTCAATACATTTTTGCTACCTTGGACGCGAAAATCATCTTCCGCGTCCAAGCTACCCCTCTTCTGGACGCGAAAAGCATCTTCCGCGTCCAAGTCATTCCTCTTCTGGACGCGAGAGCGACGTTCGGCGTCCACACCAATGGTTTAAAAGAAAATTAATGGTTATTATCTCAAAAAAGTCCCCTTTTTATAGAGAAGTCACTTTTAAAGCTAAAGAATACAATCAAAAATATAAATACTTAAAAATCATTAAATCTCTACTACATGATTTACTCCATCTACAGTTTTTAAATATTTAATAAACTCTTCTTTTTGTGATTCGGGGGCGAGTTCAATTGTAACT
>DXAZ01000080.1 GCA_019116785.1 Candidatus Atopostipes pullistercoris
TCATTTTATGATTTTAATGTAGAAACGATGCTGCATACGATTGATCATGCACTCACGATTTATTTCGATTTTCCTGATCAATGGCAGCAACTCATTCGTCAAGCGATGCAAAAAGATAACAGTTGGAGTAAAGCGGCACAAATTTATATCGATCACTATCAAAAATTAATGGACTAGAATTCTCTAGCACTTAAAAATTAAATATAAATTCAAGGTAAAATACGATGTTGTATAAGCGGTTTATAAAAGGACAAATTAAAAACGAGTAACTTTTCGATGTCGTTACTCGTTTTTATGTCGTGTTTTATGCGAAGCTAAAGTATAAGATAACAAGAACACCTACAATAATTCGGTACCAACCGAATGAACTGAAGTCGTTGTTTTGAATGTAGTTCATTAAGAATTTAATAGCGACAATAGAGACTAAAAAAGAAGTAATACAACCTGCTGCAAGGACAATTAATTCTTCAGGAGTGAAGCTAAAGCCGAAACCGAGTAGTTTGACTAAGCTGGCACCAAGCATTACAGGAATGGACATGAAGAATGAAAATTCAGCAGCAATCGGGCGTTCTGTTCCTAATAAAATTCCTCCAACAATGGTTGAACCAGAGCGAGAGGTTCCAGGAATTAAAGATAAAATTTGGAAAAGGCCTACTTGAAAAGCTTTCATAAATGAAAAGTCATCCCAACTTTTAATCGGCATGTTTCGTTCTTTATTTCGGTGTTCAATCACAATAAAGGCAATCCCATAAACAATTAAAGCAATGGAAACGGTTTGCCAGTTAAAGAAATAAGAATCGACTAAATCGTCAAACAATAAACCGATAATTCCAACGGGGATAACCCCAACAAGGACTTTAATCCAAATATTCCAAGTTCTTTTTTTAGCTTCTTTCGTGGGCTGCATAAAAGGGTTAAGTCGTTTGAAGTATAATAAGATAACCGCAAGTACTGAAGCCAATTGGATGACCACGAAATACATTTCTTTAAATTGACTGCTTTGATTTAAGACTAAGAATTCGTCGACTAAGATCATATGACCGGTACTACTGATGGGTAACCATTCGGTAATGCCTTGAACGATTCCCAAAATGATAGATTTTAAAATTTCAATTAACAATATATACACTCCTAGCAATTTATTTACTTGAATATGATACCTCATATTCTATAGAAAACCAAAATGAATTTTTAAACTCTTATAAAAGAAATGAAAGAAACTAGGAGTTTATAAAGATTTCATAAAATTCATACGACTTAAGGTGGAAATGAGAGCGCTTTGTAGTTTATAATGATAGAGTATGAATAGGAGGAAAATTTAGTGGCTTTTGAACGTAAAGAAATTGAAAAAGAAAATCCAAAATCAGCTTTATGGTCGATGTTAAAATGGTATTGGCTTTTAATTCCGACTTTTTATTTTTTGTTTTTTATTCCTAATGCTTCACAACAAGGGGAGTTAGCACCATCTGTTGCTTTAAATCTAATGTTGCAAATGGTAAATTATGGCTTGGCGGGAATTATGACCGTTACTCATCCGGTAGAAAAATCAAAAACAGGTCTAGCGGATAACTTTTTGAAGTTAGCAGCTATCCAACAATTTTTAGCACAAAATATTTTTGGACTTATTTTAACTGTTATTGTTTGGTATCAATTGCCTTATAAGATAGATGTTGAAACAGTAGAACAAGAAGAGTTAGAAAAATGGCATTTTCAGCCAAAAACGATTTATATCATTACAGGCATTCTCTTAGCCGTCACAATATTAGTTGTGCTTGGACAATTCAGGTTAAAATAAGCATAAATAAAATAACTATAGAAAGTAGGAGAAAAAATGGGATTATTTGATTTTTTAAAAGGTAGCAAAGAAAAAGACGTTGAACTGTATAACCCAGTAGATGGAGAAGTCATTCCGATTGAAGACGTTTCAGACCCTGTGTTTTCCCAAAAAATGATGGGCGATGGGTATGGCATTGAACCTACGAATGGTGAGATTTATTCACCGATTAAAGGGGAAGTCGTTTCTGTTTTTCCAACAAAACATGCGTTAGGTTTAAAAACAGATAATGGAATTGAAGTATTGGTTCATATTGGAATAGATACCGTTGAATTAGAAGGGAGTCCTTTTGAAGTTTTTGTATCTGAAGGAGACAAAGTTACAAAGGATACCTTGCTTGCTAATGTGGATTTAGAAGCTTTAAAAGAACTTGAAAAGTCAGACACAGTGATTATCGTCTTTACAAATATGGATGATGTTGATGACTTTACGATTGACCATAATGGTTCACAAACACATGGAGAAGTTATCGGCTCCGTAACAGCAAAATAAAAAACATATAGCTTTGATGAAGGGGCGGCAAATTTTTTGCTGCTCTTTTTTCTAAAAACAATGGTCTTTCCAGGTAAAATACGACGCCAAGAGTGGTTGGGTGAATCTGTTTGACTGTTGAATAGATAAAAAGTAAACAAAAGATCTTTAAAGAAAGCCTAGAGCATATTGCTTGCTCTAGGCTTTCTTTGTTAAGTTGCAAAATATAAAGGGTTCAAAAAGTAAAGATTTAAAGTGCAACACAGACAACTTCAGGTGCGGCTACATCTTTTTGTAACAAGGTTAATGTTCCGTCTTCTTGATTTCTTTCAAATAAGCTTAAGTTGTCTGAATCTTGATGGCCGACAATAAGATATTTTTCGGTTTCATCAAAATTAAAATCACGTGGTGTTTCTCCTTCAGTAGCTGTGTAGTCTACAAGCGTTAATTTACCTGTTTCATCTGCTTTATAAACTACAATAGAGTCGTGTCCACGATTAGAGCCATAAACAAATTTTCCATCGCTTGAAACGCGAATCGCTGCTCCCCCATTAAATCCTGTATGTTCATCTGGAATAGTAGAAATGGTTTGTTTTTCTGTAAATTCACCCGTCATTGGATTGTAGTCAAGGACTAAAACATCACTACTTAATTCACCGAAAAGATACGCGACTTCTAAGGTTGGACTAAATGCAATATGCCGAGGACCTGTTCCTGGAGCCACTTTTAGACGAGCGACTTCCTCAAGTTTTTCATCTTCTGTAATTTCGTAGGTGTAGACTTCATCTGTTCCTAAATCACAAACAATTAAGAAATTACCATCAGGGGAGAGATCACTGTAGTGAACATGTGGACTGTCTTGGTTTTCATGAACAGAGCTTCCTGTATGGGCTACTGTTTCTAATAATTCCAAGTTGCCTTCTACATCTGTTTTGTAAACAGCGATTTCGCCTTTGTGATAATTTGAAGTGTAGACATATTCACGTTCTTCATCATAAGCGACATAACAAGGGGCTGCACCTTCTGTAACGACTTCACTGTGACGTTCATAGGAGCCATCTTCTTGTTTTACTAAAGAGACAATACCCCCTTTATCGTTTTCATTAATAACAGAATAAATAATACTTTTATCTTCATTTGTATCAAGATAAGTTGGGCTACCTACTTTGGCAAGTAGAGTGACTTCATCTAATTGATTTGTTACTGGATTAAGTACAGCGCTATAAATCCCTTCGCTCACTCTTCGTGTATAAGTACCCAATAATAATTGTGTTGACATTATTGTATGTCCTCCTTTTTCAAATTCACCTTATATACTCAGTATAACAAAATTAAAAGGAGTCTTCCTACCCAAAACGTTTATTCTCTAAAAATAAAGTAAAAAATTCAAAAGAAATCAGGTGTTATGGTAGAATAATAAATAAATACGATTTGTGGAGGAGATTAGAAGATTATGAAGCAAGAGGAAAATAAAGAACAAAGAAAATTAATTGAAAAAACATGGTTCTGGAAATATATTCTAGATAATAAATTTGTTTCGATCTTATTGATTATATTGCTTACTTTTTTAACGATTTTTGCTTTTACAAAAATAGCGCATCTTTTTACGCCGTTGGAGTTGATTTTCTCTATAGTAGGACCGCCTGTTATTTTTGGGATTCTTTTATATTACCTTCTGGAGCCTATGGTCAATTATATAGAAAGAAAAGGTCTATCTCGTAAACTTTCGGTCTTTATCGTATTTATAGTTATTCTTTTAGTGATTGTTTTATCAGTGGCCTTTATTATTCCCGGAGTACAAAATCAATTTAATCAATTAATTGAAGAGTTTCCAAAAATTTGGAATTCTGTCGTTTCACAAATTGAAGCCTTACTCTACAATGAAGGTTTTACGGAAATATATCGTGAATTTCAGGCAACGGACATTATGAGCCGAGTGACGGATCAAATGAGCAATATTTTTACAGCAACAATTGATAGCATTGGAAATGTGGCGGGAATTATTACAAGAGTAGTGATTACGATTGCTACTATTCCTTTTGTTTTGTATTATTTATTAGTGGATGGGCAACATTTTAAAAAATCAATTTTAGAAGTTGTGCCAACGCGTGCACGTCCAGTTATGGTTCGATTTCTACAGGAATCTAGTAATCAAGTGGGCTCGTATGTACGAGGTGAGTTATTGGTTGCTATTTCAGTCGCTATTATGTTTTATATTGGTTATTTGATTATCGGCCTTGATTATGCATTAATTCTATCGATTACGGCAGGTCTTTTAAATTTAATTCCTTATTTAGGTTCGATTATGGCTTCCATTCCTGCTTTAATTTTAGGTGCTTTTGTCTCACCTTTACAATTGGTTAAGGTGATTATCGTTATTATAATCGAACAAACACTAGAAGGACGAGTCATTAGTCCCCAAATATTAGGAAATAAATTAGAAATACACCCATTAGTTATTTTGTTTATTTTATTAGTTGCTGGAAGTTTGTTTGGCTTTATGGGGTTAATATTAGCCGTTCCGGGCTTTGGTATTTTACGTGTCATTTGGAATTTATTTTTTGACTGGCTTAAAGAAAATTATGATTTCTATGAAGAAGAAAGCAACGTATAAAAATTGTAAATACGAATGTTTCATAAAAACAACCAGTTTTTTAAGCTGGTTGTTTTCATTTCGTTTGAAATTAATGTAGACTTGAGTTACAATCGTTAAATGCATTGTTTGCCTAATAAGGTTTGTCAGGAGGGATAACCGTGTGCACGGAAACATTTCAAAATTTGAGTCAATCTAAGAAAGATCGTATTATTCATGCAGCTTTGACTGAGTTTTCAACTCATCCATTTAATGAAGCGTCTATAACAAATATCGTAAAAAATGCTAAGATTTCACGAGGAAGTTTCTATCAATATTTTGATAATAAGGATAAACTTTACCAATTCTTAGTGGCTAATTTATACAACAAACACCGAGAAGATTTAGTTCGTATATTAAATGATAACGATGGGGAATTATATCCGTCATTGATGGAGTTTTATGATTATTATATTGATGAGATGGTAAATTCTAAGTATTTTGATTTTTATAAAAATACATTCACCTATGTGAATCATCATTTGATTGGTCAAAATGGAATTCTCAGTTTATCCACTCAATCTGCCATTCGTAAACAACAACAAGAACAGTTTTTAAAAGCTATAAATATAGAAAATTTAAAAGCGGAAACGAATATGGAGGTATTGGAATATATTTATTTTATTGTAAATACCATTCACCATATGATTATTGATGGATTTGTTAATAATCTTTCACTAGAAGACATCAAAAAGAGGAGTTTTCGGGCAGTAGAATGGCTTTATTATGGCATTCAAAAAGAAAATTAGATTCAGAAAGTAGATGATAGCATGAGAAGAATAGCTCAAATGCTCGATCCAAAACGAGTAGCGTGGCTATTTATATTTTTAGTTATTCAAGTTGTCTCGATGTTAGCAATCCCGACGCTTTCGGCTGAAATTATAGATAACGGTGTGGCAACGGGAGATATCGAATACATTATTAAGTATGGTGCAATTATGATAGGAATAGCACTTATAGGCTTTGCAAGTGCTATTTTTGCGGTTTATCTATCTTCCACCGAATCACAAGCAATTGGAGCTAGATTACGCGAACAGTTATTTGATCAGATATTAAATTTCACAAATGAAGAAATCGATCAATTTGGAACCTCCACCCTAATGACTCGTACAACGAGTGACGTTTTACAAATACAACAAGTCTTGGTTATGGCTTTAAGATTTTTAATTATGGATCCTTTAAGAATCCTAGTGGCAGCGACTTTAGCTTTTACAAGAGAACCAAAACTTGCTTTTATATTTATAGTCATCGTTCCACTCCTTATATTTTTCATTGTTCTTATTCTAAGAAAAGTAAACCCACTCTTTCGTTCATTACAAATAAAAACTGATAAATTAAATCGAATTTTTCGTGAAGGGTTAACCGGTATTCGTGTTATCCGAGCGTTTAATCGAGAAGAGTATGAAGAGGATAGATTTGATGAAGCAAATGAAGATTATGCTCAAACTTCTATCACTGCGCATATTTATATGTCATTTTTAAATCCATTAATGATCTTACTAACAAGTGCAACTTCTATTATGATTATTTGGTTCGGTGCACAATACATAAGTGTAGGTGAAATGGAAGTTGGAAATTTAGTCGCCTTTACTTCGTATTCATTTAATATTTTAATGGGAATTATGATGTTATCTATGATAATAACGATGCTTCCACGGATGCAAGTGGCTATTGAACGTGTCTATCAAGTGTTAGATGCTCAAAATGAAATCGTAGATACAAAAAGACCAGCTGCTTTAGATGCGGATGCAAAGGAAGTTAGTTTAGCTTTTAATCATGTGGATTTTCGCTACCCTGGTGCTGAAAAATTAGCCTTAAAAGATATTGACTTTTCTTTAAAAGAAGGAGAAAAGATTGCAATTATTGGAGGAACGGGTGCAGGGAAAACAACTTTAGCCAATTTAATTTTAAGATTGTATGATATTGATTCAGGTTCAATAGAAATAAATGGGCTAGATATTAGACATGTCACCCAACATGACCTTCGTGAAATGATTGGATTTGCGACCCAAAATGCTTTACTGTTTTCAGGGACAATTCGCGAAAACTTACAATATGGGAACGAAGAAGCGACGGATGAAGAATTATGGCATGCTTTAGATGTTGCACAAGGGTCAGATTTTGTGTCAAATCTTCCAAATGGTTTAGATTCTAGAGTAGAACAAGGAGGCGCTAATTTCTCTGGGGGACAACGTCAACGTTTAAGTATTGCCCGCGCCTTAGCAACCGATGCTAGAATTTTAGTGTTTGATGATTCGTTTTCTGCGCTTGACTTTAAAACAGATGCGCAACTCCGTAAAGCTTTAGAACCAGAGACAGAAGATAAAGCAGTGATTATTATTGCTCAAAGAATTAGTACGGTTGTGGATGCCGATGAGATACTCGTTTTAGATAAAGGAGAACTTGCTGGTATTGGAACTCACGAAGAATTGAAAGAATCAAATAAAGTTTATCAAGAAATCATTGAATCACAAATGAAAGGAGAAGACATTTAATGACTAAAAAAGATGAAACCCCTCGTTTACGTGGACGTAAACCTAAAAACTTTTGGGGAACGGTTGGTAGGTTAATTCGTTATATGTCGACTCGGGCTTGGGCTTTATTTGCTACGATATTTTTTGCGTCGGGTGCTGCGCTTTTTTCAGCTTTTACGCCAACAATTTTAGGAAATGCAACAACAGAAATCTTTGATGGTTTTAAAGAAGGAATGGCGCTGCGAGAAGCAGGAGAGACGGTAACGACCTTTCCAATTGATTTTGAAGCCATTACTCGGATTTTATTACTTTTAGGAACTTTGTATATTTTAGAAGCTATTTTTAGGTATGCACAAAGTTACTTAACAGGCGTGCTCGCTCAACGTACGGTTTATGATATGAGAAAAGATTTAAAAGAAAAATTAGGTCAACTTCCTATTGAGTACTTTGATACCAATTCTGTCGGAGATGTTATGTCTCGTGCAGTAAATGATATGGAACAAATCGCCAATACTTTACAACGATCCTTAGCGCAATTCATTTTGGCAGTTGTAACTTTCGTAGCTGTATTGATTGCAATGCTTATGGTGGATGTGAAGATGTCATTAATCGTATTTGCCAGTGTGGGCCTTAGTACTTTATTTATTGCGATTATCGCACCAAGATCACAAAAACAATTTTCAAAGCAACAACAAGTTGTCGGTTCTTTAAATGATCGGGTCGAAGAAATTTATTCAGGACACACGATTGTTAAAACGTATAATCGAGAAGCGGATGAAATTTCACGTCTGACCGAGCATAGTGATGATTTATATGAAGCTTCCTGGAGAGCTCAATTTTATACAGGAATTATGATGCCTTCCGTAAACTTTGCACGTGATTTAGGAATTTTTGGAATTACACTTTATGGAGGCTTTGGGGTACTTAGAGGAGTCGTTCCTTTAGGGAATGTTCAGGCATTTATTCAATATGTGAATCGCTTTTCTCAACCGATTCGACAAATCGCTCAATTAGCAAGCAATATTCAAATAACTGTGGCAGCTTGTGAACGCGTCTTTGAAGTGTTAGATGAACCTGAAATGGAAGAAATAAACTCCAATGTAGCAATTAAAGAAGATACACCGTATGCTGTAGAATTTGAACATGTTCAATTTAAATACAGTGATATGGAAGAATTGTTAATGACGGATTTTAACTTACAAGTTAAACCTGGGGAAATGATTGCCGTGGTTGGACCAACAGGTGCTGGAAAATCAACGCTTATTAACTTATTGGAACGATTCTATGATGTTAATGGCGGTAGTATTCGATATTATGGTAAAGACATTCGAGATATTAACCGAGAAGAATTAAGAAAAAAATTCTCGATGGTTTTACAAGATACTTGGCTATTTAACGGAACCATTTGGGACAACATTGCTTATGGAAATGAGGAGGCGACAGCTGAAGATATTTTGAAAGCTTCTAAGTCTGCCTACGTAGATGATTTTGTCCGCCGCTTACCTCAAGGTTATGATACGGTTTTAAATGAGGAGGCAACGAATATTTCTCAAGGGCAAAAGCAATTAATTACGATTGCTCGAGCTTTCCTAGCCAATCCAGAGATTTTAATTTTAGATGAGGCGACCTCATCTGTGGATACACGTACAGAAGTGTTGATCCAAACGGCTATGGAAAATGTTCTTGAAGGTCGTACAAGCTTTGTGGTTGCCCATCGTTTATCTACAATTCAAGATGCAGATAAGATTATTGTGATGAACCATGGAGATGTTGTCGAAACAGGTAGACATCAAGAGTTACTGGATAAAGGTGGCTTCTATGCGGATATTTATAATGCTCAATTTGTTACGTCCGAAGATGAAGTTTTTGCGTAATTAAATAAAGAAAAATAAAAACGAGCGGATTCAGTTCCTTGAATTGAATCCACTCGTTTTTTAAATAGGCCATTGACATTTATGGATGGGAGGCAATGATGTGAAGATTACCCTTTAGAGTCCAATTTTGAATAGGGTTTGGTAGAATAAAATGATCCCCTTTAGAAATAGGGTAATATTTATCTTCGATTTCTAATGTTCCTTCGCCATCAATGACACTCACTAAGGTATAAAAAGATTCTTGAGTGAAAGAAACTGGCCCGTCTATTTTCCATTCGTACACTGTGAAAAATTGATTTGAAACCAAAGTGGTTATTTGACCATTTTCGACGTTTTTTGTGGTAGGATTTACAGGGTTCTCTTGAGCAGGTACCGTAGTTACATCAATCGATTCTTCGATGTGTAAATCTCTAGGGTTTCCTTCGTCATCCACGCGATCATAATCATACAGACGATAAGTTGTATCACTAGATTGTTGCGTTTCAAGAACCATAACCCCACTTCCTAAGGCATGGATAGTACCGCTTGGAACATAGTAGAAGTCTCCAGCTTTAACTTCTACTTCTTTTAGTAATTGATCCC
>DXAZ01000081.1 GCA_019116785.1 Candidatus Atopostipes pullistercoris
CTCCCACCCGAACTGCTCTTTGGGGTAAAAAGAGTTAAATTCTTCATAGAATTCGCCACCATTTTTTCCAATTTTAATCTGATCAAACCAAAAATTATAGGCAGAAAAATAAGGTTTTACAACATCTTCTAAGTAATTAGTATCTATTGCCTTTAAATCCTCTTCGTTTCGAACCGCATATCCCGAACGGCTTGAAAGCCCACCTTTATGGGAATTAGTAATAGCTACTTTGTCACCATATTCAAGTTTTGTATTTAAGGGATAAATATTAGCATTGGTGAAGCGATCGCCAAATGCTGAGATAGTCACAACATTTGGTAATTGACCATCCGCCTGTAATAGGTTGCCGATTTCTTGTTCAGATACTCCTTCTTTTAAAGCATTCATCGCATTTAAAATAGAGTCTGAAGCTAGAGAAGCCCCATATTCATAACGAGCTATTTCGTTGGCGTTATTGGTCACGCGTGCTCCTTTTTTTGGATCCATATAAAGTTGCGTCGCATTAATTAGCTGACTTTTGGATACTAGTTTTTCCAAACCTTCGACAATAAATGAAGGCATAGCACTTTTTGAATGAAAGTCATTAAAATCATTCGATAACAATTTCCAATCAACTAAACCGACCTTTTGGCTACGATCTATTTTGGCTTGTTTTAAATAAAATTCAACTGGACGGAAATTACCCATGGGTTGATTTGGCAACGAGAAAAGGGGACACAAAATTCCTTGACTATCGATTAAAGAATATTTTGTTTTGTTATAGTTTTCATTCCCTAAGATTAGAGTACTTGAACCATCTACGTTTAAAATTTGTAAAGCTTCTTCGAATCGCGGAATAAAGCCTGTTAAATATTCGAAATTCCCACCGTGTTCTTTATCTGCATAAATAATGAGTGAGCTAAAGTTGTTTTCTTTCATTAAAGATAAAATCTTATGTTTTCTTTCGATTACTGTTTCTTTTGTAATCAAAACAGGTTGTTTTGAGCCATCTGTTTCAGGTGGGGTCACTTTTTTGACCACGCCTTTAAATTTACTCATGTTCATCCTCCTATTTTTTTGCTTGTTTTTAGTATATCAAAATCCCCATGAAAGAAAAACAAAGCAGCCACTAAGTCGTATTTTGGAAGGGGAGGGGTAAGATGAACGAAAAAACAAATATTATTTAAATAATTGAAGAATGGAGGTCAGAAGGAGTTTAAAAATGAGCGCTTTCTTGGTACTATAAGGGTATAAAAAGTTTATTGGAGGTTAATTATGTTTGATGCATTAAAAAGTAAAATTGCTGGGAGAGGTATTCGTATTGTTTTCCCAGAAGCAATGGATCCGCGAGTTTTAGGAGCGGTTGTTCGTCTAAAACGTGAAAATTTATTGGAACCTGTTTTATTAGGAAACCCTGAAGAGATCAATGAATCAGCGAAAGCACAAGGGTTTGATTTAACCGATATTGAAATTCATGATCCAGAAAATTACGACAAATACGATGAAATGGTGGATGCTTTTGTCAAACGTCGTAAAGGAAAAGCAACGGAAGAACAAGCGCGTGAGTTGTTAAAAGACGTGAACTACTTTGGAACGATGCTTGTGTATATGGATGTTGTTGATGGTCTAATCTCTGGGGCGATCCACTCAACCGGGGATACCGTTCGTCCAGCGCTACAAATTGTTAAAACACGACCTGGAGTGAACTTGACATCTGGGGCTTTTATTATGTTACGTAAAAATGACCGTTTCTTATTCTCTGACTGTGCAATTAATCCAGAACCAAATGCTGAGCAATTAGCAGAAATTGCCATTGAGAGTGCACGTACGGCTGAAATTTTTGATATTGATCCTAAAGTCGCTTTATTGAGTTTCTCTACTAAAGGGTCTGGTAAAGGTCCAATGGTGGATAAAGTACGTGAAGCAACAGAAATTGCAAAAGCCAATGCTCCTGAATTAGCTTTAGATGGGGAGTTACAGTTTGATAGTGCATTTGATACAACGGTTGCTCAACAAAAAGCACCAGATTCAGATGTTGCTGGAGTTGCGAATGTTTTTGTGTTCCCAGAATTACAAGCTGGAAATATTGGTTACAAAATCGCTCAACGATTAGGTGGATTTGAAGCGATTGGGCCAATTTTACAAGGTTTGAATAAACCAATCGCTGATTTATCGCGCGGATGTATTGAAGAAGATGTTTACAAACTTTCAATCATCACTGCCAATCAAGCGTTGTTAAATGAAAAATAAAATAGTTTGAAGTAAAAAGCATTCCTTTAGATGGGAATGCTTTTTTACTTAGGGAAAAGAGGGAGCTCACATGCGGACGAAACTCCCCGCGTGTGAGCTCAGCTCGTCTGCGTGCGGAGGAAGTCACCCGCACGTGAGCGTTGCTAAAAAGGGCAATCTGATTTGTGTTTATAGAAAATCTGTGGAGGAAATCATACGTGTACTATATTTTTCGGCAAAGGCGTTATCGTGTGTTACGATCAGTATGCCGGTGCCTTGTTGTGCGATGGATTGAATTAATTCTCCAATGTTTCTCGCGGATTCTTCGTCTAATGCAGAAGT
>DXAZ01000082.1 GCA_019116785.1 Candidatus Atopostipes pullistercoris
TTTCCACTGAATTCCTGACATGAGAATTACTCCACCAAGAATCGCAGCATAAACTAAAGTTGTTCCTAAATCTGGTTGTAACATTATTAGAGCTAAAGGTAAAATAGACCATGAAATTAATTTACCTAGTAAGAGAAAATCACTTTTTACAGTGCGGTTTAAATATTTTGCATTATGTAAAGTCGTGGTTTTAGCTAATATTAAGATATACGGAAATTTAACAAATTCAGAAGGTTGTAACATAAAATTTATTATAGGTATTTTTACCCATCTTTTTGCGCCCGCTGTCGCTGCTAAACCTCGGTCATAAAAGATTAATGTAAGAATTAATACAATGATTCCTATCCAATATAAATAATCTGTTATTTTCCAAAGTTGTTCAGAGTCAAAAAGCATGACGGTAGCGGCTACTCCTGTACCGATTATATACCAAATCAACTGCATAACAGTCATTCTTATTCCTTCGCCTTCGATCAATACTGTTGTTGAATATAATGAAAAAAGTCCGATAATCGCCAATAGCATAATACAAAGTACGATTCCATAAGCTATCCTTGATGGTCTTTCTTTATTATTGTTCACTGTTTTCACTCCTGCTAATCATCCTGCTAATTACTTAAGTATCTTTGGTTAATAAAAAAGCCTCACCAAAAAGTTAGTGTAGGCTCAAATCAGAAATCAAGAAATTAAAAGTAAACTTCTAAAATAATGTATCTATCATTCGTCGAGTTTTAGCACTATATGTCGTAAAAATATAAATTTAGCTACATTAAGATTGCCTTATTTCGGCTTATCCTGTTCACCCATTGGCGTCTCTCGACATTTTTGGGCAGCAGCGTATGTCCATATAGGAGCCTCACCTAACAAACTATATTTAATTAGCATCAAAGACTACTCTAACACCTTGTTATTTACAAGTCAAGGAACTTCCGGTTTCTTAGGGAGTTCTTTATTCCATTATAAAAATCCATGATAATAAGTGCATTAAAAGTATTTTTTCATCATTCTTTCATTTATGTTTACTTTGGTCAGAGTTTTTGTTATATTGTCTTTAATTGAATAAAGATATTCTTTGGATGAGGCGCAAAGGACAAGAGTACATATTTTGTTTTAAACTGTAATTTAAAATTATGGAAAGGGAAATTTGCCGAAATACATTATAAGTTACAGCTTATAGTGTGTTGGGTTGTAAATGAATAATTTACAAACTGTCATAGCATTTAGCATTGATGAGCTTCCCTTGTAATAAATATATTTATTAAACAAGTCGTGAAGTTTTTCGACTTGTTTTTTTATTTATTTCTTTATTTCCATCAGTATATATCTTTCTTCTAAAAAATATATAAGAGGTTGATTCATATGAAAAGTAAAATCACAGTCTTGAAATATGGAGGTTCAAGCATTGATAGTTTTGAGAAAATACAAAAAATTGCGGCTTATTTAAAAAATCGTGTAGATCAAGATGAGCAATTAGTAGTTGTAGTTTCTGCAATGGGGAAAATGACAGACCAATTGCTTGATAATGTTGCACAAATTACGAATAACCCCAATCAAGAAGATCTGGCTATGTTGCTAACAACAGGAGAACAACAATCTATTGCCTATCTTTCAATGGCTTTAAAAGAACTTAATGTAAAGTCTAAATCTTTAACCGGTTATCAAGCTGGAATTCAAACAGTTGGTCATCATTTAAAAAGTAAAATCGCCTCTATCTCATCTAAACGATTTTTAGATCTTTTTAAATTAAATGACATTATTATTGTTGCTGGCTTTCAAGGTTTTAATGAATTTGGTGAATTAACGACTCTAGGGCGAGGCGGTTCAGATACTACAGCTGCTGCTATAGCCTCTATTTTAAAATGCCCCTGTGAGATTTATACGGATGTTGATGGAATATATAGTACTGATCCAAGAGTATATTCAAATGTTAAAAAAATAGACAAAATCTCTGCTGCTGAAATGATGGAAATGTCCTCACTTGGTGCAGGAGTATTAGAATCCAGGTGTGTAGAAATTGCCTTTAATAATAATATTGCATTATATATAGGGAAATCTTTATCAAATAAGAAAGGAACATGGATCATGCCTAATGATAAAATGTTAGAAAGAAAAGCTGTGACTGGAGTTGCTTCAGATGAGGATGTCATTCAAGTTTCACTCCAATACCCTACAACTGATTTTAAATTGTTAAATGATTTGTTTAATTTATTAGATGAAAGTGAAATTAATATTGATATGATTTCTCAAATTGATGATGAAAAACACTTACAATTTAGCTTTACGGCAAAGCATAATGACCGAATCCAAATAGAAGCTCTAACGGATGTTTTAAAAGAGTCTTATAAAGAACTCGAAGTTATAATTAATCAAGAATTCGTTAAGCTATCCGTAATTGGTGCAGGAATGCGTGATATGCATGGGGTTGCTTCCAAAGTATTCCGTACTTTAATTGAAAACGATATTCCCTTTTCACAAGTAACTACTTCGCAAATTAGTATTACATTTTTAATTGATGCTGAAAATAATCAAAAAGCAACCCACATTCTTTGTGAAGCCTTTAATTTATAATATATAGGAGGAATTATTTATGACAAAAGTAGCTGTAGTAGGCGCAACTGGATTAGTAGGATCTACTATCATAAAATTATTGGAATCTAGAAATATTGAAATATCTGAGCTTGTTCCCTTTGCTTCCAAACGGTCAGCCGGAATTAAAATACCGTTTGGAGAAGATGAATTAACCGTTCGTGAATTAACGGAAGCAGCAACTTTAGAAGACTTTGATTATGTTTTAATGTCAGCCGGTGGACAAATAAGTTTACACTACTCTCCTCTATTTGAAGAAAATGGAGCGGTAGTTATTGATAATTCTAGCGCTTGGCGGATGAACCCGGAAATTGATTTAATTGTACCAGAGGTAAATCAACCCTCTTTAAATCGCAAAATTATTGCTAATCCAAATTGTTCAACTATACAATCCGTTTCTCCTTTGAAAGTTCTACATGATGCTTTTGGGTTGACTCGTGTTGCTTATACAACTTATCAATCTGTTTCAGGATCTGGCTGGGCAGGAATTGAGGATTTGAATCGTGGAGAACGTGGAGAAGAACCATTGAATTATCCGTACCCTATTTATGATAATGTGCTTCCTCATATAGATGATTTTTTAGAAAATGGGTATACTAAAGAAGAAAAAAAGATGATTGATGAAACTCGAAAAATTCTTGACTTACCTGAATTGTCAGTTACCGCTACTTGTGTTCGTGTACCCGTTAAGTCTTCCCATTCAATCGCAATTAATGTGACATTTGAAAAAGAAGCCACTGTTGAGGAAGTGAAAGAAGCCTTTAAAAATAAACCAGGAATTATATTAAAAGATAATCCTGATAACCTTCAATACCCTATGCCTATTGATGCAGCCGGTAAAGATGATATTATAGTTGGACGAATCCGTAAAGATAATAGCTTAAAAAATACATTCCATATCTGGTCAGTAAGTGATAATATCTTAAAAGGTGCAGCTTTAAATGCTGTACAAATCTTGGATCAATTAATTAAAAAAGAGTTAAAATAATTTTTATAAAAAGAGATTAAAAAATTGAAAGGGGAATATTAAGATGACTTTATTATTCGAAGGAGTTTCTGCTGCTGTTACGACACCTTTTAAAGATGGGGAAATTGATTTAGAAAGCTTTAAAAATCATTTGCAATTTTTAAAAGATAATGATATTCAAGCTTTTATAATTAATGGTACAACAGGTGAAGGCTCAACTTTAACAGATTCTGAAAAAAAACAGACAATAAAGACAGCTATCGATGTAGCCAATAAAGAAATACCTGTTATTGCAACAACTGGATCAAATAATACTCAAGCTTCTATTGATAGTTCCTTAGAAGCTAAAAAACTGGGTGTGGATGGTTTATTAATTATCACACCTTACTATAACAAAACAACACAAAAAGGTGCTATTGCGCATTTTACAGCTATTGCAGAGGCACTTGTAGACTTACCAATCATTATGTATGATGTACCTGCTCGAACAGGTATGTCTCTAGAAGCAGACACAGTAGCTAAATTATCAAAAATACCAAACATTGTGGGATTGAAAGATGCTACTGGTGACTTGGCAAACTTAACAAGAATGCAAAATCTAGTAACAGATGACTTTGCTTTTTATGGAGGAAATGATGATATTGCCCTACCTTTTTATGCGGCTGGAGGTAAAGGTTTAATTTCAGTTGTTGCTAATGTTATTCCTAGTGAGCATCAAAAACTCTATGAACTAGCACAAAATAACCCTAAAGAAGCCATAAAATTAAATAATCTTCTCTTCCCTTTTACTGATACTATTGGTACAGAGTTAAATCCAATTTCAATCAAAGCCGTTGTTAGTCATATTGGATTTGGGGATTATGAATTACGTCTACCTTTAGTTGAACTCGAAGACTCAAAGGTTACGCAGTTAATTCATTCATATCAATCTTTAAAAGAAGGACTGAATCATTTATGAAAATTATATTAGTAGGTTATGGAGCTATGGGCCAACGAGTAGCGGCTCTATCAGAAGAACGAGGTTATAAAATTGAGGCCGTTATGGTTCCAGAAGGTGAAAAAACACCATATCTAACAATCCATAGTTTTAAGGAATTCCCGGAGGCAGATGTGGTGATTGATTTTTCACATCCGAATTTAACTCTAGAAATGTTAGAAACAGAAGAAATGACCTTGCCATTGATTATTGCTACAACCGGTGAAAAAGAAAAAATTATTGAAAAAGCAAAAAGAAAAGCTGAAAAACAACCTGTTTTCTTCAGTCCAAATATGAGTTATGGTGTACATGTCATGACAAAGCTTGTATCATTAGCTGCTGAATTACTTGATGATTACGATATTGAATTATTGGAGAAACATCATAATCAAAAAGTAGATGCGCCAAGTGGAACGCTAAACTTGTTATTCGATACGATTAAGGAGATTCCTAGTCGAAAAGATGCAATAGCGGTTTATGATCGTCATGAAAAAATAGAAAAAAGACAAGAGAAACAGATTGGGGTATCGTCTGTCCGAGCAGGAACTATTGTTGGAGAACATGATGTTTTTTTTGCGGGATTAGATGAAGAAATTACAATTAGTCATCGTGCTCAATCAAAAGATATTTTTGCAAATGGTGCTTTACAAGTGGCACCAAAATTAGTAAAGAAAGAACCAGGATTTTATACATTTGACAATCTATAAATCTAAAAGACGTAGGTAAATTGTATTTTATCTACGTCTTTTACAATTTTTATTTATTTTTCTTTTTAAAAGCATTGGTTAATGGTGGAACAACTTGTTTCTTACGGGAAACAACGCCTTGTAAATCAACTGTATTTAATTGAAGAGGTTTTTCAAAGGCCATTTCAAATTGACGATAAGCTGGACCATCTACTATTGCTACTGAATTACTTTCAATAATATCTGTAACTAATAGAACATATAAATCGTAATCATTTTCCTTTGTTTCTTGTTGCATTGTTTCTAATATTTCTTTTTTCCGCACAAGAATATCTTCAATATCTACGACATTGACTTGACCAATTCGTACTGTTTCATTTCCCATTGGGAAAGTTTTTGCATCATCATTTAAAATCTCTTCAGGTGTTTTTGAAGTAATATCTGTTCCTGCTTTTAGCATTTCTAGACCATATTCATCTAAAGATACACCAACAATTTCAGCTAATTCTTCAGCTGCCCGTACATCTTCTGAAGTACATGTTGGTGATTTTAATAATAATGTATCAGAAACAATTGCCGAAAGCATTAAGCCGGCAATCTGATTAGGAATAGCAACTTCATACTCTTTAAATATTTTCAATAAAATAGTTGCAGTACATCCTACCGGTTCTGCTCTGTAATATAGTGGATCTGAAGTTTCAAAATTTGCAATTCTGTGATGATCAATCACACCTTTTATACTCACTTCGCTTAGATCTGAAACACTTTGTTGCTTTTCATTATGGTCCACTAATACAACAGAATCTGTTTCGTCTGCTGCTGTTTTTATTATTCGAGGTTGATCTACTCGGAAATAATCCAACACATGTGTCGTTTCAGCATTAGGTTTACCCAAAGCAACAGCTTCGGCTTCAATCGAAATTTCATTTAATAAATAAGATAAAGCAATTGCGGATGCAATTGTATCAGTATCGGGATTTTGGTGACCAAATACTAAAAGTTTACTCATTTTTATCACTCCTATATATTCATTTCCTACTATATAGATTAAAACAAAATATATTTTTTGGCAATCAATCTATTAAAAAATACAAATATCTTTGTTCGAAGTCACTTAAATCTTCAAACAAAGCTATCGAAAAAATTTGTTATAAAATTTTATTTAAAAATGCCTGTGTTCTCATTTCTTTTGGTTCATCAAATAGTATATCTGGCGTGTTTTCTTCAACGATCTTCCCTTCATCCATAAAAACTACTCAATCAGCTACTTGTCTTGCAAACCCCATTTCATGAGTAACTACAATCATAGTCATTCCCTTTGTTGCTGACCTCCAGATAAAAAATCAGGATAATCATTTATTTTTCTATTAAATCGATGTTTTTTAACAAATCAGCTGCCCTTTGATAGGCTTTGTCTTTTTCCATTTTGTCTAATTCAACAGGAGCTAAGGTAATATTTTCGGCAACTGTCATTAGATCAATTTTAAAAATAAATAAAATTTAATCAAAAAGAGGATACAGCATTCAAAACTGTATCCTCAAAAATATTTTATTCCCAC
>DXAZ01000083.1 GCA_019116785.1 Candidatus Atopostipes pullistercoris
AAAATCAATTATCTATTGGCGGAGAAAATCTGATTAAACTAGCCAAATTTTTTAAAGTGACTACAGATGAACTTTTAGGAATCGAAGATGAAAATTCATCTCATTAGTTTAATCTCAATAAAATGAAAAAAAGCCTATCAAATGTATTGAATAGTCGTCACATCAATACTTTGATAGGCTTAATTATTTTTAGGTAGGTTCCAAATATTTAACAATGATTAAAAAATAAATTAGACAAATAATACAGTAACATCCCTGGTTTTCCTTTCACTAATTTTGTAGAAAAGAGTATAATAGTAGCATCAGAAAAGGAAAACGGTGATATTTATGGAGAATATTACGTTCTTTCATATGAGTGAAAAGGATTTTTCAAATAAAATTTATAAAGATTTGTATTCAAAAAAAATTGATTTATGTGATTTGAAAGAAACTTATACGATGTGTCCTTTAGATGTATTAGAAGAGATTGAAAAACGTTTACCTACCCACCAAAGGGATTATCTGTACTATTTAGGGAATGGAAATTATCATTACTTAACTTTGGTTCTTCTCAGCCGATTAAGTGAACCGTTCACTTTAATCACTTTTGATCACCATAATGATGCAGGTGATTTCCCTTTTTTAGAAATGACCAGTTGTGGCTCTTGGATTCAGACAGCTGTTGACAGGGTTCCTTTAATGGAAAGAGTGATTATAATTGGAGCGGATAGTCAGAATGGGAAAAAGACGAAGGAAAATTATTCGAGTCAGTTATTTTTTGTAAGCGATACAAAGGTACCTGAAAATCTTCAAGAAATTTCTCTTTTAATTAAAACAAAGAATATTTATATGAGTATTGATCGAGATTATTTATCTAAAGAAGTTGTACAGACAAATTGGGACCAAGGAGATAACCAATTGTCTGATTTATTAAAAGCCATAAGGTTTCTAGCAAATCATCACACCTTAGTTGGAGCGGATGTATGTGGAGATATTGTTTGGGATTATCAAACGCTAAATCAACTTACTATGCAAGCCACCATGCAGCAATCCATACAAGTCAATAAAAAAATCTTTGAAACTTTAACTAACGTCCTATAAAATGATAAGGATGTAGAGATTATAATTATTCTTTTTGTGTTTTTTCCTGTAAAATGAAGAAAATATTTTGAAATAAACAAGAATACATAATCTAAGGAGGATGTTTAGTTTGTTCAAGCAGGGAAACCTTACAATCGTAGGAAGTAATATGATCGATTTAACGTCATTTTTAAATCGATTTCCTAAAAAAGGTGAAACCGTCTATGGAAGAGATTTTCAACAAGGATTTGGAGGAAAAGGGTCCAATCAAGGAGTCGTTGCTTCCTTATTAGGGGCCAATGTTTCGATGGTCACAGCAGTTGGAGATGATGCTTACGGTAGAGAGTGGTTAAGCCATTATCAAAATGAAAACATCAATACAGATTTTGTGAAAGTCATTGAGAATATGAACAGTGGCACCGCTGCTATTTGGGTAGAAGAAGACGGTGATAATCGCATTGTGATTACTCCCGGAGCAAATGAAGCATTGAGTGCAGAATTTGTAAAAGAAGCTTTTGTTAAACTGCCTCCAGCAAATGTCGTACTTTCTCAATTAGAGAATCCACAAAGTGCGATACTAGAAGGATTTAAGAGAGGGAAAGAAATGGGAGCAGTCACTTTGTTAAATCCAGCACCTGCCGATATTTTAAAAGAAGATATCCTAGAATATACGGACTGGCTACTCCCGAATGAAACAGAATTTGCCTTTTTAGCAGAAGAAGCCTATGATTTGCCGTTAGATCAATTCGTCTTGGCGATCGAAACCTTTGCGAATGAAACGAATACGAATTTAGTGGTGACAATAGGTAAAAAAGGTGCCTTACTTTACCGACCTCACATTGATCAAGAAGTTCAACATTTAAAGACTACAAAAGTTACTGTTAAAGATTCAACGGGAGCTGGCGATGCTTTTTGTGGAACGTTTGCTTATGGGTTATCTGTTGGAATGGATCCGAAATCAGCGATCGAATTAGCCAATGCGATTGCAAGTGATAGTGTACAAAAACTTGGAACACAAACATCTTATGCAAGAGGAAAAGAATTAGAAAGAATTGTGGCGGAAAATTTAAAATAAAAAATCTTGTGTATAAAAAAATCATCGTCTAAATAAAAGGGATGATAGCAGAGAGTATTCATTTACATAAAAGATAATGTTTTTTATGAATACCAAAAAATTTACACATTAAGTATCGCAATATATCATGTAGTAGGAGACAATAAAATGAAAAAGTTTGCGGTGATTATTCCGGCGTATCGTCCGATGAAAAGTTTGCCGGAGTATGTTCATAATCTGATTCAAAATGGCGTTCCCCATGTCATTGTGGTGGATGATGGAAGTGGGGCATCCTATAAAGACATTTTCGCAGAGATTAAAACCTTTAAAGAATGTATTCTCATTACACATCCAAAAAATAAAGGGAAAGGAGCCGCTTTAAAAACGGGCTTCGATTATTTTCTAAAACATTTTCCATCCTTAAATGGTGTAGTAACAGCGGATGCTGATGGACAGCACGCCATAAAAGATGTCTTACAGGTCGGGAAGAGACTGGACACGATGGACACAGGTTTTGTTTTAGGTTCTCGTACATTCAATCTCAAATATATGCCTTTACGAAGCTGGATTGGAAATCGTTTAACCAGTCTTGTCTTTAAAATTTTCTTTGGTCAGTTTATTCGTGACACACAAACGGGCTTACGAGGTATCACGTCTTCAGAATTACCTTGGGTCAGTCAGCTAAGTGGTGATAAATTTGATTATGAGATGATCATGTTGATACATATGGTTTCAAAAAATAAACGAGTAATTAGTGTCGATATTAAAACACTCTATGAAAAAAATCACACTTCGAATTTTGAAACATTTAAAGACACCAAATTAGTTGCACGAGCCCTATTTCGTCAATATTTCAAGCAAACCGAGAGTCAATAACTTCAAAAAAGTTTAGAAATGAGATAAACTTGATGAAGGAGTAGGATCAATGAATCAGAGAAGATATGGATTATTTTTTAAAATCTCTCGAGCTCTCACACGCATCATATTGCCGCGTTTTCGCTTTAAAACTCTATACATCACGGATGAACCGACCGTTTATATCTCTCATCATCAAAATATGATGGGCCCTGTTAGTATATTAGTCTGGATAAAATATTATTTTCGAACATGGGTACTAAGCGTCTTTACTTCGCAAGAGGAATGCTACGACCATTACACGAACTATACTTTTACGAAACGTTATAAATGGCCCTTGCCGATTGCAAAGATAGTAGCTTGGCCCCTTTCATATATAATTCCTTGGATGATGAAATCTGCTCGAGCCATTCCAGTTTATCGAACATCGCGTAAGATTATGCATACCTTTCAAATGAGTGTGGAGGCTTTATTAAATGATGAAGATCTTCTAATTTTTCCAGACATTGATTATTCTAATGATTCATCTAAAACTTCGAATATTTACGAAGGGTTTTTACATCTTGAAAAATATTATTATCGAAAAACCAAGAAACATTTGACCTTTGTCCCTGTATATTCAAACCAAAAAAAGCGTGAAATTTATACAGGACAACCTATTCAATTCACAGGAAATAAAAGTTTTATCAAAGAACGAAAAGAAATTGCTCAAAAGATTCGTGAAGAATTAAATCGTTTATCAAAAATTTAAAAATATTTTAAAAGGGGAGTAGAACTAGATGTCAATATTGAAAGAATCACTACAACTAGCAAACGGTCAAAAGATTCCATTAATAGGACTTGGAACTTGGCAAATGTCACCAGAAGAAGCAGAAAGAACGGTTGAATATGCTTTGAAAAATGACTATATTCATATCGATACAGCTCGTTCTTATGGAAATGAAGAAGGGGTAGGTCGCGGAATGAAAGCTTCCGGTTTAGCTCGTGAAGATTACTTTTTAACCACAAAAGTAAGAGGCGAATCTAAATCCTATGATGAAGCTAAAAAAGATATAGAAGATTCTTTAAACGCTCTTGACACACCCTATATAGATTTAGTGATTATTCATGCACCCAGACCATGGAATGAAATGCGCATTGAGACGATTGATAATTACTACTACGAAGAAAATCAAGAAGCTTGGAAAGCGTTGGAAGATTTATATGAAGAAGGTAAGATTAAAGCTATCGGTGTTTCCAATTTTGAGATTGATGATTTGAAAAACTTATTAAGCCATTCAAAAGTAAAACCGATGTTAAACCAAATAAAATACCATATTGGACATCGAGATGAAGAATTGGTTCAATTCTGTCAAGAAAATGATATGGTTGTCGAAGCCTATTCACCAATTGGTACAGGAAAATTATTAAATAATGAAAATATTAAAAAAATTGCAGACAAATATGGAAAAACAACGGCACAAATTTCCATTCGTTATGCTTACCAAAAAGGTTTAGTCGTTTTACCGAAGTCCGTTCACGAAGAATACATTGACCAAAATGCTGAAATTGATTTTGAACTTTCCGTATCAGATATGGATTTTTTAAATCGTTTAGTGATTGACTAATCTCTAGTATTACAAATGCTGATGAATTCTTATAGAATTTGTCAGTATTTTTTTCATAGAATAAAAGTTATTACAAAAAAACACGTATTTTTGTATGCTAAAATAAATAAAAGTCATTTAAAAGGAGGGAGTAGTTTTCACAATTAA
>DXAZ01000084.1 GCA_019116785.1 Candidatus Atopostipes pullistercoris
TTTGGCAGTTCTTGCACATTTTTTGAAACGATCTCCCAAAAATTCATAGGATTTTGAGAAGAATTTTCCTCTGTTTGACGTTCTCCATGATTTAATGCTTCTGGTAATAAAGCCCGAAAACCATTTTCAGCTAAATAATAACCATATTCAAGAACACGTTCTTTTCTACTTTCCCAACCATGGTAAAATACGACTACTGGGAGTTGTTCGTTTTCTTTTCCTTCTTCAAATAACTCAATTAGTGGAACCTCTGATACAATATCGTGTTTTAAAGTAATCATTATTTTTGTCTCCTTTATGTAAATTATACTAAATATTTGTTACAATATACAATATACAATAATTCTTTTAACAATATTTTAAGAAAGTGAGATTCTATATACTATGGATAGAAAATTAGTTGCAATTGATTTAGATGGGACTACGCTAAATAATGACTCACAATTAACTCACGAAACAGAATCGGCAATCAGAAAAGTTGTTGAACAAGGACATATTGTTTCAATTGCTACCGGTCGACCTTTTCGAACAAGTCAACAGTTTTATAAACAATTAAGACTAGATACTCCAATAGTTAATTTTAATGGGGCTTGGTGCCATCACCCCAATGACTATAATTGGGAAAATGGTTATCACAAACGCTTAGATAGAGATATTGCTTTATCCTTGTTACCATTAAGTCGATTTCCTATAGTAAAATTAATTTCAGCTGAATCTCAAGATCACATCTATGTTGATCGAGCAGCGGAAGAAACATACAGTACAGGTTCACCTATTCGTAATGTTCCAACAGTTCCTTTTACTAAAGAGAATTTACAGGAATCTCCTACTTCAGTGAATGTCTTTACGGCTGAAGAATACTTTATTCCCTTTATACAAAACCGAATTATCGAACATTACGGAGATGAGATTGAAGTCCGTACATGGGGCGGTCCAACTCCAACTTTAGAAATTGTTGCTGCTGGTATTCAAAAAGCCATGGGTGTTGAAGAAATTGCCAAATATTATAATATCTCACAGGATAATATCATTGCATTTGGAGATGAAGCCAACGATTTTGAAATGATTCAATATGCAGGCTTAGGTGTCATGATGAAGAACGGAATTGACGGCCTGAAAGAAGTTGCTGATGATGTTACCAGCTATACAAATCATGAACATGGTTTAGCCAAGTACTTAACAGAATATTTTAATTTATAAATTTAAAATCACCTCTATTCTTTTAGATGAGTAGAGGTGATTTATTTATTGATATTAAATATACAAAAGATATTTATTCTGTAGTAGTTACCTGTTCTATGAGAGGTTTAGAGATTTTATCTGAAAACAATGCGATCAGCGGTCCCGCAAAAAAGCCGATAATTACTGTAGATATTCCTACAGGTCCTTTTAATAAATAAGCGGTAATCACTACTAAAACGTCTTGTCCAATTCTTACTGGTGTATATTCCCATCCTGTCTTATCCACAATCAATGGTGCAATTGCATCATAAGGAGATACCCCAAACTGAATATCCATATAAACTGCCACTCCTAAAGACAAAACTAAGATAGCAACAATCGTAATCAGAACTCGAGTAAGTAAACTTAAATTTTCTACTTGGAATAATTGGGTAAAAAGTTGATTGAAAAAGTCGATTTGATAACCAATGAAAATCATATTGTAGACAGAACCCCATCCGATTAAAGAGCGTTCCAAATAGAAAATAATGATTAAACTTATTAAATTAACGATTAATTGATAATCCCCTAAACTAACCCCTAGTAAAGAAGAAGCTCCTCGATTTAAGGCAGTGAATGGATCTAACCCCATTGCCATTACCTCACTTAAAGCTGCCCCCATACTAATAAAAGTAATTCCTACAATTGAGATGAAGGAACGAGTGATAAAGTTTTTCCATTTAATTGACATATTCTATTCCTTTCACCATGTGCTACCTACTGTAAAATAGTTTTTTTAATTCTCTGTTAAGAATACCATAAATCTCTATAAAAAAGTTTATCATTTAATCATTATTGCTTATATTTTTGATTTATTGTATATTTTATGATTTATTCATAATTTTTACCATTTAAGAAATTTTTTAGGGAAAATGCCTCGGATTTTTATGCTATTAGACACGAAACATGTTCTATGTCTAATAGGACTAGCTCTATCGGACACGAAACGACTTCTATGTCTAATAAGACTGGCTCTATCGGACACGAAACGACTTCTGTGTCTAATAAGGATAGCTCTATTAGACATGAAATGACTTCCGTGTCTAATAGGCTATTTTTAATCAGTCATTTTCACTAACTATTTTCACTTTTAATTTCTAAACTTTTTTTATGACTAGTTTCATTAAAAAACCAAATAAGAAGTCAAAAAAAGACTTCGATATTAAAATCGAAGTCTTTTCATTATTGAGCAATTAAAGATTTTAAGCGAAATCATTTAATGCAAATAGTTCATTTAATTATTCAGTCAATGGCTCGTCTGCTAATAACTCGATTGCATGCCAGCCGTAAGTTGCAGGATCTGCTCCTGGAACTTCGTCATGAGACCAATTTGAAACGCGGTTATTAACCAATTGTAATTCTGTTCTCCAGAATGTAGGAACTGATACTGCTTCATCCATGAAGTATTCTTGCCACTCATGGAATACGCCTAAGCGCCAATCTGTATCGAATCCTTCTTGTGAAAGCATGTCATCCATGTAAGCATTGTTTTCATCACTTACAAATCGTGGGAAGTTAAATGCGGCTGTTTCTCCATATAAACCATCTGGAGTTGGATCTGAACCAACACCCCATCCACCTTCATGGACATCAATTTCTGGGTCATCTGCTTGAACACGATCATAAAATGCATTTGTTTCGTGTAGACGACCTTCTAATAATTGAACATCTAAACCAATTTCTTTCCATGCTTGGATATAGTATAAAGCAATTGGTTCCGCAGCGTCTGAGTTAGCACGTGCTGCATAGTTAATTGTTAATGGGTCTCCATTTGGATCTTCACGTATTCCGTCACCATCAACATCTTCATACCCTGCTTCATCTAATAATTCATTAGCTTTGTCAATATCATGTGGGTATCCTTCAACATCAGGGTTAAAGAAATCACCAAAGTTAGGAACAATGTGTGAAGTCGCTCTGTAACGTAAACCATTATAGAACTCTGTTCCTACAGCATCAATATCTAAAGCATATGCCATAGCTTGACGTAAGTTCTTATCTGCCATTTTTGCATCTGGGTTATATACGTTCTTACCTTCTTCTGCATCCCATTCACCAACTTTAAATGAGAGATAGTCATAAGACTGACCAGGAGCTCCTAAAGTGGTATATCCTGGAATACCTTCATCAAATGAATCATATAAGTTTGAAGGCATACCCCAAGTAATATCAAAATCACCAGATTTTAATGCTTCAACAATTCCAGAAGTTGGAACGCGTTCTACAATAATTTTATCGATTTTTGGTGCACCTTCGAAGTAATCTTCAAATGCTTCATATTCAACAGATTCACCTGGAACAATATTTGAAACTTTATAAGGTCCAAAGCCAATTGGATTTTCTCGAACTTGTTCAGAAGATTCAATCTCATCAATTGGTAAATCACCATAGTAATGACGAGGAGCTGCATATGCCCAAATTCCACCACCAGCTTGTAAGATAGCAGGTCCTTCAGGTTCAATATATTGAATTTCTAATGTATAGTCATCGACAGCATTTAACCCTGAAATAGTGTCAGCTTCTCCATTGTGGTATTCTTCCATACCCTCAATATTTTGAAGAGATTCACTGTAACGGACTCCTGTATAATCAGGATGGCCGACAATTTCATGTGTAAATATAATATCATCTACAGTGACTTCTTCTCCATCGTGCCATTTTACGCCTTCTTGTAAAGTAATCGTTGCTTTATTTTCATCTTCATCAAAGTCCATACTTGCTGCACCATCTGTCCATTGATACTCTTCATCTGATCGAAGAAGACTTCCTGAAGTAGGTCCCATCAATAGTGCATCTAAGTTAATACCGTAAAATTCCGAACTGAAAATTCCAGGAAAAGCAGAGTCTGCAACCATTGCAATACGTAAAGTTCCCCCATCAATAGGGTCCCCTTCGTTTTCGACTACCTGTTCAAACTCAGGAATATCACTTCCAGTATCCCCATCTTCTACTTCGGCAGTATCCCCACCATTATCTGTCCCTGTATCTGTATCTTCACTTCCAGTATCTCCGCCACATGCTGCAAGTAGTAAAGCTACTGCTGCGGAACTAGCTAATAGTCCATATTTTCTTTTAAGTGACATATGATTTCTCCCCTTTTATTATAGGTATATTTTATCCCAGTCTTTGTTTAGCGTCTAACGAGCGTTTTAATGCTTGTCCGACGTAGTTTATACACAACATCAACACTAGGATTAAAGTTGATGCTGGGAGCCAAACCCAAGGTCTATTCTCCAAATTAAATGGAGTTGTTGCGGCACTGACTAGGCGACCTAAACTCGGTGTTTGATCTGGTAGACCAAAACCTAAGAAGGTAAGTCCTGTTTCAAGTCCAATGTTTCCTGCATAAGATAGAATTAATTGAACCATAATCAGTGACGTTAAGTTAGGTAACATTTCATTTAAGATAATTTTCCAAGTAGGCGTCCCCATTGTTTTAGAAGCACTGATATAATCCAGTCGAGATTCTGATAGGGCCTTACTTCGGACAATACGAGTATATCCTGTCCAAGCGAAAATACTCATAATAAAAATGAATGATTTTATTGTATATTCAGGAACAACAACTAAAAAGACGATAATAATCATCGTTGTTGGTAATGTCATAACAAAATCTGTGATACGCATAATCACATTATCTACTTGACCACCATAATAACCAGCAATTAAACCTAAAGTAATTCCGATTACAGCAATAATCGTTGTTACAGCGAATGCAATCAAAATAGAGTTACCAGCTGCTAAAAATAGTTGCATAAAGACATCACGTCCATACTCATCTGCTCCAAAAATGAGAGTTTTCTCTCCATTCCAAGCATCAGCTACTAAACCCCAATTGAAGTCTTCTGGTTCTGCAAAGTTTCTTAAAATGTCAACACTCATTACTTGGCTTGCATCAAGTCTTATATACCAAGCTAAGGTTGTGACTAAGATAAGAGCTAATATGGACAAAGCAAATAACGCAACTTTATCTTTTTTAAATTCTCGAATGATCACTTTAAAACCCATTGGTGGGGCTGAAACATCAAGTTGATCACTAGCTGTTTCAACTGTTGTTTGTCTTTCAAGTTCTTCTTTTTCTTTCATATTCTTTTCTCAGTCCTTTATTTTTTCATATATTTAATCAATTCGAATGCGAGGGTCTACCAGACTTAATACAATATCAGAGATCAAAGAGCCTATAATTGCAATAACTCCATATAATAACACGAGAGTAATAACCACTGAATAGTCTCGACTTGTTATTGATGTGATAAATAAATCTCCCATCCCATTGAATGCAAAGATTCGTTCAATAAAAACTGAACCGTTTAATAACCTAGAAAAAATAAAGCCGATAGAAGATGCAATGGGTAAAAATGCATTTCTAAAGATATGTTTTGAATAAATTTTTCCTTCAGGTACACCTTTTGATCTAGCTGTTCTTACATAATCTTGTGTCTTTGCATCAATCACTTCATTACGTAAAGTTTGAATTGTTGAAGCTGTACCTAGTACTCCAGCCGTAAATCCAGGCAAGATAAGTCGATAGAACATATCCCAATAATAGGCCCCTGTTCCTGCAGTTAAAGAGGAACTTACAGAACCTCTTGTTGGGAACCAACCTAATCTGTACCCAAAGAAATAAACCATAATTAAAGCCAATACGAATGTTGGAATTGCATAACTTACATAGCTATATACCATTACAACTCGGTCAAACCAGCTATCATTGTAACGACCTGCAAATAATCCAAATGGTAAAGCAATTACATAAGTAAAGAATGTAGCCATTAATCCTAAACGTAATGAATTTGCTGCACGGCTTCCAATTAATGTAGTAACCTGTACTTGCTGAGCGTAACTTTTACCAAAGTCTCCTTGAAGTACATTTCCTACCCATCTAAAGTATTGAATAGGTAGTGGATCATTCCATCCTGCTGCCTCTCTTAAAGCTTCTAATTGCTGTGGATCAATGTTTGGATCTAGCTGACCTGTAAATGGATCCCCCGGCATGAAATGCGCAACTGTAAATACAATCATACTTAATATGATAATCTGAGGGATCATAACCAGAAGTCTACGTACTACCGTTTTCCACATGTTAATTTCCCCCTTTTTCTTGTTCTGCTACAAAAGTACTAGATGAAGAATCGTTTGGATTTAAGGCGACCCAGTGATTTTCATCAATAAGTTCTAAATCATAAACACGACCATTTTCATCATAGTAATGAATCTCTTGTTCTTGATATTCTCGCTCAACCTTTTGACGCTCAATTTTATGTTCTTCACGGTTTAGCGGATCAATTTCAGGAATAGCAGATAATAAGCGACGCGTGTAGATATGTTGTGGATTATTAAAAATCTTTTCTTTTGATCCACGTTCAACAAACCGACCACGATGCATAATTGCAATGTCATCAGCCATATGTTTTACGACACTTAAATCATGGGAAATAAACAAATAACTTAAGCCATATTCTTTTTGAATACGTTTCATGAAGTTTAATACTTGTGCTTGAACAGATAAATCTAACGCTGAAGTTGGTTCATCCGCAATAATTAATTTTGGATTACTTGCTACAGCACGTGCTACACCTAAACGTTGGCGTTGTCCTCCAGAAAACTCATGAGGATAACGATAAATTGCATCTTCATTTAAACCAACAATCTCTAGTAGACGAATAACTTCATCACGTTCTTCTTTATCCGTGTAATCAAAGTAATTACGCATAGGTTCTGCGATGATATCACGGATACGTTTTTTTGGATTCAATGAAGAAGTAGAATCTTGGAAAATCATTTGGATATCTTTATTATAATTAAGATATTGTTCATTACGATTTCTAGCTTTATTGGTTACTTGAATACCTTCATACTCAACTTCCCCATCTGTTACTTCTTCCAGACCTATAATGGCTTTTCCGATTGTTGTTTTACCTGAACCAGATTCACCAACTAGGCCATATGTTTTTCCTTCTTCAATAACCATATCTACACCATCAACAGCGTAAACCCAGTCTTGAATGGTATTAAAAATTCCTCCGCGAATCGGGAAGTGGACTTTTAAATCTTTCAATTCTAAAAATGACATGACTAATCTTCCTCCCCTTCAAAGTAGAAGTGTTTCCAACTATTTCCTCTTACTTTATGGTTCGGAGCGATTTCCTCTAATTGAGGGTCTTCGTCAAATGCTTCATCTGGGATCCATGGAATACGATCTTTAAATCGATCCCCTGTTCGAGGTAAGTTTTGTAAAGATGGTACAGTTCCTTGGATGACATGTAATTCATCATCTTCTCCTTCTTCTAGTTCATGAGGAATTGAATTCAATAATGAACGAGTATAAGGATGTTTGGGATCTGTAAATAATACATCTACTGGCGCTTCTTCTACAATTTGACCAGCATACATTACAGCCACACGATCAGCTGTTTCAGCAACAACACCCAAGTCATGAGTAATAAGAATAATTCCTGAATCCGTCTCTTCTTGAATGTCTTTCATTAAATCCAAAATCTGTGCTTGAATTGTAACATCTAGCGCAGTTGTTGGCTCATCAGCAATAATAATTGGTGGTTTATTAGCCAACGCAATCGCTATAACAACACGTTGTCGCATACCACCGGATAACTCGTGCGGATATTGCTTAATTGTACGTGCTGGATTAGGAATCCCTACTTGATCAAGAAGTTCAAGTACACGTTGATTTCTTTGTTTTTCATTTAAATCTGTATGATAAACTAATGACTCTTCAATTTGTCTTCCAATGGTCATCACCGGGTTCAATGAACCTAATGGATCTTGGAAAATCATTCCGATATCGTTCCCACGAATACGGTTATATAGTTTAGTATTTAAATTTGTAAGGTCTAACCCTTTATATAAAATTTCACCTTTTATTTGCGTATTATTTGGATCATGTAATCCAATAATCGCTGTGGCTAAGGTTGATTTCCCTGAACCAGACTCACCTACAATGGCAAGTATTTCATTTTCTTTTAAAGTGATTGAGACATCATCTACTGCATTATGATATTCATCACCAAAACGGAAACCAACTTCTAAATTGTTTATTTCTAATAAAGTTTCTTTGGTCGCCACTATTATTAACCTCCTATGCATTTTATCGATCAAGTTTTCATAAAAGTATTCTATTAGAAAATCTTAATGAATGAAATAGCTTGAAATCAAAATGCAACACATCCACTCGTTTTTATTCTTACGAGCTAAGTATTATATTATAGTATATTATTAAAAAATCAAGTCTTTCTCTCATTTTATTTTCATTTTTGAACATTTTATTTATTTTTACTTATTTAGATGCTTATATCTTTGTTTTGATGTACTCTACTGCTTTACCAACAGTGGTAATTTGTTCTGCTGTTTCATCAGAAATTTCTTCGTCGAATGCATCTTCCATTTCCATTACTAATTCTACAATATCTAGTGAATCAGCACCTAAATCTTCTTGAAAACTTGTTTCATAGGTTATTTTATCTTCACTAACCCCAAGTCTATCTACAATAATGGCTTTAATTTTTTCAAAAATTTCTTGCTCAGTCATACCAGCCACCTCCTCGTTTCAACATTTTTCATTCTAGGCAATATTTTTCAATTTTAGTTAATTGAATAGTTAATCAATGATTCATATAAAAAAATATTGATAGGTACTATTCTAACGTAATTTTAAACAAATTTCCATAGTTTTCACAGATTTTCGGTTAAAACAACTCTCATTTTAAGTACTTTCTCTAATAGTTTCCTTATTATTGGTTCGCTTCAAAATTCTTAACTACATCCAAAATGACTTGAGATTGTAAAATTTCTCGAGTTTGTTTTAAGGTATAAAAGACTGCCTCAGCATTTGTAGAGCCATGAGTCTTCATTACTGGAGCTTTTACGCCAAATAAAATAGCACCTCCAAGTTTTGAGTAGTCTAAAGAATTAGCGACTTCTTTTAAGCTATCTTTTAATAAAAGTCCACCGAGTTTGTTTTTTACCCCGCCCTCTTTAATTGAAGTAGAAAGCAGTTGCATAATAGTTAGAGCCGTTCCTTCCATTGATTTTAAGACGGCGTTTCCTGTAAAACCATCCATAACTAAAACATCCGCTACACCTGAAAATAAATCTCGAGCTTCTGTATTTCCAACAAACTCAATATTTTCATTATTTTTCAATAAATCAAACGCGGCTTTAGTTACTTGATTTCCTTTATTGTCTTCCGTTCCATTATTTAAAAGTGCCACAGTTGGATGGTCTACTTTATTGACATATTCAGCGTAAAAAGAACCAATCGTCGCATATTGGTTAAGATTTTCCGGTTTAGTATCCGCATTTGCTCCTAAATCTAATACAAGCATTTTATCTCTATTTTTATTTGTTGTCATAATTGTAGACATTAAAGCTGGGCGATCAATTCCTCGAATTCTACCAACAATCAAAGTCCCTGCCGCTAATAAAGCTCCAGTGTTTCCAGCTGAAAATAATGCATCATTTTCACCATTTTTCACAGACTGAGCGGCTAAAACCATAGAGGCTTCTTTTTTTCTTCGAATTGAACGAACAGGATCATCATCGCCTGCAATTTTTTCTGTTGTGTGAATTATTTCAATATTCGATAAATTTTTTGTTAAATATTTATTTATTTCATCTTGATGACCATACAAAACCATTGTTGTATCAGGAAAAGCTTCCGCTGCTAACATTACACCTTCTACAATAACTTTTGGCGCGTCATCTCCACCCATTGCATCAATCGCAATTCTCAATTTTTTCACTCCTCTTTTTCCTTTATCTAAACTTATTATTCTCATAATATGCTAATCTAGTATATCATTTATTTGTCCATCTTCAATCCCAGCAGAAACTCGTAAATTATGATAAGCTTCATTTTTTAAAAAAGTTTCTTCCATTAATAAATCAGTTGCTTCATAACGTGCAGCTTCTAAAACGAATTCATCATTTACGATATCTGCTACTTTAAATTCTGGAAGACCAGATTGTTTTTTTCCAAAGTATTCTCCTGGGCCACGCATTTCTAAATCTTTTTGACTAATTTTAAAGCCATCCGTAGATTCTGTCATAATTTTCATGCGTTTGACACCATTTTCACCTTTGGGATCAGCAACCAATATACAATATGATTGTTTTTGCCCACGACCGACTCGTCCTCGCAATTGATGAAGTTGGGCTAAACCAAAACGATCTGCATCATGAATGACTATCATTGTTGCATTTGAGACATCTACTCCGACTTCAATAACGGTTGTTGAAACTAGAATATCAATTTCATGACTTTTGAATTGTTGCATAATTTCTTCTTTATCAGCTGCTTGCATTCGTCCATGTAGTAAAGCCACCCGATAATTCGGAGCAAACGTTTGTTTATAAACTTCTGCGAGTTTTGTTGCATTTTCTAAATCTAGGGCATCTGATTCTTCGATTAATGGACTAATCACATAAATTTGAGCATTCTTTTTTAATTCTTTCATTATAGTGTTCATTAAACTGTTTAATTGTTTTTTTCGTATCCAATAGGTTTTTATAGGCAGTCGACCTGGAGGCATTTCATCAATCGTCGTCACATCCATCTCTCCATAAGCTGTCATAGACAGGGTCCGAGGGATAGGTGTAGCTGTCATAAACAAGACATCTGGTTGCATTCCTTTTTCTCTTAAAGCTTTCCGTTGATTTACGCCAAACCGATGTTGTTCATCGATAATGACTAAGCCTAGATGACTAAATATAACATCTTCTTGGATTAGCGCATGCGTGCCGACTACACAATCGATCTTTCCATTTTTTAAATCTTCAAGTAATTCTCGACGTTCTTTAGTAGATGTAGAACTTGTCAATAATACGACTTTTATATCAAATGACTGATAAATATCTTGTAAACTTTGAAAATGTTGTTCCGCTAGAATTTCTGTCGGAGCCATAAAAGCCGATTGAACATCGGCCGATTGCGCAGCTACAATAGCGCCAGCTGCAACTATTGTTTTCCCACTCCCGACATCTCCTTGAAGCAGACGATACATTTGAATAGGACGTTTCATGTCTGCCGATATAGCATTTACTGCTTCTTTTTGTGCCTTCGTTAATTCAAAGGGTAAAGAAGAAAAGAAAAATTTCAAACGCTCTAAATCATAGTGAATCGCTTGTCCTGCACCGCTGTTTTTATGCTGTAGGCGACGATATTGGATTTTAAGTTGAAAAATTAAAAATTCCATAAAAACAATGGTTGATCTTGCGGTATCCATAACCGCTGGACTCTTGGGAAAGTGCATATTGTAAATGGCTTCTTTAGTGGGAATTAATTGATATTTTAAGATTAACTCTTCAGGGATGACTTCTTGAATCTCTCCTTGATATTTATCCCAAGCTTGTTGTACGAGCTTTTTAATTACAGCATGAGAGATTTCTTTATTTGAATGATAAATGGGTTCAAATTTTTCATTTTTATTGACAGTGTTTCCACCAATAATTTTTATGCCTGAAAGTTGCATTCTAGAAGCGTCCCAAGTCCCAAAGACTTTTATCTCCTCCCCTTCTACAATTTGTTTGGCTAAATACGGCTGATTAAAAAAAGTAACCGGTACAATTACATGATCTACATTAATCCGAAAAGATAAACGGCTCTTTTTATAGCCATAATATTGTACATGAGGTTGCGCTATCACTATTCCCTGCAAAACTACCTTTTGTCGGTCTTCAATCGTTTCAATATCTTGAACCGTTAAATCCTCATAGCGAAAGGGAAAGTAGGTAAATAAATCCCAAAGGGTTTCAATGCCTAATCTTTTCAACGCTTCTGCTCTTTTAGCACCGACACCATTTAATACAGTTACAGATTCATTGAATAACTTTTCCACCTGGTCGCCTCCCTTCTTTATATAACAAAACGAACAGAAAAATATCTAATCCATCATTAAATACTCACCTGTTCGTCATTATTATTTTTTAGCTGATCAGATATTGTAATCCATCTAAATCGTCTAAGAATAACTACATTCTTATCTATCTTTTAAACTCATTGGCTAGCGAGTTTTACTTATTCTACTGAAATCAATAATGGATAGACGGGCTGTCCACCTTCATGGGTCTCAATTTCTATATCTGGATAGTGTTCTTCTAATTGATCTGTTAATGACTGAATCAATTGTTCTGAACTTTTTTCTCCATATATTAAGGTGATTATTTCACTATCTTCAGTCAGCATTTTTTTAATCGTTTCTAAGCTGGCTGTTTCTAAATCATTATTGGCGACTTTTATATCTCCATCAATTATGCCCATATAATCATCTTTTTTTATTTTCAAACCGTTAATTTCTGTATCACGAATTGCAAAAGTGATTTGTCCAGAAGTTACATATTGTATCTCTTCAGACATTAACTCTTTAATTTCTTCTAATGCCATCTCTGGATTAAAAGCTAACATTGCATTTATTCCTTGCTGTATCGTTTTTGTTTCAACAACCACTGCATTGGCTTCTGAAACTTCAGTAGCTTGATTAGCTGCCATAAAGATATTGCTGTTATTTGGCAATAAAATATAATTTTTAGCAGGAACTTTTTCCATCGCCTCCAAGAAGTCTTGGGTGCTTGGATTCATTGTTTGTCCACCTTCAATAACATAATCAACACCCATACTTTCAAATAAATCCTTCACTCCAGATCCTGCAGCTACGGAAATGACGGCCATTTCTTTTTCAGTCGTCTTTTTTGAGCTAGGTGTTTCTACATGTTCAAGCGCTGCATGCTGTTCACGCATATTATCTACTTTAATACGAATGAGTGATCCAAATTTTTGACCATAATTCATAACTTCTCCTGGTCTTTCGGTATGTACATGCACTTTAACGATGTCATCATCCGCAATCACTAATAAAGAATCGCCCATTTCGTTTAAATGATTACGAAATTCATCGTAATCAAATTCGCTATCTACGGTTTTTCCTTCTCCTAAACGAACCATAATCTCTGTACAAAAGCCAAATTTGATGTCTTCAGCACTCATTGCGTCATGTACCGCCCCGCGGTGGTGTTCTGCTCGAACGAGTTCATCTAAGTTTGGTTCTTCGACTACTTGAATTTCTTCGCCTGTTAAGGATGACAGGAAGCCTTCATATACATAAACTAATCCTTGTCCGCCACTGTCGACGACTCCTACTTCTTTTAAAACAGGCAATAATTCAGGGGTGTGGTCTAATGAAACTTTTGCAGCTGCTAAAATTTCTTCCATTACTTCAATGATATCGTCTGTTGTTTGTGCTTTGTTTCTACCAGCTTCTGCTGATTCTCGGGCAACCGTTAGGATAGTTCCTTCTACAGGTTTCATGATTGCTTTATATGCTGAATCAACTCCTGCTTGAAAGGCTTGGGCAAATTCTAATGTATTAATCTCTGTTTTTGATTCAATTGATTTGCTAAAACCTCTAAATAATTGAGATAATATTACGCCTGAATTTCCTCGCGCACCCATTAATAATCCTTTAGATAGTGTTTGGCCTATTTTTCCAATTTCAGTATTTGGATTTTCTTTTACAGCTTTTGCGCCACTTGAAAAAGTAAGGTTCATGTTTGTTCCTGTATCTCCATCGGGTACAGGGAATACATTTAATGAATTTACATATTCAGCATTTTGTGCTAAATGTGCTTGGCCAGCTGCTATCATATTTTCAAAATCTTTACCAGTTAATTTCGCTAATTCCATTGTCTTTCCTCCTTGTGTCACAATCAATCTGTGACCCAACTAATCATCATTTTGTACGCGTACACCATGTACAAAAATATTTACTGCGTCTGCTTGAACGCCTAGACTAGCCTCTAACTGATAGCTAACTCGCTCTTGTACATTTTTTGATACTTCTGAGATTTTTGTTCCATAACTTACAATGATGTAGACACCAATGACTACACCTTCTTGTTCTTGATCAACAACTATTCCTTTTGCATAATTTTCTCTATTTAATATTTCATTTAATCCATCTCTTACTTGGTGTTTACTTGCCATACCCACAACTCCGGGTATTTCTGTTGCAGCTCCACCAACAACCGTTGCAATAACGTCGTTTGAGATTTCAATGGTTCCGTGCTCATTATTTACCGTAACGGACATAATGTGTTCTCCTCTCCGTTCGCTGTAATATTTTTATTCTATATAACATTTATTTTCATACTTTAACAATATTAACTAAAACCATGAAAATTATCAACATGAATCCACTATTTGACATAGTTAAAGATTGATTTAATCACGTTGATAAATTTTTTATTTATTCTAAATCAAATTTATAACTAAAATAACTTCTTAGCTATTGAGTTATATTAATTGATTCTTACAATGAACGTTTTGATATTACCTCAATTTTAGTTAAATATCAATATACTAGTAATTTTTCTATTATTTCTATTAAATGATTGAGAAATTTATCGTTTATAAATGATGGATAAATAATTATGATGTCCGAGCTAGCGCTCATTCAATATCTATTTTCGCAAATAAGCAAATAAGAAAGATGCACTCGTTTTATAATAATTTCTGAGCGATGGAGAGAGCCTGTGCACAGAAAGTCGTGATTCGCACGCGGTGGAATAGCCCTGCGCTCAGAAAGTCGTGATTCGCACGCGGTGGAGTGGCCCAGCGCTCAGAAAGTTGCGGTTCACACGCGGTGGAATGGCCCAGCACCCAGAAAGTCGCGATTCGCACGCAGTGGAGTGACCCAGCGCTCAGAAATTAGTGATTCGCACGCGATGGAATGGCCCAGCGCTCGGAAAGTTGCAGTTCTCACGCGATGGAATAGCCCAGCGTTCAGAAAGTCACAGTTCTCACGCGGTGGAGTAGCCCTGCGCTCAGAAAGTTGTGGTTCTCACGCGGTGGATAAGTCCAACCCTCAAATACAGCCCTTCTCATACGTTGGCCAAGTCTAACACTTAAAAAAATAGCCTTTCCTGTACGATGAAAGTGAACAGGTCTCATTCACATCAAGAGCTGATTAATTCATCGAATCGCATTTTTTATCAATC
>DXAZ01000085.1 GCA_019116785.1 Candidatus Atopostipes pullistercoris
CGGGAATCGCGTAATCTCACGCGCGGTAACGCTCCATCGCTCGAGAATAGCGAAATCCCACGCACGGGAGTAGTCCACCGCTCAGGAATCGTAAAATCTCACGCGCGGTAACGTTCCACCGCTCGGGAATCGCGGAATTTCACGCTCGGGAAGATTTTATCGCACACGAACAGCGGTTAAAACTTTGATAGAGCAATTCATCTCATATGAAAAATAATAGAAAAACTAAATAGATTATTTTATATAAGTATCCAAAAAAGCACATACTAAAGAACTTTTAGAAGGTTTAGAAAATCTCCGATTTTCTATTCATCTTTAGCTTTTTATGAGGAAAGGCGGTTGAAGAAAAAATTCTTTTTAACCTTGGTAAAGAGATTTAAATACTAAGATATGTTTTAGTGTTTTTGAGAAGGTCTAGAAAATCTTCCGATTTTCTATTCATCTTTATTTTTTTAATAAAAACAGTGGTTGAAGAAAAAATTCTTTTTAAACTTGGTAAAGAGATTTAAATACTAAGATATGTTTTAGTACTTTTTAGAGGGTTTAGAAAATCTTCCGATTGCTCAAAAAATATACATATCTGTGTACTAGAGCAAGCTACCTCTCAGAAAAGTCGCTTTTCTACGCGCGGTAGCGTTCCATCGCTCGGGAATTGAGAAATCCCACGCGCGGGAGTAGTCCACCGCTCGAGAATTGAGAAATTCTACGTGTGGTAGTGTCCCACCGCTCGGGAATCGTGGAATCTCACGCGCTGGAAGGGTCCACCGCTCGGGAATCGTGAAATCTCACGCGCGGTAGTCGTCCATCGCTCAGAAATTGCGGAATCTCACGCGCGGTAGCGTTCCACCGCCCAGAAGTCGCAGAATCTCACGCGCGGGAGCGCTTATCCTCTACAAATTGTGAAAAAAGACTCGATAGAGTTGTTTTGGATGTTGGAATCGTGGTTAGAGGCGGGTTGTTCCTGCTGAATTTCACAAGATATTGTAAAAAAATTGCGGATGCCCTTGTCGTATTTCGGAAGGAAGTTTCTGGCGAAACATTCCCATAGTTCTTTTAAAATAAAAGATTGGACGGAAATTTCTGGCGAAATATTCCTTCGTTCTATTTAAAACAAAAAACATTTGCAT
Source organism: Candidatus Atopostipes pullistercoris (assembly GCA_019116785.1). Classification (GTDB taxonomy): domain Bacteria; phylum Bacillota; class Bacilli; order Lactobacillales; family Carnobacteriaceae_A; genus Atopostipes; species Atopostipes pullistercoris. The sequence goes on from DXAZ01000085.1 coordinate 1,128, forward strand.
GAAAATGAATAAAGTGGTATCGTATGATTAACTTAAAATGAATCGTTGAGAAAGACACCTTTGAAGTCTATTTATTTTACAGAAATGAAAACATAAGATGAGAGTTTTCTAAATAAATCTTCACTGACCACTTTCGAGATGTTGATGACAAATCAACCGTTACTTGGCGTTAACAAGGAAGAGAATGGAAACTCATTTTTATTTTACAGATGAAATTGCCCAGCAATTTCTACACCTAAGAGTTTTTCATTGAACTTGGGTGGAACCACGTCATATCAAGCGTCCCATTAGATCGTTTTTAAACGAATCTAATGGGGCTTTTTATTTTTACAACCACGGATTGTTAAAGGATTATGAAGTCATTGAGAAAAAAGAAAGGAAGATTTTAATATGTCAGATATTTTAATTACGTTACCGGATGGTTCACAAAAATCGTTACCTGTAAATTCTACAGCGGAAGATGTTGCGGGAACGATTGGTAAAGGACTACAGAAAGCAGGAATTGCTGCACGTTTTAATGGAGAGTTAGTAGATTATCGTCGACCACTTACCGAAGATGGTGAAATCGACATTATCACTAAAGACAGCGATGAAGCGTTAGAAATCTTGCGTCACTCGGCTGCACATATCATGGCGCAAGCGATCAAACGTCTACATCCGGATGTGCATTTCGGTGTAGGACCAGCTATTGAAAATGGTTTTTATTATGACACAGATATGGAAGAACAACTTCAAGAAGAGGAACTTCCAAAAATTGAAAAAGAAATGATGGAGATTGTCAAAGCCAATTATCCATTTGAGCGTCGAGTAGTCAGCCGCGAAGAAGCGCTCGAAATTTTCAAAACCGATCCTTATAAAGTAGAATTAATCAAAGATTTACCTGAAGACGAAGAAATCTCTATTTATACACAAGGGGACTTTACCGATTTATGTCGTGGAATTCACGTGCCTTCTACCGGTTACGTTCAAGTCTTTAAATTACTTTCACTTGCTGGTGCATATTGGCGAGGCGATTCAGACAATAAAATGATGCAACGTGTGTATGGAACCGCCTTTTTCAATAAAAAAGATCTAAAAGCTTATCTAAAAATGCGCGAAGAAGCTAAAGAACGCGATCACCGAAAATTAGGTAAAGAATTAGATATTTTCATGATTAGTCCAGAAGCTGGATCCGGCTTACCGTTTTGGTTACCAAAAGGCGCAACCGTTCGTCGTACAATCGAACGCTATATTGTGGATAAAGACGTCAGTTTGGGTTATGACCATGTTTATACACCTATTTTGGCAGATTCTGATTTATATAAAACATCAGGTCACTCTGCTCATTACGAAGATGATATGTTCCCACCAATGGACATGGGCGATGGCGAGAAACTCGTATTGCGTCCAATGAACTGTCCGCATCATATGCTCGTGTACAAAAATCATACACACAGTTACCGGGAATTACCTATTCGTATTGCGGAACTGGGCATGATGCATCGTTATGAAAAATCAGGCGCACTTTCAGGCTTGCAACGTGTACGTGAAATGACTTTAAATGATGCGCATGTTTTTGTTCGTCCAGATCAAATAAAAGAAGAATTTAACCGTGTCGTACAGCTATTGCTGGAAGTTTACAAAGATTTCGATATTACAGATTACAATTTCCGCTTGAGTTATCGTGACCCTGAAGATACCGAAAAATATTTTGATGATGACCAAATGTGGGAACAAGCTGAAAGTATGCTAAAAGAAGCGATGGACGATTTAGGCTTAGATTATGTCGAAGCTGAAGGGGAAGCGGCATTTTACGGTCCAAAATTAGATGTTCAGGTGAAGACCGCCCTCGGCAATGAAGAGACATTGTCTACGATTCAATTAGATTTCCTTTTACCACAACGCTTTGATTTAACGTATGTGGGAGAAGATGGCAATGATGATCACCGCCCAGTTGTTATCCATCGCGGAATTGTTTCAACAATGGAACGTTTTGTTGCTTATCTGTTGGAACGATATAAAGGGGCATTTCCAACTTGGTTAGCACCGGTTCAAGCCGTTGTTATTCCCGTTAATGAAGAAGCTCATGGCGATGCAGTTATGGAATTAGTCAATGACATGAAACGAAAAGGTCTTCGAGTAGAAGCCGATCTTCGAAATGAAAAAATGGGCTATAAGATTCGTGAAGCACAAACCATGAAAATCCCTTATCAAATTGTCATTGGGGAAAATGAAATCAAAGACGATGTACTTTCCGTCCGTAAATACGGCGAAAAGAAAACAGAAAGTATCGACCGCAAAGAATTCTTACTCGACTTTTTAGAAGAAGCAACGAAGTTTTAATCTTTGCTTTTTAATAAAAAACATTTTTAAAGAATACGTTCTTGAAATAACCCAACCACCACAAACAATAAAAAATAACCATCTACCCCACTTTGACAAGTAGTAGATGGTTATTTACTATTTACACTTAGTCACCGTCTTTAACGGCTCTGATTAAAGGAGTGTGTCCAGCACTCCATTTTTAAAACACTAACAAAGCCTTTCTTTGAATAGACTTGCGCAAAAATCAAGGGAATCTCCATATATAAATTTCATAAACTATGGTATTCTAAAAGTATGAAAGGAGGGAAGAGGATGGTTACTTTAAATGATATCGCTAAAATGGCTAACGTCTCCAAAAGTACAGTTTCTCGTTATCTAAACAACGGTTCAGTCAGTCAAAAAACGCGCGAAAAGCTAGATGAAATTGTCCAACAAACGGGCTATCAACCTAATCTACTCGCACAAAGTCTGAAAGCACAGAAATCCAATATGGTAGGAGTGATTATTCCTCGGTACGGTTCGCCCTCCACTAATGAGGTTCTTAAAGGAATCGACACCATTGCTTATGCTGAAGATATCCAACTAATGATTATGAATTCTGATTTAGATATCGAGCGAACCAAGAAAAATCTTCGCTTGCTCCAACGTCAAAAAGTAGGAGTGATCATCTTGCTCGCAACAGCTATCGATAAAGAATTAGAAGAACAATTAAAAACATCAAAAACTCCAATCCTACTCGTCGGTCAAAAACTAGCTGGCCTTCCATCATATGTTTACAAAGATTACGAAGCAGGGCGGCTGATCGCAGAACATGCCATCCAGCTCGGACATAAAAAATTACTTTTTGTTGGAGTTTCCGAAGAAGATTATGCGGTCGGTGTTTTGCGTAAAAAAGGCTTTTATGACGTCGCAAAACAAAACGGTGCAGAAATTTCCTTTATTCAAACCAATTTTTCACGTTCAAAAAATTATGAAAAAGCTCTAGAATTTTTACCAAAGACTCAAGCAACCTACATTGCCGCAGCAACCGATCTCATGGCAATCGGTATCTTCAACGCTTGCATGGAACTGGGCATCCAAATTCCACATCAAATCTCCCTCAGTGGTTTTGGGGGTTATAATGAAACACGAAATGTATTGCCACATATTACAACAATCCAATATTCTCATTCAGGGATGGGCGAAGCCGTGATGAAAGCAGCGATACAAACTTTAGAAACAGGAGAAAACAGTTTAAATACAGAGTGGCCGGTTCAACTATTAATCCAAGGATCTACTGAAGAACTAAAAGACTAATGCGCTTTTAGTTCTTTTAAACTATTATTTAAGAGAAAGTGCTTGCATTTTTTTAGATAGTTTTGTATCATGAAATGGAACCGGTTCCGAAGAGCCGAAACGTCTATAAAAATTTAAAGGAGGAAGAAAAGTGAAGTATGAACAAACAATTCAAGAGATGCTAAAAGTATTAGGTGGAAAAGATAATATATCCAATTATGAACATTGTGCCACCCGAATGCGAATCGTTTTGAAAGATAACAGTGTCGTCGATAAAGAAGAGGCAGAAGCTGTTTCAGAAAGTAAAGGTTATTTTTATTCAACCGGGCAACATCAATTTATTTTTGGAACAGGAAAAGTGAATGAAGTCTTTGCTGAATTTAATCAAGAAATGAAAGGAACGGAAGCTGCCGCTTCTGAATCAAGTGTTAAAGAAGAAGCTTACGCCAATTTAAATCCAGCGCAAAAACTTGTTCGTATACTTGCAGATATTTTAGTCCCTTTAATCCCAGCCCTTGTCACAACCGGACTCTTAATGGGACTTCGAGGTCTATTCGTTGAGTTGGGTATGACAATGTCGCCAGGAGTCGAAGCACTCTTTACAACATTGACCGACACGGCTTTTGCCTTTTTACCAGTTTTAATTGCTTATAGTGCTACACAGAAATTTGGTGGAAATCCGATTATTGGGATTGTGGTGGGGTTGATGATGGTAGCTCCACAGTTGCCAAATGCTTATGATGTTTTGGGTGGAGATGCAGCGCCTTTATCTATTTTTGGTTTGGATGTGTATGGTTATCAAGGTTCCATTTTTCCTGCAATTATTGCTGGTTGGTTAATATCTAAACTTGAAAAATGGTTCCGAACCTGGGTGCCGCAAATAATGGACTTGATTGTAACACCTTTTTTATCTCTTACAGTGACTGTTGCCATTATCTTTTTTGCTTTAGGTCCTATTATTCAAGTTATTGAATCAACGGTGATTAGTGGGTTAGTTTCACTAATTAATGCACCTTTTGGTATAGGGTATATTTTATTTGGTGGACTCCAACAAGTTCTTACAATTACTGGTTTACATCATTCATTAGGTATCATTGAATTAAGTTTATTAAGTGATACAGGACTTAATATGATTCAACCCTTGACCACTGCTAGTATGGCCGGACAATTTGGAGCTGCCATCGGAACAGCTTTCTTAATGAAAGATAAAATTCAACGAACAAATATGATTTCTGCTGCAGTTCCTACATTATTCGGAATTACTGAACCGTTAATTTTTGGAGTGAATCTACGCTCGTTACGTATATTTGGTTCAGGGATGGTCGCCGGAGCAATTGGTGGATTCATTACTTATTTATTTGACTTAGCTGCAACAGGTATGGGGATCACCTTTATTCCTGGTTTGTTATTATATGCTAATAACCTGCTGGGTTTGATTCAATATTTAATCGTTACAGCTATTTCCTTTGTGCTTGGTTTTATTTTAGTACAGGCACAAGGAAAAATTATTCGTGAAGAAATTCAATAACTTTAGGAGAGATGATTCATGACTTTAGAAAAAAAACAAATGGATGTCCAAAACGATCCTTGGCGGTTAAAATTCCACATTATGCCAGAAACGGGTTGGTTAAATGACCCCAATGGTGCTATCCAATTTAATGGTGTTTACCATATTTATTATCAGTATGTACCTAAAGATCCACTAGGAGGGGCTACGCACTGGGGACACATGACATCAAAAGATATGGTATATTTTAAGCAAGAACCGATTTTTATGTCACCCGATCAAGAATTTGATGTTAACGGTGTGTACTCAGGTAGCGGGATTGAAAAAGATGGGAAAATTCATTTTTTCTATACAGGAAATGTGAAGCAACCAGGAGATTTTGACTATATTTACAATGGTCGCGAACAAAATGTCGTACATGTAGTCAGCCAAGATGGGTATGAAATAGAGCGTCGTGAAGTAGTCATCCCGCATGAAGAATTTCCAGAAGGGTATAGCGACCACATTCGCGATCCAAAATTATTCAAAAAAAATGGCATGTATTATATGGTATTAGGAGCACGCACAGAAAATAATTTAGGTAGCATTTTAGTTTATCAATCAAAAGATTTAGAGCAGTGGACGTATCATGGAACACTATATGATGGAAATGAAGAGCAAGGCTACATGTGGGAATGCCCAGACTTTTTTGAAATTGATGGACAATCAGTCCTTATCTTCTCACCCCAAGGTATCTTGCCAGAAGAATATAAATACAACAATCCACATGTTGCGGGCTATATATTAGGAGAGACAGATTGGTCTTTAGTAAAATTCAAACCTACAACAGAGTTTCGCGAATTTGACCGTGGTTTTGATTTTTACGCACCACATACTTTCGAAGATGACCAAGGACGCCGGCTTATGTGGAGCTGGATGGGGATTGGAGATACTATGCCAGAATATACTAACCCAACCATCGCACGAGGGTGGCAACACGCACTTACACTTCCTCGAGAACTCGTTTTAGAAAACGGCCAACTCTATCAACGACCACTCGAAGAGTATAAAAAACTTCGTAAAAATGAACAAACGAAGTCATTTCGCGAAGCCGGGGCTCTTTCTGGTGAAGTGTATGAATTGTTGCTGGAATTCGAAACATCTGCGCCTTTTGAATTAAAATTGCGGCAAGATACGGAATTAATTTATGCGGATGGGATTTTAACCTTAAAACACGGCAAAAGCGGCTACGGTCGACGTAAACGTATGACGCCAATCAAGGAAATCCGCCAGTTGCAACTCTTTGTCGATACTTCATCGCTTGAAATCTTCGTCAATGATGGAGAGTATGTTTTAACTACAAGAGTCTATCCAGATGCAGGTGAAGATGCAATAGATTTAGAGACAAAAGCGGATGGTACCATCACTTATTGGGCGCTCGATTAACTAGAAAAAGGAATGCCTCTTGTAAAACAAGTTGCATTCCTTTTTCTAGTTTTAAGCTTGATTATTTAATGAATAAAAAAACGAACAAACGTTTGTATTGAGGACACTTTATGATATAATAAGAAGTAGAGAAGTTGGAAGATGGTGGCTAAATCTCAATAAAAAGAGGTGATGCCTATGTTTGATTTGGCTTATCCTGAAAGGAGACAGCATGTCAATATTTGAAGCGATAACGCTTATGATCGCCTTTGCGACATTAATGCTACGCATCATTGACACCACAAACAATAAAAAATAACCATCTACCCCACTTTGGCTAGTAGTAGATGGTTATTTACTATTTACACTTAGTCACCGTCTTTAACGGCTCTGATTAGAGGAGTGTGTCTAGCACTCCTTTTTTCATTCTTATTATAGCATAAGCATAGGAATATGACAAAATTATACGGCATAAAAGATAAAAATAACCATCTACCCCACTTTGACAAGTAGTAGATGGTTATTTACTATTTACACTTAGTAACCGTCTTTAACGGCTCTGACTAGAGGAGTGTGTCTATCACTCCTTTTTTCATTTCTTATTATAACATAAGAGATATTGATATGATCAACTTATTTTAGATCCGCTAAAATAATTTTTTATAAAGGTCCGTAATATTCAAAAATTGTCTTATAGAAAATGAACAGTATAGACAGTATAGTATATACTATGTTATTATATTTAATAATATTTATTTAAACACTCAAGTCATCAATCGTTTAAAAAATAAAAGAAAGGTCAGGGGATTGTCTTTATAGCAACGTTTGAATAGAGTTTAATTAATATCCTTTTATTAAATAAATGCCATTTTTTGACAGCCATTATGTAATAAAAGCGATTATGCTGTCATAAAAAATGATGTTTTAAAATCATCAAGCAACAAAAATAATCAAATATAAAAATGGAGTGATAGATGATGATAGATGTATTAGAGCGCGTGTTGATGCCCTTAGCTCAAAAAATTGGAAATAATAAGTACTTATTAGCCATTCGAGATGGATTTTTAATCTCAATGCCACTATTAATTGTAGGATCATTTTTCTTACTGTTTGCAAACTTCCCTATCCCAGGTTGGGCTGATTTTTGGGCAGGCATTTTTGGTGAAAATTGGGTTGATTTCTTTTCTAAACCAACGGATGCAACTTTTTCAATATTAGCTGTGTTAACTGTTTTAGGAATTGGATACTCATTTGCTAGACAAATGGAAGTCAATCCCATATTTGGTGCAGTGATTTCATTGGTTAACTGGTTTTTACTCATGCCTTATGAAGTGGCTGGAGATGAGGTGACATTAGCCGGAATTCCTCTACAATGGGTCGGTTCACAGGGTGTGTTTCTATCCATTATTGTTGCAATTATCTCAGTACATATTTATACATGGGTAGAAAATAAAGGTTGGGTCATCCATATGCCAGAAGGAGTACCCCCTCAAGTTGAACGTTCATTCTCAGCTTTAATTCCTTCAGGTGTCTCATTACTCGTTTTCTTTTTCATTAACATTTTATTTGGAATAACTTCTTATGGAAATGCGTTTAGCTTTGTTTATGAAATTTTACAAATTCCTTTATTAGCCTTAGGAAATACATTACCAGCAATGGTTGTTGCTTATTTATTCTTACACTTTTTCTGGTTCTTTGGAATTAACGGTGGTTCAGTAGTTGGAGCCGTATTTAATCCGATTTTACAAACACTTTCTGCAGAAAATTTAAGCGCCTATCGAGCAGGTGAAGAATTACCCAATATTATTAATCAACAATTTCAGGATTTATTTGCCACTTTTGGAGGAGCAGGATCAACACTTTCATTACTCATTGCAATGTTCCTTTTCTGTAAATCCAAACGAATTACAGAACTCGGCAAACTATCTATTTTACCAGGCTTTTTCGGAATCAATGAACCCATCGTTTTTGGGTTACCGATTGTTTTAAACCCAATGATGTTGATTCCATTCGTCTTCGTTCCAACGATTAATATTATTATTTCTTATGCAGCAATGGCAGCAGGACTCGTTCCTTATACAAGTGGCGTCGCCGTACCATGGACCATGCCTGTCGTTATTTCAGGCTTCCTCTCCACTGGCTGGCGCGGAGCTTTACTTCAAGCACTTCTATTAATTTTAGGTGTCGGATTATATTACCCATTCATCCGCGTACTGGACAGACAATACTTGGAGGATGAAAAACAAGCGGCAAAAGCTTAAGATAAAATGATGAAGTTTATGCTTGATAAATAAAATCATCCATCTTAGCAACATTTGAGTGAAAGAAGCTAAAAAGCAATATTTTTAAATTTTAAGGAGGCATATTATGTGGGGTATGATTGCAACTTGGCGTATGGCTGTAGAAGGACTCACAGAAGGTGCAAACACCTTAGAAAAAGGTGGGAGTGCCGAAGAGGCGATTGTAAAAGCGATAAGTGAAGTTGAAGATTTTCCTTACTATAAATCAGTTGGATACGGTGGTTTACCAAACGAAGAAATGGAAGTTGAATTAGATGCGGCCTATATGAATGGCACCACGCTTGATTTTGGAGCGGTAGGAGCGGTAAAGGATTTTAAAAATCCCATTAAAATTGCCCGTCGATTAAGCGTTGAAAAAGCCAATAATTTTTTAGTAGGCGTTGGAGCGGAAAAATTTGCGCATAAAGAAGGCTTTGAACGAAAAACAATGTTGACAGATCGCGCAAAAATTCATTACAAAAATCGAGTCCATAAATTAAATCAACAAGAAAATGAACTAACTCCTTATTCGGGCCATGACACCGTGGGAATGGTTGCATTAGATCAACAAGGGCTAATGACTGCAGGCACTTCAACAAGTGGTTTATTTATGAAAAAACCTGGACGAGTAGGAGATTCTCCCGTAATAGGTAGTGGCTTGTATGTCGATAGTGAAATAGGCGGCGCAACAGCAACTGGCTTAGGAGAAGACCTTATGAAGGGGATGGTTTCTTACGAAATCGTCTCATTTATGAGAGAAGGATTTTCTCCGCAGGAAGCTTGTGAAAAAGCAGTGGCTAAATTAGATCAGAAATTAAAGGAACGTCGCGGAAAAGCGGGCGATTTATCGGTTGTTGCTATGGATAAAAAAGGAAACTATGGCGTTGCATCAAATATTGAAGGCTTTTCATTCGCTGTGGTTACAGAAACAAAAGCACCCAAAGTGTATATTGTGGATAAAATCAAAGAGGGGAAATGCCATTATGAAAAAGCAACGCAAGAATGGTTAGAGAACTATATGGCTACTCGAACAGCACCTTTAGAGGAAGAATGGAAAAAATGAAAACAACAGAAGAACAATTATTGAAAGAAATTGATCGACTAAAAGAGCAAATGATTTTGAGTATTCAAGAACTAGTGCAGATTAAAAGTGTAGTAGGTCCGAAAAAAGAAGATGCTCCGTATGGGGAAGGGCCCAAAGCAGCCCTTCTTCATACCTTAAAGTTGGCTGAAAATCTGGGATTTAAAACAGTTAATTTAGATAATCAAGTAGGATACGCCGTTTATGGGGATGCATCGGATGAAGATTATATTGCATCAGTGGGTCATTTGGATGTGGTGCCTGAAGGAGATGGTTGGAAATATCCTCCTTACTCTGCAAAAATTGAAGACGGTACGATGTATGGCCGCGGTGTTTTAGATAACAAAGGCCCCATAATGACTACCTTATTTGCACTAGCTGCAATTAAAAATGCTGGTGCCAAAATAAAACGTCCTATTCGAATCGTATTTGGAACAGACGAAGAAACCGGAAAATTTAGAGATATTCACCATTACCTAACTCAACAAAAACCACCGAAATATGGTTTTACACCAGATTGTAAATATTCTGTTGTTTATAGTGAGCGTGGCCGTGCGTCTGTTTTATTAAGTGTCGCAAAAGAAAATGCCCAATTTTTATTTGATTTTGTGAATCATTATTTTATTGGTGCGAATAATACAGGGGATCGCTTAGGGATTGATTATTATAACGAAGAATATGGTACGATGGAAATGCGAGGGTATGAGCTTCAAGAAACCGAAGAGTCTTTTACTTTTAAGTTTGTTTTAAGTTACCCAGCAGGAATTACAATCGATGAAATCCTTGAAAAAATAACGGAAAAAGCAGAGAAAGAAAAAGTGGCTCTAAAATTATTAACAAATTATGAGCCGGTTTTATTTGATAAAGATTCGAAAATGGTCAAGTTATTAGGTGAGACGTATGAAGAAATTACTGGGCTAGATGGTACACCTGTGACGACGACCGGCGGAACTTACGCAAAAATGATGCCAAATATTGTTCCTTTTGGTCCAAGTTTTCCAGGACAAAAGGGGATTGGACATCAACCAAATGAATGGATGAATATTGAAGATTTAATAACAAATGCCAAGATATATACTTTAGCTTTGTATCGGCTTTCTAATCTATAAAATAAAGTCAGACTCACTCCCTTTCTCTTTTAAAGAGTAGAGGAGAGTGAGTCTTTTTGACACTAACGGATTTGGATTTGCTAAAATTTTCAAAAAACAATAAGATTAGAAGGAGAAAAACGAAAACGATTATTGGAAATAAATTTAAAGGGAAATGATAATGACAAAAAAGAAAAAGCCAATATATGAAAAAATCGCAGAAGATATAAAGAAAAAGATAAATGAAGGTTATTATGTCACTGCACAAAAATTACCTTCAGAATATGATTTAGCAGATGAATATGATATTAGTCGTTTAACTGTTCGGAAAGCAATCAATTTATTAATAGACCAAAATGTATTAATTAAATTAAGTGGTAAGGGAACTTACGTGATTAAACCTCATAAACAAAAAAAAGGATCTTCTGAATTGATTGGTTTTTCTGAAGCGGCAAGAGTCTATGGAGATAATCCGAGCACTAAAGTTATTTCAGTGGAACAGTTGTTAGAGGTTCCTGCAAAAATCGCTGAAGCATTAGAAACAAATGGAACAGAAGAAATTATGCATGTCGTACGTTTAAGATCATTAAATGAAAAACCTATGACTATTGAAAATCTCTATATCTATAAAAAATATTTAAAAGACATTTCAAAAGAAGCATTAGAAGAATCAATCTTTGACCAAATTGAAAAAAATATAGAAATTGCTTATTCTCATCAAGAAGTCGAGGCGGTTTTGGCAGCGGAAGAAACCTCTGAATTACTAGAGATTGCTAAGAATGCTCCTTTACTTAAATCCGTTGCGGTTACTTATTCGCCCACGGCCAAACCTATATTATTTGATGAAACACTTTACCGTGGGGATGAATACAGTATCAAAACGATTCTGCGCCGTTCTCAGGGGTAAAAATAGCGGGAAATGATGAATATGTTAATGATATTTTTTATAAAATGCACGAAAGTGTTGACAGGTCTGTCTACACTTGGTATAATTTAAAAGCTTGGAAAATAAAGAAGGAGTCCCGCTCCTCGCCTCGTTAGGTTTAGAATCTACGGGCTAATATCTAGTATTTGAATTCTTATGTTTTACGTGTGCGACGAAGCGCATGTAAGGGACTTTTAGAATGTAAATGGTTTTTACCAATAGAGTCAGCTAATGTGCTGAGTCTGGTATTCACGTTGTGTTCTACTGTCTCGGTCATTCTCGAAGAGAAAAGAGCGCATGAGAAACTTAATTAGATTAATCGTGGGGCTTCTGTGGGAAGTCCCATTTTTTTATTTTCTCGCAAATATTTCGGAGGTGAATCCCCATAGCAAAAGAAATGATTGTCAATGAACAAATTCGTTCAAAGGAAGTACGCTTAATTGGGAAAGACGGAGATCAGGTCGGTGTTGTATCTCGAGATGAGGCTTTGCGAATTGCAGAACAGGAAAATCTAGATTTAGTTTTAGTTTCTCCAAATGCAAAACCGCCAGTTGCTCGAGTGATTGATTACGGAAAATACCGTTATGAACAACAAAAACGTGAAAAAGAACAACGTAAAAAACAAAAGACTGTTAATGTAAAAGAAATCCGTTTAAGTCCTACAATTGATGATCACGATTTTGAAACAAAAATGCGTCAAGGACGTGGATTTGTTGAGAAAGGCGATAAGGTAAAGGTATCTATTCGTTTCCGTGGTCGTGCGATTACCCATAAAGATATTGGACGAGAAGTACTCGAACGTTTCGCTGAAGGGATGAACGACGTTGCCCAAGTTGAGTCAAAAACTCAAATGGAAGGTCGTAATATGTTCATGATGCTCGCACCGAAAACGGAAAAATAAAAAATATTCACTAATTTAACTTTGGATTGTTCAGGAGGTAAGGATATGGCTAAACAAAAAACACATTCAGGGATGGCAAAACGTTTCAAAAAAACTGGTACAGGTAAATTAAAACGTAGCCGTGCAAAAACAAGTCACTTATTTGCGAATAAAACTCAAAAGCAAAAACGTAAATTACGTAAATCTGCTTTAGTTTCAAAAAGTGATCAAAAACGTATCGCATCATCAATCAGCACAATGAAAAAATAAAATGACCCGATTAAAAGAAAGATAGGAGACTGATTATAATGGCTCGAGTAAAAAGTGTTCCGGCTTCAAGAAAACGCCGTAAAAAAACGCTAAAATTAGCAAAAGGCTACTACGGATCAAAACATAAACTATACCGTGTAGCAAAACAACAAGTAATGAAATCTCAAATGTATGCATACCGTGACCGTAAACAAAAGAAACGTAATTTCCGTAAACTATGGATTGCACGTATCAACGCAGCGGCACGCACAAATGGCCTAAGCTATTCAAAATTCATGCATGGGTTAAAATTAGCAAACATCGACTTAAACCGTAAAGTTTTAGCCGATCTAGCAGTTAACGACGCCGAAGCTTTCAGCGCACTAACTGAACAAGCCAAAGAAGCGTTAAACGCCTAAGCTTATCCCCAATGACTTATTGGGTGAAAGCACCACTAACTGCCTATGTCATACGCAGGAACTAGAAAAATAAGCAGAGTAGAAATAAGAAGACTCCGATATAGGAATCCTTCTCCTTTCTACTCTGCTTTTTAGTTTGTCTAAATCGGAGTACATGTCGGCGACTTGTTTTTTAATAAGTACGCGCGCGTGCGGAGGAGGTTCCCCGCGCGTGCGCTCCGCAAAAAAGAGTACGTGCGCGTGCGGGGCGAGTTACCGGCACGCGCGCCCCCATCGCGCACGTGCAGAGAGGGTTTCCCGCGTGTGCGCTCCGCAAAAAAGAGTACGTCCACGTGTGGGGCGAGTTACCGGCACGCGCACTCCCATCGTGCACGTGCGGAGTGAGTTCTCCGCACGCGTGCGGGGTATCATTTATCAAAAATGGGTATTTTTTGCAATATCCTCTTAAAATAAGAGGGAAGAAATTTGCGAAGGCAAATTTCATCAAATGAAATCCTCTTTTTATTTAAAAAGGATTTTATGAACGCGCGCTTGTAAATCGGGAACTACGTTTTCTTCAAACCATGGATTTTTTCGGCGCCATCCGATATTTAATGGGGAAGGGTGGACGACGGGAAAGTATTCGGGTAAATAGTCTTCATAATTGCGGACGGTTTCTGTTAAATTGCGCTTCATCTCTTTGCCTAAGTAAAATTTCTGTGCGTAAGCGCCGATTAATATTTTTAATTCTAACTCGGGCATGGCGTTAAGTACTTTGGGATTCCATTTGGCTGCAAATTCTTTTCGTGGAGGCAAATCGCCATGCTTGCCTTTTCCGGGGAAATAATAGTCCATAGGCACAATTCCAAACAAACCAGAATTATAAAAAATTTCTTCGTCAACGCCAAGCCATTCGCGGAGTAAGTTTCCACTGACATCAAAAAATGTTTTATTGGATTCTTGTGCTTTAATTCCTGGCGCTTGGCTAGCGATTAAAATTTTAGCGGTGGGTGGCGCTTCAAAAATAGGCTCCCAACCTTGCTTTGTAAATTCTGCGTTCTCTGGATCTTTCATAATGTCTAACTTTAATTCATCGATTTCCTTCATAAACGTTCAGCCTTTCACTCTTTACATAAAATGTCTTGCTTTATTATCCTAGGGAATATTTTGAAAATATGCAAGTCTTGCGCGCGTTAGAATCTTTCTACGCACACAATATATCTTCTAAAAATACAAACAATGTTCGTCTGCTCTTAAACTCGTGTTTTACTAAAAATAAAAATGGGACTCTCTGAATATAGAATGAAAGGGGTTTCGTGGTAAGATAGAAACACAAAAAGAGAGGAGCATTTAAATGAAACTGCCAAAAGATGTGAAAATAATTAAAGGCGATCATGGGAATGTAAGGGCGAGAATGGAGCGAGAAGATGTCGTTTATCAACGAAAAGCAGGAAAGAACCTTCATATTCGATTCATTTATCCGCAACAAGATCGGGTGGAGCGCAAATATCCTTTAATCATGCATATACAAGGGTCCGCTTGGTTTGAGCAAAATTTAAATGATCATCTGTTGGATTTTAAAGAAATCGTCACTGCTGGGTATGTGGTTGCCATTGTGGAATATTTGCCTGTTCCTTATGGGATTTTCCCAAGTCAGGTGGAAGATGCGAAAACAGCCATGCGTTATATCACAAAGCATGCGGATGACCACTTGATTGATCCTGATAATTTATTTGTTATGGGCGATTCAAGCGGTGGGCATACGGCGCTGATGTGCTGGGCGACTTGGAACACAAACAAATTAGATACGACGACTCAGCCCCTTCCCCAAATCCGAGCATTTATTGACTTGTATGGTGTCGTCGATCTGGCGACCTTAAGCGAAGACCATCCAGATGAAAATTACGAGAGTATCGGCACGCCGGAAGCCCAACTATTAGGTGGATACACACCCACCCAAAATCCAAAAGCGGCCCAAAAAGCATCCGTGCTCCATTACATTACCGAAAGCACACAAACCGACCCTTTGCTCATCCTCCACGGAACCAAAGATTCGCTGGTCCCCTTCAACCAAAGTGTTCGTTTGTTCGTTCACTCTCAGAAAATGAATCAGAAAGTCACTTTTTACGCGGTGGAAGATGCCGATCATGGGCAAAGCGTATTTTATAATGAGCAGACTATGCAAGTAATTATTGACTTTTTAGATAAGCATAAAACGTCAAATTATGACTGGTTCTAAAGACTGTAGAGGGTGAAAATTTCAGCAGAAATTTTCCGTCTCCATTGGAATAAAAGTATGCTAGAATAGAATGAGGAAAAGATTAGAAAGTAGGAAATGAAATGACAAAAGAAGACAATCAAATGCTGATTGATTTAGTAACCGCTCGCGGCGTTCCTGGAAATGAAGAGGAAGTGCGCGAAGTTTTTACGCAATATGCACAACCACACGCTGACCAAATTTTACAAGACGGCTTAGGCAGCATTATTGCTGAAAAACAAGGACCAAAAGATGCGCCAAAAATTATGTTCGCGGGTCACTTGGATGAAGTCGGTTTTATGGTTACGCGCATTACAGAAGAAGGATTTATTAAATTTCAAACGCTAGGTGGTTGGTGGAATCAAGTCTTGCTGGGTCAACAAGTTGAAATTAAAACCAGCAATGATGAAATTTTACATGGAGTGATTGGTTCTAAACCGCCGCATGTTTTATCTGCAGAGGCACGTAAAAAACCTTATAAAATTGAAGACATGTTTATTGATATCGGTGCGGCGGATAAAGAAGAAGCACAAAAATGGGGCGTTCAACCAGGGAATATGATTGTCCCTTATTCTCCTTATCGCCGCTTAAACGACACAAAATTCCTACTCGCAAAAGCTTGGGATAATCGTATCGGTGTCGCGGTCGCTTTAAAAGTTTTTGAAAACCTCAGCAAAGAAGAACGAGTCAACTCCCTTTACGCTGTGGGAAATGTTCAAGAAGAAGTTGGCCTTCGCGGAGCTAAAACGGCTACCAACCGCATCAATCCTGACATCACCTTTGCCTTAGACACCGGAACAGCCGGCGACACTCCAGGAATGACGCCTGAAGAAGCCGATTCAAAACTAGGTAAAGGCCCACAAATTATCATTTATGACGCCAGCATGATCGCCCACAAAGAACTGCGTGATTTCGTCGTAGCGGTCGCTGAAGAGTTGGATATTCCTTTCCAATACACCGTAATTCCTGGTGGCGGTACGGATGCAGGAAGTCAGCACGTTTCTGGCCAGGGTATCCCGTCACTAGCTATTACTGTGCCTACTCGCTACCTTCATTCACATTCTTCCGTCATTCACGAAGAGGATTTTGAGAATACGGTGAAGCTGGTCGAAGAAGTCATCCGTCGCTTGGATGCCGAGCAGGTCCAAAAAATTACCTATGGTCGTAAACACGATTAGAACAACTTTGTATTTGTAAAGGTTATAACAACAACTTTTTTTCTGCAAAGAACAGTTAAATGAAGTCATTTGACCTCGTTTAACTGT
>DXAZ01000009.1 GCA_019116785.1 Candidatus Atopostipes pullistercoris
CAATATATAATTAATGAGCTTTACTTGAAAATAAATTAATTATTCAACAAAAACTCTTTTTATAAGTTTTCTAAGTTAAAAAGAGTTAGTATGGAAAGAAAAAAATGATTCAAATCTGTAAGCAGTTCGTCAAAAGAGAGTAAAAAAGAGGGAAAATGCGTTTTTTTAATCAAAAAACAATTAGTTATTTAAATTTTATTATTAGGTTTACATAATATATATTATACTGAGTTATATGTGTAAATGCCAGTAGTTAATTCATCAAAGAATGTTTCTTTGTTTGATTCTTCTCTTTTATTTCTTTAATGGTTCCTAACGTTAAATCAAGTATTTTACTGTCTGTAATTAAAGTTTTTTATTTTCTATAGTTTTATTATAAGGATGAGCTTTAAAAAGTTAAGAAAAAATAATTGTTTCTCTTTTATATTTTTGAGAAAAACATAAAAATACACAAATGTGATTATTACAATTGTGTATTTTGTATAAATTATTGAATTACCCGTTATTTTTTTAGAACTTTACAGATTTTCTATCTCTGGAATTAACTGATAAAATAATAAAATTGAATTGGTTGGAAAATCCTGACTAACCATGCTAAATGGAAGGTATGCATACTGAATAATGTTTTCATCTCTAGTAAAGAAGTAAAATGCTAACAATTCTTCGCTTCCCTCTTCATTAACATTCATCGCCGGAATCATTACTTGTTGAATTTTATCATCATTAATTTGCATTTCAGAAATTGTGTATACTTTTGAATTTAAATTTTCTATTTCAGATACAGTCATTAGTGTCATAAGATCATTAGCAGTTGGTAGATTATCCATTTCGACAGAATAGTATCCTGGTGTAATCGATGAAAACATTAGGTTATTATCTGCATAATAAAAGGTTAGCTCTGCTAAAAATTGAGCCGTTTCTTTGTACTCGCTGTCTTCCGCAGGAGGATATCGATAAAAAGTTAATATTTCATTTTCGCTAACCTCTACTTCATCTTGGAATACATCTTCTCTTTCAACAATAGATTCCACTTCTTCTTGAATTTCTTCACGGCTCGTCCCATTTAATTCATCAAAATTTGGATTGTCTTCATTAATAAGATTAATTTTACCTAAATCTACATCGTCAATGATTTTTTTGTAATCTTCCCAAGCTTGTAAACCATATTCCTCTGTAAAAGTGGTTTCATTTACTAAGTCGTTATATGTATGAGAAGGACTTTCTGTCTCAAAAATCTCGGTTTTTTCTTCCGTTCCTTCCACTACAGGTTCTTCTGGATCCGAATCTGTAGTATTCTTATCCCCACAGCCTGCCAACAGCAACAAACTCGAAAAAAATATAATTCCCTTCTTATTCATAATCTTCTCCTTTATAAGTGTTTTATGTACATATTGTTGAAACTGTTTATTATACTTTACCTGATATGTATCATTTTTAGAATTATAATGCTTAGATGAAATAAGTTTGTTAATATTTTGACAGATATTACAGGATTATTTCGCTTAAATAGATTAAATTTCCTTGATTCATTTGAGCTAAATCATTTATAGTTATATAATGAAAGCAGAAATATTATTTTTGTAGCTTGCAACTACAAGGAGGAATTTTTATGTCAAAAGATTATCGAGTATTATTGTATTATAAATACGAACCTATTGAAAACCCTGAAGCATTTAAAGATGAACATTTAGAGTTTTGTAAAAGTATTGGTCTAAGAGGACGAATTCTTGTGGGGACAGAAGGAATTAATGGTACTGTTTCTGGCACAATTGCCCAGACCGAAAGTTATAAAGAATTTCTACACTCCCTTCCTGGTTTTGAAGATGTATGGTTTAAAGAAGATGAAGCAGATGAATATGCCCATAAAAAGATGCATGTAAGAGTTCGTAAAGAAATTGTTTCGCTTAACTTAGAGGACGATATTGATCCTGACGAACTAACAGGTGAATATTTAAAACCTAAACAATTTAAAGAAGCTATTTTAGATGAAGATACTATCGTATTGGATACAAGAAACGATTACGAATATGATTTAGGTCATTTTAAAGGTGCAATACGTCCAGAAGTTAGAAATTTCCGTGATTTACCAGACTGGGTAAAAGAAAATAAAGAACAATTTATGGATAAAAAAGTTGTGGTTTATTGTACAGGAGGAGTTCGTTGTGAGAAATTTTCTGGCTGGATGCTACGAGAAGGCATTGCGAAAGAAGTTGGTCAATTAGAAGGCGGAATTGACACTTATGGAAAAGATCCAGAAACTCAAGGAGAACTTTGGGAAGGAAGTATGTATGTCTTTGATGAACGTATATCAGTCCCAATTAACCGAGTAAACCCTACTACTGTAGGAAAAGATTATTTTGATGGGACTCCTTGTGAACGTTATGTAAACTGTGCAAATCCAGAATGTAATGAACAGATTCTGATGAGTGAAGAAAATGAACACAAATATCTTCGTGGTTGTACTGCTGAATGTAGAAAGCACCCTAGAAATCGTTATGTAGAAGAACATAATTTAACAGAAAAAGAATGGGAAAATCGCTTAAATAAAATTGGAGAGTCGCTTTACGAAGAAGTCCGTTAAAATGTAAAAGTACCTATTATCTTTAAAGGATTATAATAAAGATAATAGGTGCTTTTGTTTTTTTATATAGTTGTATTGTGAAACTTACCTAAAGGCTTTTAAAACAGCATTTAGAGGTTAATTTCTAAGAAGTAACCAGGTATAGCTGTCAAGGGCAATTATTAGAATGACTAATCTAAGGCCCTCCCCTTTTTATATTCCTGAGTGGAAGTCTTCTCCTTCTCCAGAAAACATATACGAGCGATGATGGAATTGCATGGACATGACTAACCCAATACCAATCATATTTCCAAGTAAAGCGGACCCTCCTTGAGAAATAAAAGGAAGTGGTATACCTGTTACTGGTAGTAATCCGATATTCATTCCTATATTTTCTAGCACATGGAATACGATCATCATAATAACTCCTGTTGCAATATAGGCATAAAATTCATTTTTTGTATCATATACAATTTTTACCATATTGTATACAAGGACAAAATAAATAAAGATTAAAAAGGAACCACCTAGAAATCCAAAGTTCTCTCCTATTGTAGTAAAAATCATATCAGATTCTCGGACTGGAACATAAACTTCAGAAACACCTAACCCTTTGCCTATGATTCCTCCAGAACCAATCGCTTTAAAACCTTGTGTAACTTGATAAGAGGTAGCAGTGGTATCATGATATGGATCTAGCCATGTATCTACTCTTAAGAATTGGTATTCACGAAGTCCAAATAGATTTTTTAAAATTTCTCGGTTATAAACAACGAGATATACAGCTCCGACACCTGCTAATAAAACAGCTCCAATAATTGGAATTAAAATTTTCCACTG
>DXAZ01000086.1 GCA_019116785.1 Candidatus Atopostipes pullistercoris
GAATTAGGAGAGTGCTAAGTCAAAAAATGACCAAGTATTCTAATGGACCAATGACTTATTACAAAAACTGATTTTCTTAAAAGATTACCCTTACAAGTCGGGCCTATTTTTACACTCACTTGTGAGGATAGTGCTGTTACCCTTACAAGTCGGACCTATTTTTAGGCTCACTTGTGAGGATAGTGCTGTTACCCTTACAAGTTGGACTCATTTTTGTGCTCACTTGTGAGGATAAAGCTGTTATCCTTACAAGTCGGACCTATTTTTAGGCTCACTTGTGAGGATAGGGCTGTTACCCTTACAAGTCGGACCTATTTTTAGGCTCACTTGTGAGGATAGAGCCGGTACCCTAAGGAGTTGGTGTTATTTTTTCGCGCACTTCAAGTGATAAGCCCATTATCTCCCGGAGTTGGTGTTATTTTTTTCACTCACTTCGGATGATAAGCCTATTATCTCCAGAAGTCAGGTCTTTTTTTCGCGAACTTGAGTAGATTCATCCATAATCTGTCAAAGTGCAGCTTATTTTACACTTACTTAGAAAGATTCAATCGATATTTTTCAAAAATCAAAAAAACGAGTCAACTTTTCAGTTAACTCGTCATTTCACGTGCTATTTTATTTTTTTATTTAATTTTCAACAGTTTCGTAAGATCCTTGTTCCACATACACGCTTAAGATCGCGATATCAGAAGGGGTAACTCCACTAATACGGCTTGCTTGTGCAATGGTTTCAGGTTGAATTTTCGTTAAGCGGTCAACAGCTTCTGTAGCAAGGCTACCCACCAACTTGTAATCAATATTTGCTGGGATTTTTTTATTTTCCATACGTTTAACTTTATCTACTTTACGTTGAGCTTTGTTAATATACCCTTCATATTTGATATGAATTTCAACTTGTTCTTTAACAGCTTTAGAGACTTCTTTTTCTGGTGGATAAATCGCAGCTACATCATCATAAGAAACATATGGACGACGCATGAAATCGTATGCTAATATGCCATCTTTTAATTGAGGTTCTTCTTTTTCTTCCAAATACTCAACCACTTGGCTTGGTTTAATTCGAACAGTTTTTAGACGAGCTAATTCAGCTTCTGTTTGTTCTCTTTTTTCTGTGAAAGCAGCATAGCGTTCTTCAGAAATTAAACCAAAGTCATACCCATAATCAGTTAAACGGAAATCAGCATTATCATGACGTAATAACAAACGATATTCAGCACGAGAAGTCAATAAGCGGTAAGGTTCTGCTGTTCCTTTAGTTACCAAGTCATCAATCATCACACCAATATAACTTTCATTACGTTTCATAATAAACGGTTCTTTACCTTGGTTTCTCAAAGCTGCATTAATTCCAGCAATCAATCCTTGGCCAGCTGCTTCTTCGTAACCGGATGTTCCATTCGTTTGACCCGCTGTGAAAAGTCCCTCGACCATTTTCGTTTCAAGACTTGGTCGCAATTGATGAGGTAAAATGACATCATATTCTATAGCATACCCAGTACGCATCATTTGGGCATTTTCTAACCCTTTTACAGATCGTAGCATATCGACTTGTACATCTTCAGGAAGTGAAGTATTTAAACCTTGAACGTAAATCTCATCGGTATCGGCACTTTCTGGTTCTAAGAAAATTTGATGGCGATTTTTATCAGCGAAACGCACAACTTTATCTTCAATCGATGGGCAATAGCGAGCGCCTACTCCATCAATAATCCCTGTAAACATTGGTGCACGATCAATATTACTTAAGATTGTTTCGTGTGTTCCTTCGTTTGTATAGGTTAACCAGCATGAATATTGATCTTCAATTGGCATATAATCTTCATCTTTTGATTCATAGCTAAAATGATGTGGTTCCGCGTCACCTGGTTGTTCTTCAGTATAAGAATAATCAATAGAATCTTTATGGATTCTTGGAGGTGTCCCTGTTTTAAAACGGCTCAATTCAAAACCGTGTTCTTCTAAATTTTCTTGGAGTTTAATAGAAGGTAACGTATTTTCTGGACCAGATGAATATTTTAATTCTCCAATAATTATTTGTCCACGAGCTGAAGTTCCTGTGGTTAAAACAACAGATTTTGCTCGGTAAATGGCTCCAGTGTTAGAAACGACTCCTTCAATTTTATTCTCTTCAATAATTAGTTCTTCAATAATTCCTTGTTTAATATCTAGATTTTTAGTATGTTCTAGTGTCTTTTTCATTTCCAAAGAGTATAAGTGTTTATCGGCTTGTGCCCGCAACGCACGAACAGCAGGACCTTTTGCGGTATTTAGTAGACGCATTTGGATATAGGTTTTATCAATATTTCGACCCATTTCTCCACCAAGGGCATCAATTTCTCGGACAACAATTCCTTTTGCCGGTCCTCCGATAGAAGGATTGCAAGGCATAAAAGCAATTTTATCTAAACTAATTGTAACCAACAAAGTTTTTTGTCCCATACGTGCTGCTGCCAATGCCGCTTCAACTCCAGCGTGTCCACCACCTACAACGACTACATCATAATTTCCAGCTTCATATTTTTGCATAATAACCTCCTATGTTATTTTCCAAGGCAAAATTGACTAAATAATTGCGTAATCAATTCATCTTGTACTGAATCTCCGGTAACTTCTCCTAATAAATCCCAAGCTCTAGTCAAGTCGATTTGAACTAAATCAACCGGCATCCCTAACTCGATCCCTTCAATTACTTCTTCTAAGGATTGGATGGACTGTTCAAGCAATGAAATGTGACGAATATTTGAGATATAAGTTGCATCTTTTTCTCCCGTTTTTCCTTCAAAGAACAAATCAACAATTGCATTTTCGACCTCATTAATTCCTGTATTTTCAGTAATTGATACTGAAATGACTGAGTTTGGATCGACTTTTTCTAGTAATTTATCAACGTCTAATTTTTGAATTAAATCCATTTTATTTAAAAGAATTAAGCGTTCTTTATTTTCTGTTAACTCTAATAATTCAAAATCTTCATCAGTCAACTCTTGACTTTGATCAAAGATCAATAAGACCAATTCTGCTTGTTCAATTTCTTTTTTACTTCGAATCACGCCAATACGTTCAACTTCGTCTTCTGTATCACGAATTCCGGCTGTATCAATTAATCGTAAAGGAACGCCCTTTACATTCACAAATTCTTCAATGACATCTCTTGTCGTTCCTGCAATATCCGTGACGATTGCTTTATCTGAACGCGCGAATACGTTAAGCAAACTTGATTTTCCAACATTTGGTCGTCCAATAATCGCTGTCGCTAAGCCATCTCGTAAAATTTTACCTTGTTGTGCGGTTTCTAAAATTCGTTCAACATGTTCTTTCACTTCAGTTGCTTTCTCAAGTAATAATTGTGAAGTCATTTCCTCCACATCATCATATTCAGGATAATCAATATTTACTTCAACTTGAGCGAGTGTTTCTAAAATTTCTTGTCGTAAATTTTTAATTAATTCGGATAGATTTCCATCTAATTGTGAAATTGCATTATGCATCGCTTTATCTGTCTTCGCGCGAATCACATCCATCACAGCTTCCGCTTGCGATAAATCAATTCGTCCATTTAAGAACGCTCGTTTTGTAAATTCACCCGGCTCAGCTAAGCGAGCACCAGCACTTAAAACGGTTTGTAGGACTTTGTTTGTAACATGTACTCCGCCATGTGTATTAATTTCTACAATATCTTCACGGGTGTACGTTTTTGGGCCACGCATAATCGTAACCATCACTTCGTCAATTTTTTCATTTGTTTTTGGATGATAAATATTCCCATAATGAATGGTATGAGAAGGCTGATCAGAAAGCCGTTTGTCTCCCAGCTTATAAACTTTTTCAGCAATCTCTAAGGCCTCATCCCCACTCAAACGAACAATTCCAATCCCACCTTCTCCTGGTGGAGTTGAAATAGCTGCAATTGTGTCAAATTCTATCGCCATCTTCACTACTCCTTTATTTATATTGTTTAAATTTATTTTAACAAATAAAAAAAGCACTTGATTTACCTTGGAAAATGACTCTCTTACAAAGATTGTAAGCGTCTCAAAGGTAAAAAGTACTTTCACTACTTTTTAAGTAATATTTATTCTGTTTTCATTTGCGGATACCATTCTATACAATTCGAAGCAAGAATTCAAGGGTTAAGCTCATATTTTTTACAATTTTATATTTAACTAAGGGCTTTCTTAATATCTCCTACTAAATACAAAGAACCATATTGTATTACAATCTCTTCTTTTGGTATTTGTTCTTTAATATAAGTGAGGACGTCTTCTATTTCAAAAAATGCACGTGCTTTGTAGCCTTTAGCTTCTAAGTCATTTGCGACGCGGGAAGCATCAAAACCTCGATAAGGATCTGGTGAAATGATCAGGAATTCCTGCGCGAGGGGGAAAACTTTTTCGAGCATGGCTTCGTAATCTTTGTCGCGCATCATGCCAACTACGAAATGAAACTTTTGATTTGGAAATAATTCTTCTAACGTTTCAACCAATCGATTCACGCTTACCCGATTATGTGCCCCATCAATATAAAATAATGGTTCTTCGGCTATTTTTTCAAATCGTCCGGACCAAGTCGCTTTTTTTAGTCCTCGATAAATGACTTCATCGGTTAATGGGTATCCTTTTTCTTTTAAAATTTCACAGGCTTCGAGCACTACACAGGCATTTTCGATTTGATGTAAGCCTAAAAAAGAAAGTTCCACATCCAAAAAAGAGTGATAATTAAATTTCTGGTGATTTTTTGTACTAGAAATTACTTCGATTTGATCGGTTTCTACAAAAGTTAATTGTCCATCTACTTTTTCTGCCCAATCAAAAGCAATTTTTTTCAAAGAGGATTCAACGGGTCCAACTACCAAGTGTCCATTTTTCTTTAAAATCTGTACTTTTTCATTCATGATCGCTTCTTTTGAATTTCCAAGTATCTTCACGTGATCAATTCCTATTGAAGTAATTACAGCAACATCTGGTGTTTCGATAACATTTGTTGAGTCCAAACGTCCCCCAATTCCTGCTTCTAGAATAATCACATCCGGTTGTTTTTCTTGAAAATATAAAAAGGTGACCGTGGTTAACAACTCAAAGGCATAGAATTTTTCGTTTAATTCTTCCTCAAGTTCTAAAATTACGGGTTCTATTTTCTTCATAATACGAATAAGATCGGCATCCGCAATATATTCATTATTTAATCGAATACGCTCGTTTATTACTTCTAAATGAGGGGAAGTAAAAAGGCCAACGTTTAATCCTGCTTCACGTAAAATGGATTGAAAGAAAGAGGCTGTTGAGCCTTTCCCGTTTGTTCCTGTAATATGAATAAATGATAGGCTTTTTTGTGGATGATCCAAACGACTTAATAATTGAAAGAGGCGATTTAAACTTTTTTTCTGCCCATTTCCACGATTTGTATTAATATAACTGATCACTTTTTCTATATTCATCTAGTCATCCCCTTATTGAAATGAATGTTCATTCATTTCAACCATTTTCTTTTACAGTTCAAAAATACTCTCGAATAAGAATAACATTTAAAGAAAAATTATTCATACTCAAGAGTATCTTTTTATTTATAGATATCGTTTTAAAAATTATTGATTTTCTGGTTCAACCACTAAATAACGTTTTGGTTCGCGTCCTTCAGAATGGGTCTTAACTTTTGGATTTTCATTTAAATAACGATGAATTTGTTTTCGTTCGTGTGCAGGCATTGGGTCCAACTTGACACGGCGATTGGTTTTGATCACTTTTTCTGCTGTGCGTTCTGCCAATGCTTCAACGGTATTTCGACGACGTTCACGATACTTTTCTACATCTACACGAACATTGATTTTACTGTGTGCAAGTTGATGCATGTGATTTTGGGCCAATGTTTGTAAGCCATTTAATACTTTTCCATGACGGCCTATCACTAAACCAGCATTTTCTGTTTCAACGTCATACTTCACATTATTATTCACTCGACTTGTATAAACTTCAACATCTGAGATACCCATTTGTAGGATAATATCTTTTAAATACTGGCGAACATTATCAATAGCTTCTTGATCTTCTCTTTTAATTTCTTCTTCTTTGTCTATTTCTCTTTCCATTTGAGCGGATTTTTCATTTTTTTCTACAAGCTCCACTTCAGTCGAATCACGACCTTCAGTAAGTTCTTCTACACTCATCTTAGATTCTTCCACTTTGGCTTCTTGTTCATTTTTGATTTCTTGTTTATTGGTTGATTGTGTAACTTTTTCTTTTTTAACTTCTTTTGGAGCTTCTTTTGGTGTGGATGGTTGTTTTCGCTCTAGTTCTAAATCATCATTGAATAATTCATCGACAAGATTTACTTCTTCTGTTCTCTCAACAATCACAACAGCATCTTTTTGACCAATTCCTAAAAAACCTTTTTTACCAGGCTCTTCTACTGTAATCTTCGCTTCGTCTTTAGTAATACCTAATGCATTAAGACCTTTAATAATAGCTTCTTCTTGTGTTGCTGCTTGTGCAATATATTTTTCCTTCACGAGTCTACCCTCCATTAGATCATAGTCATTTTATTTCATCTAATATTATTATAACAAAAAATTATTTTCTTACACTTCGACCAGTTTTTCTAGCTTTATTGATCGCTCTTTTTCTACGACGTTCTTTTTCTTTTTCCATTTCTTCTTTTTCTTTAAGTTTTCTACGTTTAACAAATGGATTGTTGAAAATCAAAGTAATGATAGCTCGTGTTGCATTAGAAGTTGCAAAATATAAAGCTAATGAACTAGAAACTCTAAACGTAATGAAAAAAATCATTACAGGCATTATAAATGTTGTTGCATTTGTTTTTGCTGCCGGATTTCCATAAGACATTAACATACTATTTGCCATAGTAAAGGCCGCAGCCAGCAATGGTAAAATATAATAAGGGTCAGATGAGCCTAACTCTAACCATAAGAAATGACCAGTTGCTAATTCCGGTGTACGAACAACCGTTTGATACAAGGCGATAAAAACTGGCATTTGAACTAACATCGGTAAGCAACCCATTAATGGATTTACGCCCGCTTCATCTTGTAATTTTTTTGTTTCTTCTTGTAATTTCGCCTGTGTCTCTTCATCTCTAGATGAATATTTCTCACGCAATTCTTCTAGCTGAGGTTGAATTTCTTGTGTTTTTTCTATACTTTTTTGTTGATAATTCGTTAATGGTAACAAAATAATTTGCCCTAAGGCGGTAAATACAATAACAGCTAAACCATAACTCCCACCTAGTAGATCTGAAAGCCATAAAATAAATTGAGATAAATTATAAATAATAACTCCATCCCAAAAACCACTACTATCAGGACCAATCGGCTCTGTAGAAGCCCCACAAGCGCTTAAAATGACAACAAACCCTAAAAGCGTAAATGTGAGGAGCATCCGTTTATTCTTTTTATAAAACTCTTTCACTATTCTTCTCTCCTAAAATATATTCAATTTATTCTACTATAGTATACATTAAATAAGTCCTTATATATGCATCTTTTATCAAAGTTCATGTGAAATAACATGGGAAAGAGACAATACATGTAGAAGACTCTTTTTTATTTCTAAATAATCCATTTGGCTGACTGGTTTTCTGGCAATCACTATAAAATCAAGTTCTTGATTAAATTTTTTTTCTTTATCTAATTCCATTAAGGCGTGACGTATTCTTCTTTTCACTTGATTTCGAGTAACCGCATTTCCAATCTTTTTACCTACAGAAATTCCTACACGAAAATGATCTTGTCCCTCTTTAGGAAGTTTATAGATTACAAATTGACGGTTTGCTTTAGATTGACCACGACTAAAAACTTTTTGAAAGTCTTTTTCTGACTTTACTCTATAAGCTTTTTTCATCTTTTTACTTCCCTTCTTTTTTAATTATGATAAATTTCACTTTCTTAAAAAACAAAAAAGCGACGTTCACTCATTATCATGAGATCCTGTCGCTTAGTTTTTTATGAAACGTATTCTTCATAATTAATGAGTCAGACGCTTTCTACCTTTACGACGTCTGTTTTTTAAAACTCTACGTCCATTTTTAGTACTCATTCGTTTACGGAATCCGTGAACTTTTTTTCTTTTGCGTTTTTTTGGTTGATATGTTAATCCTTCTGACATTTAAAAACACCTCCTGAATTCATTGAACAATCATTTATTCACTAAAATATAATATAACATTATTACCATGCGAACAGACTAACCCATTTTATGAAAAAATGCCATTCTTGTCAACTAGATTTTTAATTTTCTGTCATTATTGTCATTAACATATGAAATTGTCTCAATAGTTAACAAATGAAAATGTCCCATCCATACGATACCTTGTCTTAGTTGCATAAAGCAGGAGAATGTTTATCAATGAAATTTTTATTCACTTTTTATTAAAACTTATCCACATTCTATGTGTATGCTAAAATTTCTTTTTTGCGTTATCCACACAATTTTTTATGCTTTTTTCTTATTCCACACCCATGTTTATAAATTGTTAACATATCCACAAAACATGTGCATAACTACTAATAATCTCTTAGATAAAGGCTTTTATTTTTCAATAAGTTATCCACAAAACTGATTTTAAGAGAAGTTTATATTTTATTATCCACAAAACTTACTCACTATGTGGATAACTTTGACACAAGCTCTGAATTTATTTATGCACAATTTAATTATTCTGTGGAAAACTATTCAAACACATGATAAAATAAAAGATACCATATTACTTATAAAGGAGAGAAACCACGTGTTAGAAGATCAAAATAGCCTATGGATTTATTTAAAAGATAAATTTAAAGAAGATCTTTCCAAAGTTAGTTTCGATACGTGGATTGATAGTGCACAAGTTCTTACTGTTTCTAATCAGACGATCATGATTCAAGTTCCAACAACCTTACATAAAGAATATTGGGAAAATCATCTTGCGACTAGAATTGTTGAATATGTTTATGAATATGCTGGACAAGAAATCACACCTCGATTTATAACAAAAGATGAACAAGACCAACAAGATCAAGAAGAAGAAACAATAGAAATTCCAAGTACACCAACTATCCATCAAGCAAGTGAACTAAATAGTAAATATACCTTTGACACTTTCGTTATCGGGAAAGGAAACCAGATGGCTCATGCAGCAGCTCTGGTGGTTTCTGAAGAACCCGGAACCATCTACAATCCTTTGTTTTTCTATGGGGGTGTTGGTTTAGGTAAAACACACTTAATGCATGCAATTGGTCATCAGTACTTGAGTATCAATCCAGATAAAAATGTAAAATATGTATCCAGTGAAACCTTTGCCAATGATTTTATTATGTCTATTCAAAATCGAACACAAGAAGAATTTCGTAATAAATATCGTACGGTAGACTTACTTTTAGTGGATGATATTCAATTTTTTGCAGATAAAGAGGGAACACAAGAAGAATTCTTCCATACTTTCAATGCTTTATATGATGATAGAAAACAAATTGTTTTAACCAGTGACCGCTTACCCAATGAAATTCCAAAGCTTCAAGAACGTCTAGTTTCACGCTTCGCATGGGGACTATCCGTAGATATTACTCCACCGGATTTAGAAACACGAATTGCAATTTTAAGAAAAAAAGCTGACGCGGAACGTTTAGAGATTCCAAATGACACCTTAAGTTATATCGCCGGTCAGATTGATTCAAATATCCGTGAACTAGAAGGAGCATTAGTGCGAGTTCAGGCTTTTTCAACCATGCAAAATCGCGAGATTTCAACCAGTCTTGCGGCAGATGCCTTGAAGAGTATGATCAAGGATTCTGATAAAGAAGTCACTATTGATAAAATTCAAAAAGACGTGGCCAGTTATTATCATGTTACAGTAGATGATTTGAAAGGAAAGCGTCGTGTAAAAGCTATAGTAACCCCCCGACAAATCGCTATGTATCTAGCTAGAGAACTCACAGGGGCTTCGCTTCCTAAAATAGGTGCTGAATTTGGCGGGAAAGATCATACAACTGTTTTACATGCCCATGAAAAAATTACGAAAGTTCTAGAAGAAGATCCAAAAATGAAAAGAGAAATTGAAGAAATAAAAGATCGTCTTTAAGGTTCTGTGTATAACTTTTAAGTTAGGCACATTTTAATCCACAAGTTATCCACAGTGGAAAAGTAATTCTCTTAAACGATTATTTTAATTATCCACAGAATCCACAGGCCCTACTACTATTACTAAGTTATTTATATAATTAATTTAATTAAATGAGCCTCAAATTCTGAAATTATAAAACATAAAAACATCAAATATTGTGCTATACTATAAAAGACAAAAAGTATGAGAAGAGGAGCAGATAGAATGAAATTTACCGTGAATCGTGTAGAATTGTTGAAAAAATTACGTGATGTACAACTAGCTATTTCTAATAAAACAACAATCCCAATTCTTACGGGATTAAAAATAGAAGCTAAAAATAATGGACTAAAACTTACCGGTAGTAATTCAGATATTTCTATTGAAACTAAATTATATGTAGAAGATGAGAAGGCTCAACTTGTCATTGAAGAAACAGGGGCTATTGTTTTACAACCTGCTCGTTTCTTTGCGGACATTATTAATCGATTATCGGATGATACTTTTACTTTTGAAGTAAATACGCAACTGCAAGCATCGATTACTTCTGCCAATTCATTTTTTACGATTAATGCATTAGATGCTTCTAGTTACCCTTATTTACCAGAAATTGATACTAGTGATTCCTTCACATTATCTGTTCGTTTATTAAAACGTGTAATTGAACAAACAGTTATTGCGGTTTCTAAACATGAAAGTCGCCCGATATTAACAGGAGTTAATTTTTCTATTCAGGAAGGAAAACTTAAAGCTGTAGCAACCGATAGCCATCGATTAAGTCAACGCATTATTCCTGTAAATGTTCCAGAAGAGTTAGCGTTTCAAATTGTTATTCCAGGAAATAGTCTATTAGAACTTTCAAAAATATTGACGGATGATATCGAAGAAGTGAATGTTGCATTAGCTGAAAATCAGATTTTATTTACAACAGAAGATACATATTTCTATTCTCGTTTACTCGAAGGAAAATATCCACAAACGGATCAGTTAATTCCAGAAGAATCTTCTACTCAGCTAACCTTAGATGTTCAAACCTTGAAAGGAGCAGTTGGACGTACATCATTACTTTCTCATGCAGGAAAAAATAATGTTGTTAAACTGTCAGTAACTGATGATCATATTCAACTAACCAGTAATTCTCCAGAAGTTGGTTTTGTAGAAGAAGATGTTCCTTGCAAATCCATTTCAGGAGATGAAGTTGAAATTTCATTTAATCCGGATTATTTAAGAGATGCCTTAAATACTTTCGAAAGTGGAGAAGTGACTTTAAAATTAATCTCTACTTTACGTCCTTTTGTTATTGTTCCAGCAGAATCTGAAAATAATTATGATTTTGTTCAATTAATTACACCAATTCGAACATCAGCAGCAGCTCGATAAATTCAAAATAAATATAGAATTATTAGAAAAAAGTGGTTTTTATAAAAACCACTTTTTTTGATTTTTGAGCCATATCTTTTATAAAACCCATTTTTAATATAAAGAGTTAAAAAAGCAATAGAGGCGATATATAGCCTTAAATACGCGTTTAAAATTGAATTTTCCTTCTTTTTCAAGTATAATAGATAAACAGAGCAAGTACTGAAAAATAAAGGAGCATTTTAATGGATAGAACATTAGTAGAAATTCATGATTCTTATATTACGCTTGGTCAATTTTTAAAATTGACAGATATTATATCCAGCGGAGGTATGGCTAAACCATTTTTGCAACAAATGGAAGTATTTGTAAATAATGAGCCAGAAAACCGCCGAGGAAAGAAATTATACAATCAAGATATTATCTCTATTCCAAATATCGGTGAATTTCAAATAAAATCATCAAATGAGACTCTTCCATAATGTATTTAAAAGACATTGCCTTACAAAATTTTAGAAATTATGAGTCCTTAGAACTATCCTTTTCACCTTCAATTAATGTATTGATTGGAGAAAATGCTCAAGGTAAAACCAATTTAATTGAGAGTATTTATTTTTTAGCAATGTCTCGAAGCCATCGGACCTCTAAAGATCGAGAACTTATTCGATGGGAAAGTGATTTTGCTAAAGTTAAAGGAGAATTGAATAAAAAGTCACATTCAGTTCCAATGGAGATTATTTTGTCTAAGCGAGGAAAAAATGCAAAATTGAATCACTTAGAACAAAAAAAGTTGAGTAATTATATTGGGCAGCTGAATGTGATTTTATTTGCTCCAGAAGATTTATCTTTAGTAAAAGGTTCGCCATCTATTCGCCGTAAATTTATAGATATGGAATTGGGACAAATGAATAAAATCTATTTACATCATCTTGTTCAGTACCAACAAATTTTAAAACAACGTAATCAATTTCTAAAACAAGCAAAACATTCCCCTAAATTTGATCAAATCTATTTAGACGTCTTAACTGAACAACTAGCTGCTGAAGGAGCTGAAGTGTTATTTTATCGCTTCAAGTTTGTAAACCAGCTGAATGCATGGGCGCAGCAAGTTCAAATAGATATTTCTAATGGTAAAGAACATCTAAAAATCACCTATAAAGCTCTCCCTGATATCACGGATGAATTAAGTATTGAAGAAATTTTTAACCGATTAAAAGAGTTGTATAAATCAGCCCAACAACAAGAAATAGATCAAGGAACGACTACCCTTGGTCCGCATCGAGATGATTTAATCTTTTATGTGAATGGTAAAAATGTGCAAAGATATGGTTCTCAAGGGCAACAGAGAACGACAGCATTAAGTTTAAAGTTAGCTGAAATTGAATTAATGAATGAAATTACTGGAGAGTATCCTATTTTATTATTAGATGATGTCTTAAGTGAGCTGGATGATAGTCGTCAAACTCACTTATTAAGCTCCATACAAAATAAAGTTCAAACCTTTATTACAACAACAAGTTTGGACGGGGTGCAAATGGAGTTATTGAATCACCCGCTCATTTTCTATGTAGACGAGGGAACGATAATAAATAAAGAAAACGAAGAAGAAATAAATTCATAGTTATTTTAAGCGTTTGAAAGATTGGAGAGTATAAATGGAAGATAAAATGAAACATTTGCCTGATAGTTATGATGCAAGTCAAATTGAGGTACTTGAGGGATTAGAAGCCGTTAGAAAACGCCCTGGAATGTATATAGGTTCAACAGGGATTGAAGGTGTTCATCATTTAGTCTGGGAAATTGTAGATAATTCAATTGATGAAGCAATGGCAGGCTTTGCAGATGAAATCAATATAGTTATTGAGCCAGATAATCATATTCGTGTAACAGATAATGGTCGAGGGATTCCGGTTGATATTCAACACAAAACAGGACGACCTGCTTCTGAAACTGTTTTTACCGTATTACATGCTGGAGGTAAGTTCGGAGGCGGTAGTTACAAAGTGTCTGGTGGTTTACATGGGGTTGGAGCAGCCGTTGTTAACGCTCTTTCAAGTTTGTTGGAATATAGAATATATCGAGAAGGTAATATTTATTACCAAAGATTTGAAAAAGGTGTTCCTGTTAATGATATGGAAATCATTGGTGAAACAGATTTAACAGGGTCAGAAGTTTTATTTAGACCGGATGAAGAAATTTTTAAAGAGAGCATTGAATTCAATTTCGATACCCTCTCTAACCGTAGTCAAGAATTAGCTTATTTGAATCGAGATCTAGCGATTCACTTGACTGATGAGCGAGAAGAAGAACCACATAGAATAGAGTATCAATACGGTGGTGGAATTAAAAGTTATGTAGAATATTTAAATGAAAATAAAGATGTTTTATATGAAGAACCGATTTTCTTATCTGATGAACAAGATGACATTATTGTTGAGGTTGCTTTACAGCATACAACAGGTTATCACTTAAATTTGATGAGTTTTGCTAATAATATTCATACTCATGAAGGAGGAACACATGAGTCTGGTTTTAAATCTGCTTTGACTCGAGTAATTAATGATTATGCTCGAAAAAATGATTACTTAAAAGACGATGATGATAACTTCTTAGGAGAAGATGTTCGTGAAGGTCTAGCAGCGATTATTAGTATTAAACATCCGGATCCTCAGTTTGAAGGTCAGACAAAAACGAAATTAGGTAATTCAGAGGTTCGTACGATTGTTGATCGACTATTTTCAGTGAATTTTGATCGCTTCTTAATGGAAAACCCTAAAATTGGAAAACAAATTATAGAAAAAGCAGATCTTGCTTCAAAAGCAAGAGTGGCAGCGAAACGTGCACGAGAAGTTACACGGAAAAAAAGTGGCTTAGAAATCAGTAATTTACCCGGAAAATTAGCTGATTGTTCGTCGAAAGATCCTGAAATTTCAGAATTATTCATTGTTGAGGGTGATTCAGCGGGTGGTTCTGCAAAACAAGGACGTTCACGTTTATTTCAAGCAATTTTACCGATTCGAGGTAAAATTTTAAATGTTGAAAAAGCTTCTATTGATCGTATTTTAGCGAATGAAGAGATTCGAACTTTATTTACTGCAATGGGAACTGGATTTGGTGAAGAGTTCGATGTTGAAAAAGCTCGATACCATAAATTAATTATTATGACGGATGCAGATGTCGATGGAGCGCATATTCGGACATTGTTGTTGACATTATTTTTCCGATATATGCGTCCAGCAATTGAGGCAGGGTATATTTATGTGGCTCAACCACCTTTATACCAAGTTCGTCAAGGAAAAACTTCTGTTTATCTTGATTCAGACGATGAACTTGAAGAGTATTTACAGACGATTCCAAGCTCACCAAAACCAGCGGTACAACGTTATAAAGGTCTTGGAGAAATGGATGCAGATCAACTTTGGGAGACTACAATGGATCCAGATTCTAGAAGATTAACACGCGTGCATGTTGATGATGCAAAAGAATCGGATCGTGTGATGACCATGTTAATGGGAGATAAAGTTCCTCCTCGTCGTAAATTTATTGAAGAAAATGCTCGGTATGTTGAAAATATTGATATTTAGTTATGACTGTACACAAAGAACGTAATGAAGTGGGAGGAGTTTTAAAAGTTGGCTGAAAATAGAAGTGGAATTGAGGAAATACAACTTTCCCAAGAAATGCAAAAATCATTCTTAGATTATTCGATGAGTGTTATCGTCTCTCGAGCCCTTCCAGATGTTCGAGATGGATTAAAGCCGGTTCACCGTCGAATTCTCTATGGAATGAATGAACTAGGAAATACGCCCGATAAAGCGCATAAAAAATCAGCACGTATTGTTGGAGATGTTATGGGGAAATATCACCCACATGGGGATTCTGCCATTTATGATGCTATGGTACGTATGTCTCAGGACTTTAGTTATCGTTATCCTTTAGTTGATGGCCATGGTAACTTTGGCTCTGTTGATGGCGATCAAGCAGCGGCTATGCGTTATACAGAAGCACGAATGAGTAAAATTGCTTTACAATTGCTTCGCGATATCAATAAAAATACAGTAGATTTTCAAGAAAATTATGATGGGAATGAATCCGAACCAACTGTACTACCAGCGAAATTTCCAAACCTTTTAGTGAATGGAGCTAGTGGTATTGCTGTAGGGATGGCAACGAATATTCCTACACATAATTTAAGAGAAACAATCAATGCTTGTCGAGTAATTCTAAAAAATCCAGAGGCAACTACCGCTGATTTGATGGAAGTTCTTCCGGGTCCTGATTTCCCAACTGGAGGAATTGTCCTTGGAAAATCTGGTATCCGAAAAGCTTATGATACCGGTCGAGGGTCTATCCAAGTTCGGGCAAAAACACGGATTGAAGAAGAAAATGGTCGTGAACGAATTATCGTTGATGAAATTCCATATTTAGTAAATAAAGCTAAATTGGTTGAAAAGATTGCAGAACTTGCTCGAGATAAACGTATTGAAGGAATCACTGCTCTAAATGATGAATCGGATCGAGAAGGTATGCGGATTACCATTGATATTCGTAGAGATGCTTCAGCAGCAGTCATTTTAAATAACTTATTCAAAATGACCTCATTGCAAACTTCTTTTGGTTTCAACATGTTAGCGATTGTCAATGGTGTTCCACGTACATTAAACCTTAAAGAAATCTTAGTTTATTATTTGGACCATCAACGTGAGATCATTCGTCGTCGTACACAATTTGATAAAGAAAAAGCTGAAGCACGTGCTCATATTTTAGAAGGATTACGTATTGCTTTAGATCATATTGATGCGATTATTTCGATTATTCGTAATTCAGAAACAGGAGCTATCGCAAAAGAAGCTTTAATGACACAATATGAACTAAGTGATAGACAGGCACAAGCGATATTAGATATGCGAATGGTTCGATTAACTGGATTAGAACGAGAAAAAATTGAAGAAGAATATCAAGAACTTAAAGCGTTAATTTCTGATTTAAAAGATATTTTAGCCAATCCAAAACGTATTGATTCTATTATTGATGAAGAAATGACCGAAATAGCTGATAAATATGGAGATGATCGTCGTACAGAATTAATGGTTGGAGAAGCATTAAGTATTGAAGACGAGGATTTAATTGAAGAAGAAGAAGTTGTCATTACTTTATCACACAATGGATATATGAAACGAATGCCTATTACCGAATTTAAAACACAAAATCGTGGAGGTCGTGGAGTTAAAGGAATGGTTACTAATGACGATGATTTTGTCGAAACTATTCTATCAACATCTACACATGATATGATTTTATTCTTTACAAATACAGGGAAAGTATATAAAGCAAAAGCATATGAAATTCCTGAATACAGTCGTACAGCAAAAGGAATTCCTGCTTTGAACTTTTTAGGTATTGCTAATGATGAACAAATTCAAGCGGTTGTTAGCTTAAATGAAAAGCCAGAAGAGGGCGAGCAGCTCTTCTTTGCAACAAAACAAGGAACCGTTAAACGTACAGAGGCTACAGAATTTCAAAATGTTCGTACGAGTGGTCTAATTGCGATTAAACTAAACGAAGGGGACGAATTAATTTCTGTTCGCTTAACGGATGGACATCAAAATATTATTATTGGTACAAAAGATGGCTATGCTGTTAGTTTCAGTGAACAAGATGTTCGTTCTATGGGTCGAAATGCGACAGGAGTTCGTGGAATTAGCTTGCGTGAAGGTGATTTTGTAGTAGGAGCGGGTATTTTAACTGATGATAGTTATGTTTTAACCATTTCAGAAAATGGATACGGTAAAGCGACTGAGGCAGCTCAATATTCGATTCGAAGACGTGGAGGAAAAGGAGTAAAAACCTTTAAAATTACTGAACGTAATGGCTCACTTGTTGGATTATCTACTATTATTGGCGATGAAGATATCTTATTAATTACCAATGAAGGGATTATTATCCGATTTGAAGCCAGTAATATTTCAAAGACAGGTCGAGATACACAAGGTGTTCGACTCATGCGTTTAGATGAAGAGCAATCGATCTCTACATTATGTGTAGTGGATCCAACAGAAGAAGATGAGGACGAAAATAAAGATCCGTCTGATAAACTTCCAGCTTCAGAAGAATTATCTGAACGTCCCGATGAGGTTGACGAACTCCTTCATCGTGCTGAAGATGATTTAACGGATTCAGATGAAGAATAAATATAAAATAGAACCTCTTTAACTTAAACACCATTTAAACAGGAGAACGTTAATTTACCCTGTTTAAATGGTGTTTTTTAAAATTTTAATTTATTGTTTAAAAATAAAAAATGAGTCAAGGAACATTCTTTTACATCAAGGAAAGAAATAAGAGAATTCCCTTTGTTTGTCAACAGTTCTATGATATTATTTAATTAATGTAAGCCCTATCATTATCATTATATAAGGAGGATGTTAGTTCTATGGCAAATTATATTATGGCGATTGACCAAGGAACAACGAGTACGCGAGCAATTATTTTCGATAAGGAAGGACAGCCGAAGTGGACCTCTCAAAGGGAAATTGAGCAATATTACCCATATCCAGGTTGGGTAGAACATGATGCGAATGAAATTTGGATTAAAACACTTCAAGTTATTGCAGGTGTTTTAATAGAGTCGGGTCTTAATCCAAAAGAGATTGACAGTATTGGGATTACCAATCAACGTGAGACAACTGTCATTTGGGATAAAGAAACCGGACGACCAATTCATCGTGCGATTGTATGGCAATCTAAGCAAACATCTGAGATAGCAGATAAACTGATTGAAGAGGGACATACGAAATTATTTCATGATAAGACAGGATTAGTAATCGATTCTTATTTTTCAGCAACGAAAATTGTATGGCTTTTAGATAAAGTGGATGGGGCAAGGGAACGAGCAGAAAAAGGTGAATTACTCTTCGGTACGATTGATACATGGTTATTGTGGAAATTAACGGGTGGAGAAGCTCATATCACAGATTATTCAAACGCAAGTCGAACGATGTTATTTAATATTTATGATTTAGACTGGGATGATGAGATATTAGAGTTACTTGATATTCCAAAAGCTATGCTTCCAGAAGTACGTTCTTCTTCTGAAGAATATGGGGTAACGATTCCGGAGCATTTTTATGGTGAATCTGTACCTATCGCTGGAATTGCTGGAGACCAACAAGCTGCTTTAGTGGGGCAAACAGCATTTGAAAAAGGAATGGTAAAGAATACTTACGGAACAGGTGCCTTCCTTATCATGAACACAGGTAAGGAACCAATAAAATCAGAGAATGGACTATTAACTTCAATTGCTTATGGTTTAAATGGAGAAGTTACTTATGCACTAGAGGGAAGTATCTTTGTGGCTGGATCTGCCATTCAATGGTTACGTGATGAAATGCGTATGTTCCGGGAATCTCCAGAATCTGAAAGATATGCGGAAAGGGTAGATTCGACTGATAACGTCTACGTTGTACCAGCCTTTACAGGATTGGGGGCTCCTCATTGGGATCAAGATGCTAGAGGGGCAGTCTTTGGCTTAACCCGTGGAACATCTAAAGAACAATTTATCCGTGCTACTTTAGAATCTCTTGCTTATCAATCACGAGATGTTTTAGACACCATGGTAAAAGATTCAGGAGTTGAAATCCCTACTATGCGTGTAGATGGAGGAGCAGCGAATAATGATTTCTTAATGCAATTTCAAGCAGATATCTTAGGTACAACAATCGAACGCGCAAAAATTATGGAAACAACTGCCTTAGGTGCTGCTTATTTAGCAGGACTTGCTACAGGTTTTTGGAAAGATATTGATGAAGTGAAAAAATATTGGGAAAAAGATGCAA
The DNA here is from genome assembly GCA_019116785.1 of Candidatus Atopostipes pullistercoris. Taxonomy (GTDB): domain Bacteria; phylum Bacillota; class Bacilli; order Lactobacillales; family Carnobacteriaceae_A; genus Atopostipes; species Atopostipes pullistercoris. Next base: position 19,281 of record DXAZ01000086.1, read on the forward strand.
CCTTTGAACCTGAAAAGTCTCAAGAGGAACGTGATGATTTATATGAAGGCTGGCAAGCAGCTGTAGAGGCAACGAGAGTCTTCAAACATAAACCTAGAAAGAAAGATGAATAGAATTAAAAGTAATGGATGTCAGCCTCTATCTTACTTAAAATGATTTGAGATAGAGGTTGAATCCATATAAATATTTTTAATCAGAGGGAGGAGTAAAAGGATGAAATTTTCCTCAAAAACGAGAACTGAGGCCATTGAAAGGTTAGCTTCTGAGCACTTAGATTTATTAATTATTGGTGGAGGAATTACTGGAGCTGGTTTAGCATTACAAGCAGGAGCTAAAGATTTGAATGCAGGGTTAATTGAGATGCAAGATTTTGCTGCAGGAACCTCTAGCCGTTCAACTAAATTAGTTCATGGAGGCTTACGCTATTTAAAACAATTTGAAGTGGAATTGGTTGCTGAGATTTTGAAAGAACGGAAAGTGATTAGTAACAATGCTCCTCATATTGTTCAGCCAGAGAAGATGTTACTACCCGTTTATGAAGAAGAAGGTGCCTCTTTCACAGCCTTTTCTTCAGATATTGCTTTAGATTTATATGATCACTTAGCCGAAGTAGATGACACTTGGTCGTATAATTTTATCTCAAGAGATGAAGTCTTAAAAGAAGCACCAGGGATTAAAGAAGATGGATTAATTAATGGAGGATTATACTTAGATTATGTGAATGATGATGCACGTTTAACTATAGAGATCATCAAAAAAGCACATGAATTAGGGACATTAATGGCCAATTATGTAAAGGCTATTGATTTTATTTATGATAAAAATGATCATATCATTGGTGTTTTAGCTGAAGACACTTTAACTCAAGAAACGTTTAATATTTATGCAAAAGTGGTGGTAAATGCTACAGGTCCTTGGTCAGATAAAACTCGCAGTTTGCAGAATGTATTAGAAGAAAACCGAATGTATCCAACTAAAGGAATTCATCTAGTGGTTGATGAAGAGAAATTACCTGTGAAGCGTACGATATATACCGATACAGGATTAGCCGATGAGCGGATGATTTTTATTATTCCGCGAGGGAACAAAACATATTTTGGAACGACAGATACGCCATACGAAGGGGAACTTATAGAACCACCTATCACACAAGAAGATATCGATTATTTGTTGAAAGCTGTTAACTATCGTTTCCCAGATGTTCATTTGACAATTGAGGATATTGAAGCTGGCTGGGCTGGTTTACGACCTCTAATCTTAGAAGAAGGGGCAATGGATGCTTCTAGAATTTCAAGAAAGCATGATGTTTTTGTCTCGGAAGCAGGATTAGTCACTATAGCAGGAGGAAAACTTACAGATTATCGACTAATGGCAGAAGATACATTTATGACGATTGAAGATGAATTAAAAATGAAAACAGGAGAGACGTATCCGGAAGGGAATACAAAACATATTTCATTGTCTGGAGGAAATTTACCTCCAAATACGACGTTAGAAGAGTATATTCAAAAAAATATTTCTAAAGGAACAGAAATCGGCCTTACAGAAGCCGAATCTAGGTATTTAATTCATTGGTATGGAACTAATGCCGAAATTGTATTCTCTCTAATAGACGATTTAGAGAGAAAAGATTTACCATTGAAATTAGAGTTAGCCCTACGTTATGCGCTTGAATATGAAAGTGTATTGTCTCCCGTAGATTTCTTTTTAAGACGGACAGAAATTTTGTTATTTTCATCTGAAAATATTGACCATTGGAAAAATGATGTTGTAGATTATATGGCTCGTTATTTAGAGTGGTCAGAGAAAGAAAAAGAAAATTATCTAAAACAATTGGAAGAAGCAATTTCACATATACAACTTAAAAATTTAAGAAAATAAAAGAATATAAGGAGTTGTTATTTATGGATACAACACTGGCTCAGCAAATGCTGGGGGAATTTATTGGAACACTTGTATTGATTTTATTAGGTGATGGTGTAGTTGCAGCAGATGTGTTGAAGAAAACAAAGTCAGAAAATACAGGTTGGGTACTTATTACATTCGGTTGGGGGCTTGCTGTAACGATGGCTGTATTCGTATCCGGTTATCTCTCTCCAGCGCACCTTAATCCTGCAGTAACTTTAGGAATGGCTATTTCAGGAGACCTTCCTTGGGGGAGTGTTCTTCCTTATGTTCTTGCCCAAATGGCAGGAGCCATAGTAGGAGCTACCTTAGTATGGATTCATTACAGACCTCATTTTGATGAGACAGAAGATCAAATGACAAAGTTAGCAGTATTTTCTACAGCACCAGCGATTCGTGATACTTCATCTAACTTAATCGGAGAAATTATAGGAACGTTTGTTCTCGTTTTTGGTATTTTAGCTTTTGGTCGAGGATCATTTACAGACGGATTAAACCCAATTGTTGTGGGGTTATTAATTGTTTCAATCGGGATGTCACTAGGTGGTACAACAGGATATGCGATTAATCCTGCACGTGACCTTGGGCCGCGCATTGCTCATCAAATCTTACCTATATCCAATAAAGGAGATTCAGATTGGGGCTATGCATGGATTCCAGTAGTAGGTCCATTGCTTGGTGGAGCCATTGCTGCATTATTATTTGGACTTATTCCTTAAAATGAAAAATAAAAAGAACCTCATTTCTTTTGAGGTTCTTTTTATTTTTCAAGTATTTTTTAACTTATTCTTTTATAACAAGTGGCTTTAATTGTTCTTCAATGACTTCTAAATCTACATCCGTTTGCAATAAAGAAGCGGCTACATAAGCTCCTTCGATAAAGGCTGTTTCATATAATTTAATTTCTTTATCACTATATTCCATAGCCATCTCTAAATTCATTTTAGCGCTCCCTAAATCATAAAAAGCTAGTATTGTTTCTTCTTCGAAAGTATTAAGAACTTGACTTATTTTTTCGAAATTAGTTCCGATTTCTCCATCATCCGTCCCACCAGCTGTTTTTATAGAGACATCACCAGCTACTTGTTTCAATAATCTTAATAAACCATCTGTAATTTCTTCGACATGAGAAACTAATAAAATTCCATACTTATTTGTCATCTAATACCCCCGATTCTAGCAAAGCTTCAAAGAAATAGGCACTAGATTGCGCACCAGGATCGATATGTCCAATAGAACGCTCTCCTAAATAAGAAGCTCTACCTTTTGTAGCTTTCATATCTTTTGTACTTTCTAAGCTTTCTTGAATAATTTCATCCGTAAAGGAACCAGACTGTATATGATCAATGACTGGAGCCCATTCATCAACCATTGTTTTTTCTCCTACTTCTGCTTTCCCTCTTTTTTGAATGCCATTTAAACCGGCTTCTAACAGTTCACCAATGTCTTCTGTTTCTTTCGCTTTCTTGGCCATTTCAATAAAAGCTGATCCATATAAAGGACCAGAAGCGCCACCCACTTTACTTACTAAGGTCATTCCGACATCTTGAAATAATTTAGAGAGATTATCATAGGTTGTTTCTTCAGCTTTTTCTTGGATAGCTGCAGCCCCACGTGTTAAATTACTTCCATGATCGCCATCTCCAATGGCAGTATCTAATTTATTTAGCGTTTCTTTATTTTGAGTAACCTTTTGTCCGAATAATTCAATCCATTTGCTTACTTTTTCAATCATAGACATCCCACTCTCTAGAATTTGATTATTAATTGATCATTTTTACCATGAAATTGTGTCAACTGGCATATTTAAATAATCTAACCATTTTTTATCTTCTAATCGAACTAGTGTTAAAGAAAGACCTTCCATATCAATAGAAGTCATATAATCTCCAACTTTTCTAAAAGATAAATTTAATCCTTCATGATTTACTAATAATTCTTTTACATCATTCATAAAAACAAATTGCTCCATCAATGGCGTAGCACCCATTCCATTAACTAAAACAGCATATTCGTCGCCTTTGTTCCAATTAAAAGCTTTTTTCAATTGTTCAACAAGCTCAGTAGCTAGTTCTTTTGAAGGCTTTAATTTCTCTCTACGATATCCAGGCTCTCCATGAATACCCACACCATATTCAATTTCGTCATCCTCAATCTCAAAACCAGGACTTCCAACCTCAGGATTGGTGGCTGGACTTAATGCAACTCCAATTGTTTTTATATTTGGAATTAAACGATCTGCTAATTCTTTGATTTCATCTAGAGACTTTCCTTCTTCAGCAGCAGCTCCCAATATTTTATGCACAAGAACGGTACCAGCAACCCCACGTTTACCAGCAGTATAAGTACTATCTTCTACAGCAATGTCATCATCAACAACAATTGTTTCTACTTTAATATCTTCTAAATCAGCTAAATCTTGAGCCATCTCAAAATTCATTACATCGCCTGTATAATTTTTGATAATTAAAAATACTCCAGCTCCTTCATCACTTGCCTTGATTCCTTCAAAGACTTGATCAGGCGTAGGAGAAGTAAAAACTTGTCCAGCGACTGCTGCTGACAGCATACCTTTTCCAACAAAACCTGCATGGGAAGGTTCATGTCCACTCCCACCACCACTGACTAAACCTACTTTGCCATTTTTTTCTGCTTTTCTATGGACAACCATGGTGTCAGGAATACGTTCTACTAATGAATCATAAGCGAATACTAAGCCATTCAACATTTCATCTACGACTTGATCGGGATTATTGATAATTTTTTTCATTGCCATGTCACAATCCTTTCGTATTTTTATTGAGATTGATACACTTTAATTGTAACCGTTATCTAAAAATAAAACAAACATATACGATAATTTTTACTTAATTTTTTTCTAGTTACTCATAAGAAATAATCTGTATTATTACATTGTTCAGAAACAATTTTTATAAAACATTTTATTGGTTCATATTCAGATATTTATTCTTTTTAGACAAGAATACTATGGATGGACATATTTTTCTTAAAATCGTTTAAACAATTGCTTTCTCATAAGGTTTATGGTAATATTTTCCGAGTGAGTAATAATTTAATTAATTACTCCCCTTGCTCTTTTTATTAAAGAGCCGAAAAGACCAAAAGGAGGTGCAATACGATGAGTAAAACAGCCAAACATGAAATTTTGTATATTATTCGTCCTGACTTAGGTGATGATCAGAAAAAAGAATTAGTAGAACGCTTTGACGCTATTCTTACTGACAACGGAGCAGAAATTACAAAATCAGAATATTGGGATACAAATCGTAAATTTGCATATGAAATTGAAGGATATACAGAAGGTGACTACTACGTAGTTAACTTAGATTCAACTTCAACAGATGCAATTAATGAATTTGATCGTTTAGCAAGAATTAACGATAACATTCTACGTCACATGATTGTTCGTTTAGACCATTTAGAAGACTAATAAGCTAAAAAATGTTCCACGTGGAACATTTATGAGAGGAGCTTTAGATTGATTAACAATACTACATTAGTAGGAAGACTTACAAGAGACCCTGAATTGCGTTATACAGGTAGTGGAATAGCTGTTGTGTCTTTTAATTTAGCAGTTGAAAGAAATTACACAAATGCTCAAGGAGAAAGAGAAACAGACTTCATTAACTGTGTTGCATGGAGAGGACTTGCCGAAACTTTAGCAAACTTTTCTGTGAAAGGTTCTTTAATTGGTATTACAGGATCTATTCAAACAAGAAATTATCAAAATAATGAAGGACGTACAGTTTATATAACTGAAGTTGTTGCAGATAATTTCCAAATGCTTGAACCGAAATCTGTTACTGATAGCAGACGTAATCAAACAGGTGGTGGTCAACAAGCAAGTAATAGTAACTATGGAAATAATCCAAATAGTTATAACAACAATTACTCGAACAATAATCAATCGCAACAGTCTAATAATGCATCGAATAAAAACACATCGAATAATAACGACAATCCATTTGCAAATATTGACTTCGGAAATAACGAAGATCCCTTTGAATCAAATGAAGACGTAACAGATATCTCAGATGATGATTTACCGTTTTGATTTACACTTATAAAAGGAGGAAATGAATATGGCTGGACGTCGTGGAGGAAGAAGAAGACGTAAAGTAGATTTTTTAGCAGCAAATCACATTGAATATGTCGATTATAAAGACGTTGATTTATTAAGTCGTTTCGTATCTGACAGAGGTAGAATTTTACCACGTCGAGTTACTGGAACTTCTGCTAAAAACCAACGAAAAGTTTCTGCTGCAATTAAACGCGCTCGTATTATGGGCTTATTACCATTTGTAACAGAAGAATAAAAAATAACAAAAAATATTAAACAATAGGAGACTAGATTTTTTCTAGTCTCTTTTATTATCCTTATGCAAAAAATCAATAGTTAATAATTATTTTGAAACTAACAATTTTCAATTAAGTTTTTTATGTGATTCTATGTTTTTATGAATGAAAAAGCATGAGAAAGTTTTTGGTTTTTATATTGAGAGTTACTGATTGTTTATTAGAAATAAGAGGATTGATTATAATTAATAAAATCATTAGTCTTAACAAAATAGTTGCTTCTTAATTTTAAGATGAGTTAAATTAATAGATGAAATTCTTTTAAAGATTCAAGTGGAACTTTTTAAAGAAATATTTTGTAGGTATTAGATAATATAGTGAAAAATGATAATTAGTTATATAAGTAAAAAAATCGATAAATGAATGACGATTAAACTAAAAAATTAAAAAGCACTATAAAGTTTACAAAAATAATAACAATAAAAAATGATAATGTTTCACGTGGAACATTTTGTGAAGAATAAATACTTATTAGTTAAATTTATTATATCTGGAGAAATGTGGAAATAAGAAGATAAAAGTGCTAAGATTAGTAAAGAAAATTCAAAAAGGAGTTCTTATGAAACCGTTAAAAGATAAGCGATTAGCTTCTTTTTTTAAAATAGATTCATTAAATAAAGTAGTCTCATTAATAATCGCTATACAAATTTCTATAATCTTTATTTCAGTGGTTTTAAAACTATGGCTAGGTTTACTTGTCCTATTATTATTCATAATAATGGATGTCGTTTTGTGGCGGCTATCGGAGCGTGCCAGTGAAGACTTGAATTCTTATATATCAAATTTAAGTTATCGAATAAAACGTGGAGAACATGAAGCTATAATTAAACTTCCGATTGGAATTGTTATCTATAATGATGATTTTGAGATTGAATGGTTAAGTCCTTATTTACAAGCCGGTTCTAAAGATACTGAACCAATTATTGGTAGAAAAATAGAAGATGTTTTTGATGGCATTTTAGAAGCTATGGAAGAAGAGGCTCCAGAAAACAAAATAATAAAATGGCGTGACAATTATTATCGTATTAGAGTAGAAGAAGATATCCATGTTATTTATTTGGAGAATGTTTCATATTATATTCATATCCGAGAAGAATTAGAAAAAAATAGATCAGTAATCGGCTGGTTATTTTTAGATAATTATGATGAATTAATTAAAGGATTAGATGATCGAGCAATTTCTAATTTTAATAGTTTATTGACGACTTATCTATCTAATTGGGCAAGGCAGCATAATATTTATTATAAACGTATAGAAAATGATAAATACTTATTGCTATTAAGACACGATGAACTTGAACGATTAGAAGATGAAAATTTTAATATTGTAAATAACATCAGAGATTATACATCTAAAAGAAATTTACCGTTGACAGTTAGTATTGGTGTTTCTTATGGTGAAGCTTCTTTTATCGAATTAGCTGAATTGTCTCAAAAAGATTTGGATTTGGCTTTAGGCCGAGGAGGAGATCAAGCTATTGTAAGAGAAGTGGGGCAAGAACCTCGCTATTATGGAGGGAATACGAATCCGATGGAAAAAAGAACGCGTGTTCGCTCTCGTATGATTAGTGAAGCACTCCAAGAACAAATAAAACAAGCACCAACTACTTATGTGATGGGTCATATGTTCCCAGATATGGATGCAATTGGATCGTCTTTAGGTATAGCAAGAATTGCTATGATGCTTGGAAAAGATGCAAAGGTAATTATTGACCAAGAAAAAATTGGAAATGATATTAGTAATTTATTGGATGAAATTAGTAAATATCACGAAACAGCCAAAAATATTATTTCACCAGAGGAAGCATTTGAAGAAATTTCTCAAGAAGACTTAGTTGTGTTGGTAGATCATCACAAACCATCCATGTCCATAGCCCCTTATTTGAATGAGGAGACAAATAAAGTAGTGATTATTGACCATCACCGACGAGGAGATGAGTTCCCAGATAAACCAATTTTAGTTTATATCGAACCGTATGCTTCGTCGGCTTCAGAATTAATCACTGAACTATTTGAGTATGTTTCTTCAGATAGCAACTCAATAAATCGTATTGAAGCAACAACTATGTTAGGTGGTATAATAGTAGATACGAATAACTTTAGTCTGAGAACTGGTTCTAGAACGTTTGATGCGGCAAGTTATTTACAATCAGTAGGAGCAAATACAACGACTATTCAACGAATGTTGAAAGAATCTCCAGAGAATTATTTAACAAGAATGGAAATTGTTAAAAATATGGAATTTGTCACAAAAGGAATGGCAGTCGCTCATGGAGAAGAAAAGGATTATCATCGTCAAGTTATAGCAGCACAAGCAGCAGATACTATTCTTTCTATGACTGATGTGGAAGCTTCTTTTGTTATTATACGTATAGATGAAGAAACAATAGGAGTAAGTGCCAGAAGTTTAGGCAAAGTTAATGTACAGCGAGTGATGGAGAAAATGGGTGGAGGCGGTCATTTAACAAATGCTGCTACACAAGTTAAAAATTCAACTATATTAGAAGTAAAAGAGCAGTTAAAACAAGCAATTGAAGAATTAAATATTTAATAAACATTGGAGGAATAGCAATGGAAGTTATTTTATTAAAAGATGTAAAAGGAACTGGAAAAAAAGGAGAAATCCATGAAGTAGCTAATGGGTATGCTCAAAATTATTTGATTAAAAATGGATTCGCAAAAGAAGCAACAGCAAGTGCTAAAAGTAAATTAAAAGCTCAAATTAAAGCTAAAAAACGTGACGAAGCTGAGATGTTAGAAGAAGCTAAAAAACAAAAAGAAATATTGGAAAATAATCCAGTAGAAATTTATGAAAAAGCTTCAGAAGATGGACGTTTATTCGGTTCTATTACAACTAAAAAAATTGCAGATGCAATAAAAGAACAGTTAGATATTAGCGTAGATAAAAGAAAAATCACCCAAAAAATTCCAATGCGCTCTCTTGGTACGCAAAATGTTGAAGTAAAATTGCATAACCAAGTTACAGCAAGTCTAACCGTACGGGCTCTTTCAATAGAGGAAAAATAAATTATATAAGCTCTTGTTCTTAAAAGAAAACAGGAACAAGAGCTGTTTTTTATCAATTCTACAAGAATTAGATTACTAGGAGAGGATGATATATTTGGCAATGGAGATGATGGGAGATCGTATGCCTCCTCAAAATATTGAGGCAGAACAATCTGTATTAGGATCTATATTATTACAACCATCCGCACTAATTTCAGCAATGGAATTCATTCAAGCAAATGATTTTTATCGTCGATCTCACCAACTTATTTTTCAAGTAATGATTGAACTAAATGATAAAAATGAAGAAATTGATGTCATTACCGTAGCAAACTTATTAGAAAGAAGTGGACAATTAGAAGATATAGGAGGTACCCCTTATTTAGCAGAACTATCAAATGTGGTACCTACTGCAGCGAACGTAGAGTATTATGCCAAAATTGTTGAAGAGCGTTCGTTATTACGTCGACTTATTCAAGCTTCTACAGATATTATTTCAGATACCTATGAAGAATCAGAAGAAGTCTCTAGTCTCTTAGATCACGCCGAACAAAAGATTTTAGAAGTTTCGGAACGTAAAAATAGAAGTGGTTTTATAAAAATAAGTGATGTTCTTCGAGATAGTATGGAAGAAATTGATCAGTTATATAAAAACGATGAAGAAATTACAGGAATTTCTTCGGGCTATCGAGCTTTGGATTTAATGACAGCGGGTTTGCATGAAGATGAATTGATAATTTTGGCGGCTCGTCCTGGGGTGGGGAAAACCGCTTTTGCATTAAATATAGCTCAAAATATTGGAACCTCAACAGATGAAAATGTGGCTATTTTTAGTTTAGAGATGGGAGCTACCCAACTTGTTAACCGAATGCTTTGTGCAGAAGGAACGATAAATGCTAATCATTTACGTACAGGGAAATTAACTGAAGAAGAATTTGAAAAACTATTTGTAGCAATGGGAAGTCTATCTAAGGCAAATATATTTATTGATGATACTCCAGGAATTCGTGTTTCAGAAATTCGAGCTAAATCTCGACGTCTTATGCAAGAACGTGGTGGGATTGGTTTAATTATTATTGATTATTTACAATTAATTGAAGGTTCAGGGCGTGAATCTAGACAGCAAGAGGTTTCTGAAATTTCTCGACAATTAAAGAAATTAGCAATGGAGTTAAATGTCCCGGTTATTGCTATCTCACAACTTTCTCGTAGTGTGGAACAAAGACAAGATAAACGTCCAATTCTAAGTGATTTGCGAGAATCTGGCTCTTTAGAACAAGATGCTGATATCGTGGCTTTCTTGTATAGAGAAGATTATTATCGGACAGAGGAAGGCGAAGAGGAAGTTGAAGAAGATAATGTCGTTGAAGTATTAGTTGAAAAGAACCGATCAGGAGCACGAGGAACAGTAAAATTATTATTTATTAAAGAATATAATAAATTCTCCTCTTTAACATATTATCCAGAAGATGAAATCGCTGGTGTATAAATAAAAAGCTGCCCATCGTGACGAATAAATACACATAGGCAGCTTTTAAAATATTTAAAATTAATGATTTAATTCTTCTTCAATAGAGGAAATCGTTTCACGAAGTTCACGTTGGCGTTCATCTAAATGCGCCAATTCATTTTCAACTTCTCTTTCAGCTTCAAAGTAAGCTTCTTTAAAATCTTCTTTAAGATTATCTGCACCTGTTTTTACTGAATCTTTAGTTTCATTTGCCTTGTTTTGTAAATCTTTCCGAAGTTCTTTCCCTGATTTTGGAGCAAATAATAAAGCAATACCAGCAGAAAACAGACTAACTAAAATAAGTAGTGGCCAGTTGTTTTTTTTCATTTGTTCACGCAACTTTCTATGTTATTTTTGATAACGCATTTTTTGTTTTTGTGCAGTTTTTTTGAATGCACGTTTAAAAGTTTTTATTATTTGAGGTCCATCTTCTTTTACTTCATTCACGATATTACTAGAAATTCCTTTAGTATATTCGCCTGCATGAGATTGTAAGTAACGAAGGGATGATTGGAATTGCCCATTTTCATCCATAAAATCCTCAAAATAAACCATCTTCACTTCCGCTTCGTTTTGAATTCCTTCAACGCGTTGTGTGAGTAAGGTAATTCTTTCATTTAGATGTTGGCTTTCTCGTGTATAATACTTTGTTTTTTGATCAATAACTTCATTTAAATAATCTACATTTTTAAGTGTAGGCTTAATTTTTTTATAAGTCATAAATCCAACGATAATTAAAGCAACGATAGAAATCACTACAATAGAAATCGCAATAATGGTTCCAGTACTCATAAAAGTCCCTCTTTTCTATAACTTTTTAGATATTTTTATTAAATAATTGTTATTTTGTTTAAATTGAATTATCTTTAATATAACAATACCAAAAAAAGTAGTATTCTAAAAATGAAATGTGTGTATGAATAAAAATAAAATAAGGAGCTAATAAATTTGACAAACAATAATAATATGCATCCGTATTCTGAAAAACAAGAATCGAATCAAGAAAATGATACGGTTTTAAAATTACCGGCCGTTGTAGATGGGGAAATTATTCCAATAGAAGAAATTGAAGATCCCATTTTTGCAGACAAAATTATTGGAGAAGGATTTGGTATTCGTCCAACAGGTAAAACTATATATTCCCCCGTCAATGGCAAAGTAGAGCAGATTGCTTCGACAAAACATGCTATTTATCTTTCGACCTCTAATAATATTAAATTATTAATTCATATTGGTTTAGACACCATTGAATTAAAAGGAAAAGGGTTTACCAGTAATATAAAAAAAGATATGATCGTTCAGCGAGGAGATAAATTAGTAGAGATTGATCCGAAGTTCATTATGGAGGAAGGCTATAATCCTGTGGTGGCTGTTGTTCTTTTAAATCGTCTAAATAACAGTGAGGTTTCTGTCTACCCAACAAAAGAAGCTATTGGAAATGAAACCATTGCTTTTAAAATAGCCTTGAAATAAAAAGCGATAAAAGAGAATAAAAGCGCTATGAAAACGCTTAATTGCAATAAGTAGCTCCCTATGTTATAATTTACAGATGAACAAATAGCATTCTCGAATCTAATATATGTTAATTATTGAGTCTTTTAAAAATGAGGAGAATCAGAATGAAAAAAATATTAGTCGTAGACGATGAAAAACCAATTTCTGATATTATTAAATTTAACTTAGAAAAAGAAGGTTATGAAGTCGTTACTGCTTTTGATGGTGAAGAAGCACTTGAAAAGGTATTAGAGGAAGAGCCAGCTTTAATCATTTTAGATATCATGTTACCAAAAGTCGATGGACTAGAAGTCGTACGAGAAGTTCGAAAAAATTATGACATGCCTATTATTATGGTAACAGCTAAAGAGACAGAAATAGATAAAGTACTTGGCTTAGAGTTAGGGGCCGATGATTATGTAACCAAACCTTTTTCAAATCGAGAGTTAGTTGCTCGAGTGAAAGCCAATTTACGTAGACAAAGTACGGTCCAAGCTACTGAAACTACAGATAAAGAATCAAATGACTTAGAGATAGGGGACATCACGATTCATTCAGATGCTTATTATGTCTCAAAGTTAGGTGAAACTATTGAATTAACTCATCGTGAATTTGAATTATTGTATTATTTAGCTCGACATGTTGGTCAAGTGATGACGCGAGAACATTTACTTGAAGAGGTTTGGGATTTTGATTATTTAGGAGATGTTCGTACGGTAGATGTTACTATCCGTCGTCTTCGTGAGAAAATTGAAGATAGCCCAAGTCATCCAAATTATATCATCACCCGTCGAGGAGTCGGCTACTATTTAAGGAACCCTGATAAAATGGAGCTCTAAATATTATGAAAAAAATCCGGTTTTACCATACTTTAAATGCAAAAATAGTTATTATTATTGCTATGGTTATTATTTTCGCCCTGCAGTTAATGGGGGCGAATTTTATTACTCAGACAGAGAAGCAATTGATTAGTAACTTTCAAGAAACACAAAAACTACAGATGAACTTTTTAGAAAACTCTTTTGCCCCTTACCTAGAGATGCACGAAAATCCTGATGAAGCTTCGGAAGATATTGACCCTGAAGAAGAAATTAATGCGTTGATTTCTGATTTCTCAGGTACTGGGATTACGAGCTTAATCGTCGTAGATTCCAGTTTTGTTGTGATAGGTAATAGTGATACGATACAGCAAGTCGAAGTGGGGCAACTATTAAATGATGAAGATGTTCGAACTACGATATTGCAAGGGAGTTCGAGTTCAAAGCAAATTATTAACTCCCAGTTGAATGCTCGACGATGGCGCATGGTGGAGCCTGTATATTCATCAGGTGACTCTCAAGCTGTGATTGGTGCAATTGTAATGGAAAGTAATATTGAATCAATCTACGAACAAATTACAGATATCACGTTGATTTTTTTAAGAGCATCGCTTATCGCTATTCTCCTTTCTTCTATCCTTGCGAATATGGTTTCAAAAGCCATCACGGAACCTATAAAAGAAATGCAAATTAAAGCAAAAGCTATCGCTGAGGGAGATTATTCAGGAGATGTTACGATTTATGGAAATGATGAAATTGGCTTATTAGCCCAAAATATTAACGAACTTTCTGAAGAGGTAGAAACAGGACAGCAGCGTATTGAAGCAGAACGACAGCGTCTAGACAGTGTGTTAAGTAATATGTCTGAAGGTGTCATTGCAACGAACCGACGAGGAGAGTTAGATGTGGCCAATAACATGGCTTCACAAATGCTGAATTTATCTAGAGATGAATTAGCTGGCCAAAATATCTTAGCTTTACTTGAAATAGAAGAAGATTATAGCTTGCGTGATTTAGTTGATCAAAAAGAAGATATTACTCTTAATATTGAATCTGAAGAAGAAGAGACCCTTCTTCGTGCATCATTTTCCGTAATTCAAGCAGATTCGGGATATATTAGTGGAATTGTGTGTGTATTACGAGATGTAACAGAAGAAGAAAAAGTTGAAGAAGAACGTAAAGAGTTTGTTTCTAATGTATCGCACGAATTGAGAACTCCGCTAACCAGTATGAGAAGTTATATCGAAGCATTAATTGATGGTGCTTGGAAAGATCCAGAATTAGCTCCTAGATTTTTAGATGTAGCGCAGTCTGAAACGGATCGTATGATTCGAATGATTCAAGACTTACTTCATTTATCACGGATTGATGCAGGTAAAAGTGAGTTACAAAAAGAGCTAATTGATATAACCGCTTTGTTTACTCAGGTTTTAACCCGATTTGATATGCTACTGGATTCTGAAGAATATCGATTTAAAAATTATAAAATCGTAAAAAATATTATAGATGAAGCAATATTCGTTGATGTAGATTCAGATAAAATCGTTCAAGTATTAGATAATGTTATGAATAATGCGATTAAGTATTCTCCAGAAGGCGGGAAGATTACTTGTTCGATGTCTTTAAAAGATAATCAAGTTTTAATATCAGTGAGTGACGAAGGGATTGGTATTCCAACTGAAGACTTAGCACATATTTTTGATCGCTTCTATCGAGTAGACCGTGCGCGCTCAAGAGCTATGGGAGGTACAGGTCTTGGGCTTGCGATTAGCCGTGAAGTTATTGAGCAACATGGCGGCGAAATTTGGGCAGAAAGTGTTGATCGGAATGGAACAACTTTCTATATCGCTCTTCCTTATGTTCCGTATGAAGAGGAGGAATGGGGATGGGATTAGGAAAAGATAAATTACGTAATTTAACATTAACTTTTTTAGTCTTCTTAAGTTTTTTACTATCCTTTAATTTGTGGACAGCAGGTAGAAAAATTGGAGAAGAAGAAAATCCCAGTAATCAATCTGTTCGATCAAATATATCGACGATAGAACATTCTGAAAGTGAAGCTTTCCGTCCTGCAACGGTGGCTTTACATGGAGTAGACCCAGAAAATTCTTTAATGATTGCTGAAACATTTCCATTGAGAAATTTATTAGAAAATTGGTTTTATTCTGAGGATTTAATTCGAGTAGAAGACTCAAGTTATATAAATAGTGAAGAGTATCAAGAAATGATGGAATCTAACCAATGGATAGAATTTATTTTTAGAGAAGAACTTCCTTTAGGTATTTTTGAACAAAAATTTGATGACCTGACGAAAGAGTATGAAAATGAATACTTTAATCGTATCTTAATTAATGTTGAAGATCGAAACGATGTATATTTTTACAATACTGAAACATCTTCTTTCTATACAGTAGCTGCACTTGAGGATGAACTGATAAATATAGATCCATTTTTAAATATGGAAAATTTAAATTATAAAGCAGCTGAGCTTCAACATATTGGAAATAATCTTATTTATCTAACTAAAGAAAGTATGGAAGTGCCTTATCGAAGTTATGTGATTGATAGTGTACCTAATTCAAAATATACAACTAACTTTTACCCTGATCCTTCTTTAGTCGATACTCGTACAACTGAAACAACTACCAGATATATTGATTTAACCAGAGAAGTGACCATTAATCAACAGGACCATACATTAGTTTACTTAAGACAAATTGAAGACTCTGGAGATTTACAACCAACCGAGAGATTTATAAAAAGTTTTGAACAAGTGAATCGTTTTGAAAATTGGACAGGTTCTTTTGCTCTAACTGACTACGATGTTAAAAATGAGGTTGTTTCCTTTAGACGAGAAATTGATGGGCTTCCTGTCTTTAGTCCATCTGATAATGAGACCGTCTCAGAAGTAGGTTTAGTTGAGAGTGGTGTGACTCATTTAAAACTCCCACTTCGTTACATTAATACGCCAATCACTATGGAAGAGAATGCTAGTGAAGAGTTATTACCTGGAATTGAAGTCAGTGATCGACTCTTAAAAGAGTTATCCCCTGAAAAGCATGATAAAATTGAAGATTTAACTGTGGGATATACATGGAAAGAAAGCGAAGAAGCGGATCAAGTGATTTACTTTATCCCGGATTGGTATGTTTTATATGATGGTGTTTGGATAGAGTTTGAGTCATTATTGGAAATACAGGGGGAGGTTGCTTATGGATTTTAAAAAAATCGCCCGAATATTTATTCTAACGTTTGGTTTATTAAATATTTATCTTATTGTAAGTATTTTTGGGCGACAAGATATTCAATATACCTCCTCTGAACCAACAACGAATGATAATATAGCAAACATGGAAGAATTAGATATTAAGTTGCCTGATTTAGAAGGAATAGATATCCAAGAGGAAGAGATTTTTCCACTTCAAATTAATGCCCATCATTTGTTAGCGGATGAATTTAAAAAGAATGATAAATTAACTGGAAGCTTAAATAAAGATGAAACTGTCTATTATGAAAGCTTTCCATCGAATCCAATTAAACTTGAAGGAAATCCGATCGAAGGGTTTACTGATGAAGATTATGACCTTTTAAAAGAATTCATTTCGTCTGATCGAGTGATGTTTGGTTCTGAATATCATTTTGCAGGATATGATGAAGAAGGAAAAAGATTTATATTTAATCAATTGGTGGATGATATACCGATTGCGGATGGAACTTCAGAAATCTCTTTATATGTAAATGAAACAGGAGAAGTTTATTCTTATGAACAAACCTATGCAGGTCCAGCTATACGGCAAGGAAATACTTTGGAATTGATTGAACCAATACGTGCGATAGAAATTCTTTTTTTAAATAATGAAATTAGTCAAGGGTCCATCGTGCATAAACCCGTTTTAACCTATCGAAGAGCGCTACATTTAGAAGATTTAAGTATGTATAGTCCAGTATGGCTCGTAGAAGTAGAGAGATCTTCTGAACGAAATCTCTTTCGTGTGGATGCTGTAAATGGTACAATAATCAAGCAACCTTCTGTATCATCTGATTCTTCTGATTCTTCTGATGAGCAAGAAAATACTGATGAAGAAAAAACAGAGACTGATGGACAAAATACAGAAGAAGAGATGCCAAGTGAGGAATAATTTGAGAGAATCTATATAGAATGAAAATTCTTCAAAAATTAGGTCTCCTATTCAATAATACATTTAATTTGGAAGGATTTTATAATTGGAAACGTTGAAGCAAAGAAATGCAAAGAAATTAGATGATCTACAAATTAGTGTTTTAGCGAGCGGTAGTTCAGGGAATGCTCTTTATATCGAGTCAGCACAGACAAAACTGTTAATAGATTGCGGCTTGACAGGAAAAAAGACAGCCGAATTAATGCGACAAATTGATCGAGATCCTCATGATTTAGATGCGATATTAGTGAGTCATGAACATACTGATCATATTAAAGGTGTAGGCGTGATGTCCCGTAAATATAATTTAGATATTTATGCTAATGAAAAAACGTGGCAAGCTATGGATAAAAAAATTGGTAAAATAAAAACAGAACATAAATTTTTATTTGATTTAGAAGAATTAAAAACAATTGGTGATATTGATGTTTTAAGTTTTGGTGTTTCACATGATGCAGCAGACCCTCAATTTTACGCTTTTGAAAAAAATAATAAACAATTTGTTGTTTTAACAGATACAGGCTACGTAAGTGACCGTATGCGTGATAATCTTAAAAATGCGGACGCTTATTTAATGGAAAGTAATCATGATACGTCTTTATTACGAATGGGTGGTTATCCTTGGCCTTTAAAGCAACGAATTTTAAGTGATAAAGGGCATCTTTCTAATGAAGAAGGGGCACTGGCTTTAGTAGATATGATTGGTGATAAAACGAAGCGTATCTATTTAGGACATTTAAGCAAGGAAAATAATATGAAAGAACTTGCTCGAGATACGGTAGAAGAAGTGCTGCTTCGCAAAGATATGGGGGTTAATGAACAATTCCATTTATACGATACGGATCCTGATCGTGCACAAAATTTATTTGTTCTATAAACGTATTAAATATGTAAGATAATAACCTTCTATAAAGATTGAGAGAATCAATTTTATAGAAGGTTTATTTTGTTTAGAACCTTATTTTTAGGTCTATTTAAGTTTCAAGGTTTAATCTAATTGATAGAAGCAGAAAAAATTTTGTATAATCGCTATGTATTCTTTTGTTAAAAGGCTTTTTTTCTAGATTTGCAACCGTTCATGTTAAAATATATAATATAACGTAAGATTTATTTCAATAAATTTTCACAGGTTTATATTATAATTAAATGCGCGTGAAGATTCCAAGTAATAAGTGTCTAACGAAAAAAGGAGAAGTAAGAAATGAAAAATAAAATGAAGAGAGCGCTCATGCTTTCAGCTATTCCTCTAGTTTTATTAGGTTGTACGAATGGAGTCGATGATTCTGATACTCCAGATAATGAAACAGAGGATCAAGAAACTGTAAAAGAAGAAGTTAAAATTTCAAATGTAGAAGTAAATGTCCAAAGCGGAATTACTGAAGCAGTAGAACAAATCGATGATGCAGTTGTTTCTATTATTAACTTGCAAAGAAATGATTTCAGTTCATGGGCTGGTTTCTATGGTATGGAAAGTGCTAGTGAGGATGAATATCTTCAAGCAGGATCTGGAAGTGGCGCTGTGTATAAAATAGAAGACGATCAAGCCTATATTTTTACAAATAATCATGTGGTTGAAGGCTCTGATGCAATCCAAGTCCTATTGCAAGACGGTACTCGTGTAGATGCTGAAGTTGAAGGTACAGATGTATGGACGGATTTAGCTGTTCTTTCTGTAGATGCTTCAAACGTTGAAACAGTGGTTGAATTTGGAGATTCTGAAAATTTAACAGTTGGGGAACCAGCTATTGCAATTGGCTCTCCTTTAGGAACTGATTTTGCTTCATCTGTTACATCAGGTATTATTTCCGGAATAGGAAGAACCGTACCTGTGGATACAGATGGTGATGGAGAATATGATTGGGAAATGACCGCTATACAAACGGATGCTGCAATTAATCCAGGAAACTCTGGAGGGCCTTTAATTAATATAGCTGGACAAGTGGTTGGTATTAATTCTATGAAAATATCCACGGAAACAGTTGAAGGAATGGGCTTTGCCATTCCAAGTAATGATGCAGTAGATATTATCAATCAATTAGAACAAAATGGAGAAGTCGTTCGTCCATATTTAGGAATTACAATGATTGATTTAGCTTATATCTCAGATAGCCAAAGAGCAGATGAGTTGAACCTTCCTGATGATGTGACTGACGGTGTAGTGATTACTCGCGTTGGTAATGACTCAGCAGCTACAAATGCTGGCTTAGAACCTGCAGATGTGATTGTTGGCTTTAATGGTGAAAAGATTACTAACTCTGTTCATCTCCGTCAATTGATTTACAGTGCAGAGGTCGGTGACTCTGTTGAAATAGAATTTTATCGAAATGGTGAACCACGTGTCGTTACAATGGAAATGCAAGCAGCAGATAATGATTAATAGATCTATTCATACACAGTATCTTTCGTCAAAGATACTGTGTTTTTTTTGTAAAAAGAATGAAAATGACAGGCTAAAAAAGAACAATCATAAAATTTATTTGCTTCCTCCCTGTGAATTGTGGTTAAATTGTGGGTAGTTCTTTTACACTTGTGGATAACTAATTTAGAGACTGGATAACCATAGGGATTAATAATATTAGTTATCCACATTTTACGAAAACACATGTGGATAGGACAATTATTTAGAAGAATAGATGTATTAAAAGAGCGCACTTATAGGGTTATGCAAGAAATAAAATCTGAATAAATCTGTGCATAACTTGTTGATAACTTGTTGGAATATGTGTTCCCTTTTGAAAATGAAGCTTTGCTGTTAACAAATTAGAAAGAAAAAAAGCTTAGAAAATCTGTGGATATGTGGATAACTGTGTTAATAACTTTGGAGGTAATAATGGAAATAAAAATAATCGTTGTAGGTAAATTAAAAGAAAAATATTTAAAGAATGGAATTTCTGAATATTTAAAACGTATGAAGAGCTATGCCAATTTAAAAATAATAGAAGTAAAAGATGAAGCAGCCGGTCAAACGCTGAGCGAAGCAGAAATAGAACAGATAAAAGAGATAGAAGGAAAACGTATTCTGGAAAAATTACCAAAGCGAGCACGAGTGATTGCTTTGGATTTGAAAGGAAAGCAGTTAACATCTGAACGCTTTTCTGAAGAAATAAATGAGACAATGACCTATGGAACAAGTCAAATAGTTTTCATTATTGGAGGTTCTCACGGTTTAAGCCAAGAAGTATTACAAAAAACGGATCTGAAAATCTCCTTTGGTAAAATGACTTACCCTCATCAACTAATGCGCTTAATATTAGTTGAACAAATTTACCGAGCATTTAAAATTATGCGAAATGAGCCTTATCATAAATGAAAAAATCATTTGTTACCAAGAATAACGTCTTTAGAAATTCTCAGCAAATAACCGAAATAAATGAAAGAATCATTTGTTAAATTCCAACGTGTATAAATACAAGTTCATTTATTTAGCATAGAAATAGCGTTTTCACAAGGTTTATAGGTCTTTTTTTGACAAAAATTTTATTTTTAGTATACTGCTATAGTTGAAAATTTTTTTAAAAAGGAGATATAAAAAATGAAAGGTCTATTTAATAAGCTGCAAAATTTAGGTAGAACATTTATGCTACCGATTGCTTTATTACCTATAGCAGGTTTATTTTTAGGATTAGGGTCTGCATTTACAAATGAGTCTTTGATTGCTAATTATGGACTAGAAAATATCATGGGGCCAGGAACCGTAATGAATGGTATTTTCATGATGTTTGTAGATGTTGGAGATATTGTCTTTGGAAACTTGGCATTATTATTTGCTATTTCAGTTGCTTTTGGTTTGGCTAAAGACCGTAAAGAAGTTGCTGCTATGTCAGCTGTGGTCGGTTACTTAACGATGTACGCTGCTATGACAAGCTGGATTCATAACTTACGTAATATGGAACAATTTAGACAAGTTAATGGTTTGGTTGGAAATGTTTTAGGATTTGAAGAAACCTTTAACATGGGTGTATTTGGTGGAATTATTATAGGATTATTGGTTTCATATTTGCATAATAAATATTACCGTGTTAAATTTCCAGATGCTTTATCTTTCTTCCAAGGCACACATTTTGTACCGATTATCTCAACGGTTGGTGGTACTGCATTAGGAATTCTTTTTGCTTATGTATGGCCAATTGTAGGAACAGGAATTGCTAATTTTGGAGAAGTGATTGCAAGTTCTGGAGCAATTGGTTCATTTTTATATGGTTACATTTACCGTGCATTGATTCCATTTGGTTTACATCATGTCTTTTATTTACCATTTTGGCAAACAGCTCTTGGTGGATCTGTCGAAGTAGCGGGAGAAATGGTTCATGGGGCACAAAATATTGTTTTTGCTCAATTAGCTGCTAATGAAGCTGTTTTACCAGAAGCTGCAAAATATTTCTCATTCCAATTTCCATTAATGATTGGTGGTTGGCCAGCAGCAGCATTAGCGATGTATCATTCAGCTAAAAAAGAAAACCGTTCAGAAATTAAAGGACTTTTATTTGGTTCTTCTATCACTTCTATTTTAACAGGGATTACTGAACCAATTGAGTTCACCACTTTATTTGCTTCACCCTTTTTATTCTATGGGATCCACAGTGTATTAGCTGGGTTTTCTGTAATCTTAGTGGAATGGTTAGGCGCTGGAGTTGGATTAACGTTTTCTGGGGGATTAACGGACTTTATTATATATGGTATTTTGCCAGGAAATGATATTACAAAATGGACTAGATTAATTCTCCCAATTATTATTTGGTTTGTTCTATACTATGTTATTTTCCGCTTTGCGATCGAAAAATTTGATTTAGATACACCGGGACGTAAAGAAGAGGCTGGCGAAGCTCGTTTACGTACAAAAGATGAATATAGAAAAGAACATGGAATTAACCAACCAGCTGAAAACTCTGCTGTATCAGCAGAAGACGATACCTCTATTGGCATTCTAGAAGGTTTAGGTGGATACGATAACTTAGAGGATTTCACAAACTGTGCGACTCGTCTACGTGTTACCGTAAAAGATGGTTCACTAGTGGATCAAGCTCGTTTACGTTCTACAGGTTCTGCAGGAATCATGCAAAATGGTCAATCAGTACAAGTCATTTACGGAACTAAAGTTGAAGGAATTGCTGGGGATTTAAGAGACTTTATTCAAAATAATCCAGAAGCTGCTAAGCAAACCAATCAAGGGCATTCAGATACTACTTCAAGTATTGAAGATGAGGAAAAAGAACCAAAAGATTCAAAAGACTCAAAAGATTCAGAAGTTCTAAAAAGTGAAGTATTAAGTGCCCCTATGAATGGAGAAGCTGTTTCATTAAAACAAGTAGAAGATGAAGTGTTCAGTTCAGGAATGATGGGACAAGGAGCAGCTATTCTTCCATCTGACGGTGCAGTTTGCGCTCCAGTAAATGGAGAAGTCACGATGGTGATGGAATCTGGACATGCAATTGGTTTAACAAGTGAACAAGGAGCAGAAGTCTTAATCCATGTAGGAATTGATACAGTAAATATGAATGGAGAAGGCTTTACAACTCATGTAAAACAAGGAGATCAAGTAAAAGTAGGCGATTTATTGCTTGAAGCAGATTTAGAGGCAATCAAAGAAGCGAATTATCCTACAGATACAATGGTCATTGTCACAAATACACCTGATTATTCAGCGGTTGAATTAATGACTACAGGAGAAATAAAAGTAGGCGATGAACTCGTAGAGGTTCATAGTTAATCTTTTCATATTAAAAGAGCTTGGTAGAAAGAATCTGCCAAGCTCTTTTTTATTGAGGTAGCTCGTATGAAATTATTTTATATTTCATTCATTCCTGTTATTATTACAGTAAAGAAGAAGGAGAGAGATTGATTTGAAGCATTCTACAAATAAAAACTTTGAACAAACAAAAGAAAACTATATCCGTTACTTTGATGCGAAAATTAGTGATGTACCTGATATATTAAAGTTTACAATGGGAGAACCTGATTTTGACATGCCAGATTTAGTTAAAGAGGCTGCTATTAAAGCAATCGAAAGTAATTATTCGCACTATGCCCCATCTGCAGGAATCCCCGAATTACGTGAGGAAATTGTTGCCTATTTAAAACGCCATTATGACTTAGATTATGACGCAAATAAGCAGATTCTAGTCACAATTGGTGTAACCGAAGCTCTTTCTGTAGCAGCAAATGCTTTATTGAATCCCGGTGAAAAAGTTGTTATTCCCGCCCCTTATTTTTCGCTGTATGACAATATTATTAAAACTGCTTATGGTGTGCCTATCCATGTTGATACATCAAGTGATGGATTTGTATGTACAGCAGAAAAACTCGATGAAATTTTAACGAAAGAAAAAAATGTGAAATATGTCCTCTTGAATTACCCGAGCAATCCTACAGGCACCTCTTATAACGAAGAGGAACTGGAAGCTCTAGCGAAAGTTATCAAAAAACATAAAGTCTATTGTGTAGCGGATGAAGTCTACGCAGACCTTACTTATGATGGATTCAAACACACATCAATTGCCAAGTTCATACCTGAACAGACCATCGTTCTTAATGGTTTATCAAAAAGCTTCGCAATGACAGGGATGCGTGTAGGTTATATGGCCATTCCAGAAGATATTTACCAAAGTTTTTATGTTGTTCATCAATCTACAGTAACTTGCGTTTCAACGCCTATTCAAAAAGCAGCCGTTGCTGCGCTTCGAAATGGTGACGAAGAAATGGAACATATGCGTCAAGCTTATGAAGAACGCCGAAATTTTTTAATTCCAGAACTTGAAAAACTAGGCTTTGAGATAGCTTCTCCTGTTGGTGCATTCTATTTATTTTTAAAAATCCCAAAAAATCAAAATCAAGATGATAAAGTTTTTGCTTTAGAATTAGCAAAAAATGCAAAAGTTGGACTTACCCCAGGTTCTGCCTTTGGTCAGGATGGAGCGGGATATGTGCGCTTGAGCTATGCGGCAAGTTTAGAAGACTTAAAAGAAGCAGTTAACCGTTTAAACAATTATTTTTTAGCATAAATAGAAATTTTCTTGTTGCATGATTTAAAAAAACTAAATGTCAACTTTAGTTAAAGAGGAGAGAGAAATGATGATATTTGAATACTTTCTAAAATTTGATATGGTAGTTACTATTGTTTCGCTACTTACAATCGTCATGCTCTTGATATTAAAACTTTCTATTCCAAAAGCTCTATTGTGGGTTTTTGGTATTAGCTTAATGATTTCTATTATAACGCTTTTATTAATCCAACTTCATCAATCAAAAAATAATAAATAAGATATAAATCGTTCACTAAAAAGTTTATTCGGAAATATCCTAAAAATAAAGATTAAGGAGAGTTGCAAAGATGGCTTATGAATTACCAAAAGTGTGGCAATGGGAAGAAGAAAATACAAAAAAAGAAGGGAATCGTCCAACAGCAGGTAAACGTTTCGACCAGAAGTTACCTGTTGGGAAAGCTCCCTTTCAACTTTATTCATTGGGAACTCCAAATGGAATAAAGATTACAATCCTGCTAGAGGAGTTGAAAGAATTAGGAGTAGTAGGGGTGGACTATGATTTGTATGAAATTAATATTGGGGAAGGCGATCAATTTGGCTCTGATTTTGTTGAGGTGAATCCAAATTCGAAAATTCCCGCACTCGTTGATCAAAGTCAGACGCCTCGTCTTGAAATTTTTGAATCAGCTTCAATTCTTCTTTATCTAGCAGAAAAATTTGATCAATTTATTCCAACAGATATTCATGGACGAACAGAAACACTGAATTGGCTATTTTGGCAAATTGGTGCTGGACCTTTTGTCGGTGGTGGCTTTGGACACTTCTTCACTTATGCGCCGGAGCCTATGAAATATCCAATTGATCGTTTTACAATGGAAACTAAACGACAACTTGACTTACTCGATAAAATCCTAAAAGAACGAACTTATATCGCCGGTGAGACTTATACGATTGCTGATATGGCTATTTGGCCTTGGTATGGAAGACTTGTTTTAGGGGATTTATATGAAGGTGCGGCTGAATTCTTAAATGTCAAAGAGTATACACATCTTTTAGAATGGGCTCGCCTTGTGGAAAAACGACCAGGAGTCCAAAAGGGTTTGGCTGCTGATTATCAGCCAATCGATGCGTAAATTTATTTGAATAAAATATAAAATGATAGGATATACATAAATAATCCTATCATTTTATGTTCCAAAAATTTCAATAAGTAGTATCTGGTGTATTGTTAACGGATCTGCAGCCGTTAAAAATTAAATAAGATCTGAAGATTCTTTATACTTTAATTTCTACAAAAAAATAAGGAGAATCTTTATGACTAACAATATTTTTTTGATAGTCTTCATCCTTTTAATACACTAGTCCTTACAGTTTTATAATCATTGTTAAAAAATTTTATTATAATGGTTTAGCTATTTTTTAAATAAAATCTATGTTTTACATAATCTTTATTTTAAATTCATTTTATTTGAGGAGTCTTTGTATGTTAAATAAATTAAAGTGGAAATTTACTCGTTTTATGTATGGTCGTTATGGGGTAGACCAGCTTTATAAGGCAAGTGTGCTTCTTTTTATTGTATTACAAGTGCTTCAAGTTTTTGTTCAAAATTTCTTTTTGAACGTGTTGATTTTTGCGTTGATATTTTGGACTTTTTACCGAGTATTTTCTAAAAACATCTATGCTAGGCAAAAAGAAAATCAAATATTTCTTAAATTTACACGAGCTATAAAATCAAAGGGAAAGCTTTTTGTACGTAGGTTGAAAGATATTGATTCCTATCGGTATCGTAAATGTTCAGCATGTAATACTACCTTACGTTTACCAAAAAAAAGAGGGAAACATAAAGCGCGTTGTCCCAAATGTGGTCATTTATTAGAAGTGAAAATTTGGATCTAAAGTATTTTAAATTAGAAATCTTTATAAAATAATTTTCTAAAGAAGTGAGACAAAGGGTAAAAATAGATGAAGGAGCTATAACTATGCGTATTTTTCCAATTAAGGCTTTTTTTGATAATTATATTTGGGTCATTCTGGAACAAGAAAAAGTGATTGTGGTGGATCCTGGTGAATCAAGTGGAGTATTGACTTATCTAGAGGAGCATTCAATTAAGGAAGTGACTATCTTATTGACTCATAAGCATGACGATCATGTTGGTGGAGTTGAAGCGATTGTTACTCAATATCCTAAAACGATTGTTTATGGACCGGAGGAAACACAAGAGTTTAATGATCAAACAATTTATTCGGGTGATGTTTTTGAACTCAATGGAAATAATTTTGAGGTGTTCGACACGCCAGGGCATACAGAAGGGCATATTAGTTATTTAATGGATGAACATCTTTTTTGTGGGGATGCTTTGTTTTCTGCTGGATGTGGAAGGGTCTTTACGGGCGATTATCAAGCACAATATAATACGTTACAAAAATTCGCCAAACTTCCAAAAACAGTAAAAGTATATGCTGCTCATGAATATACACTGACTAATTTAGAGTTTGCACAGTCAGTAGAACCTGAAAATCAAGTCATTGGCGAAGCGTTAGAAGAAGTTAGAAAGAAACGTAAAAAAAATCAATCGACGCTGCCCTCAACGATTGGTCGAGAGCATGAAATAAATTTATTCTTGCGTGCGGATACTGTGGAAGAGTTTACCCGATTGCGAAAACTGCGTGATAATTTTTAGAGAATAAGAGATAAAATATTCTAGGGGGATCTGTCTTTTCATGCTAAAATATAATTTGCTCCTTAAGTTCTTTAAAGTTGAAAGGGTAATAGAGAGCTTGAAATTTAGGAGTATTAACGAATTAAAAAGTAAAATTTAAAGGATGGATTCTTGGAATGAAATTGTTGTGGTTAGTGCTTAATGGCATGTTAATTGGGATATCAAATATCATACCCGGTGTAAGTGGGGGAACGATGGCTGTTTCTTTGGGGATATATGATGACTTTATTTTTTCCATTACCCATTTGTTTAAAAATAAGAAAAAAAGCGCAAAATTTTTACTTCCTCTGGGTGTGGGGATAGTTATTGGTGTCCTTTGCTTTTCTTATGCGATTGAATTTTTATTGTCTGAATTTCCTTTTATTACAGCTTTGATTTTTGTAGGTTTAATTATTGGGGGGGTACCAATATTAAATCAGGAATTCAAACAGTCCTTACAAGAGAAAAATGAGAAAGTCTCTTTGAAGCATGTTTTGGTCTTTCTTTTCTTCGTTCTTTTTATTATTGGTTTTTCTCTTATGCAGGAGCCGACAATGGATTCTTTTTCTATAACTTTTTCGCTGGAAATGATTCTGATTCTGTTTGTTTTAGGGGTTATTGCATCAGTGACTATGATTGTCCCAGGGGTTAGTGGTTCTTTAGTGTTGATGATTCTTGGATATTATTATCAGTTGATCCAGTTATTAAATCAATTTTCTCAAAATGTTTTAACTTTAAATTGGGTAGGTATTTTTGAAGATCTTCTGTTAATTCTTCCTTTTGGGATAGGAATTATTATTGGTGTATTTGTGATTAGTAAGCTTCTTGAATTCTTATTTGTGAATTTCCCAAGTATTACTTACAGCGGTATCTTAGGACTAGTGATTGCTTCACCTTTTAGTGTTTTATATAACACGAATGCTTTTTCAAGTACTTCACTGGAAAATATGGGGTTAAAGTTACTTATTGGAATTATTCTTATGGCAGGAAGTTTTTCTATTACTTATTATTTGGGAAAACTAGAAGAAAAGATTACGGAATAAAACTTTGAGATGAAAAAACTTTCCATTGAAAATCACAATGGAAAGTTTTTTGTTTTACTGGGTATTTTCAGAAACTAATTCGTGTTTCTGACAAGGGGGAAGGTTTAAATTTCTTTGTTTTAGTGTTTGTCTTTTGTTTCTAGAAATACTTGATCTTTTATTGGCTTTTCTAATAGAGCTAAGCGTGTCATGTTTAAAGCTGACAATACGGAGTTTCGGCGGTTTCTGTCCCTTTTATAGCCGAAATGGAATTTTTTGGCAAAGGTTTCTTTTCCTTTTTGGGCTAGGCCAATCCAAACCGTTCCAGGGAGTTCTCCTTCAAGGGAAGAGGGACCAGCGACTCCAGTGAGCGATATGGCTAGATCTGCGTTAAAAAGTTGTCTTGCATTTTCAGCCATTTCGATTGCGCATTGAGCACTGACGACGCCATGTTTTTCAAGCGTTTCTGTTGAGACTTTTAGGACATGATGTTTAATTTGCTCGCTATAGGTGACGATTCCACCTTCGAAAATTTCACTGGATTCAGGCTCACTGGAAATGACATCGAGAAATGAGCCGCCTGTTAAGCTTTCGGCTGCAGTAATTGTCTTTCCTTGTTCTTTTAATAATTGTTTGACGATGTGAGTTAAATGTTTTTCATCTTCTCCATAAATATAATCACCAATGCATTCTTTCACTTTTTTTGCAGTTTCGCTGAGCAGTTTTTCTGCCTTGTCTTCGGTACTTGCTCGCGCAGTAATTTGGATTTTGGCTTCATCCTTTTCAAAGTAAATGCCGACAAATGGATTCTTTTCATATTGAATGAGAGAGTCTAATTGGTCATTGAGTTGACTAAGAGTGAGGCCGTAAACGGAGTATTTTTTGGTTTTAATGATGGGCTGATTGAGCACTTCTTTAACAATGAGCGGATAGGCCTTTTCTAAAAACATGGGCTTAAGTTCATCAAAAGGTCCGGGTAACAGAATGTAGGTAGTATTTTCTTGAGTATAAAGAAAACCTGCAGCTAGACCTGTAACATTTTCTAAAAGTGTAGAGTTCATTAGAATCATTGCTTGAAGTTGATTATACTTAGGCATGGTGAGACCGGAATTTTGATGATAAGAAATTATTCGGTTTTGTGTTTCGTTATCTAACACTAAGGGGACGTTTAAATATTCGGAAAGCGTCTTTTTGGTAATGTCATTTTTACCAGGGCCTAACCCTCCTGTAATCACAATTAAATCTGATCGTTTTTCCGCAAGTTCAAGGGCTTCTTTCAAATCTTCCGTATCCTCTTTAAGCATGACACTTCGATCAACAGAAATTCCTAAAGGGGTTAACTCTTGCGCTAAAAAACACGCATTTTCGTTGACCACTTGACCTCTAAGTAAATGAGAATTGATGGCAATGATTTCGGCTTTCATGGGATCCCTCCAAAGTAAAATACGTTGTGTTTTCCTATACCCTAGTATACGCTTAAAAAAACCTGATTCAAAATGACCTTGTTATTCTTTGTCATTTTGAAATTTTTTGATATGGATGAGTGGCTGAAATTAAGAATAGGAAAGTAGTTTTTATTCAGTGAGTGGCTGGAATTCGTCTGTATTCTCATTGTAAATAAGAACCGTTCCAGAATCAATGTCGTAATGCCAAGCTTCTAGAGTGAGTTCTCCATGTTCAACACGCTTTTGAATTTGAGGGTATTCGTATAAATGCTGGAGTTGTTCAATGACATTTTCTCTTTCCATTAGGGTAGCTTTTGAGAACTCTTCTGTTTTTGTTTGCTTTTCTTCAACTTTTTTTTGAAGGTGGGCTAATGGTTTTAGATATTCTTTTGTATAAGGAAGATCGGTTAAAGCTTCAGTTCCTAAAAGAGCAGCCGCACAGCCGCCACAATTTGAATGGCCACAAATAATAATTTGTTCGACCTTTAAAACTTTGATGGCATATTCAATAGACGAGAAGGTAGTGAAGTCAAAAGGGACTATTTGTAAAGAGGGAACAGTATTTGCGATATTTCGGATTGTAAAAATTTCTCCTGGCAAACTATTAGTGATCAATTCAGGGCTTACTCTGGAATCCGAACAAGCAATAAAAAGCGTATGAGGCTGCTGCTTGTCTTTTAAGCTGTGAAATAATTCTTCGTGTTCTTTATAGGTCTTTTTTTGAAAATGAGAAAGACCTCTTTTAATTATTGAATTCATGTACTAGTGACTCCAATCTAAAATGGAATATAAAAATTGTACTATATTACAGATCTAAAAAGAACTTAAAAGATTACTGTTAGGTTGATTAAATGACACTTGTTTTTCAACGTATTTATCGCATTGATAACTCACTGGAATATTTTATTGCATAAAAATTTTCATTTGGAATGATACCACTCGGAAATCATTATTTTTTATGCGCAGGAGGCTCCATCGCTCGGAAATTGTGGTATTTCACGCGCTGGAGTCGTCCATCGCTCAGGAATCGCGGAATCCCACGCGCTGGAGCCGTCCAGCCCCCAGAAAATGTAGAATCTCACGCGCTGGAGTCGTCCACCGCTCAGGAATCGCAGAATCCCACGCACGGGAGTAGTCTAGCTCCCAGAAAATGTAGAATTTCACGCGCGGAAACGGTCCATCGCTCAGGAATTGTGGTATTTCACGCGCAGGAGTAGTCCATCGCTCAGGAATCGCAGAATCCCACGCGCAGGAGTAGTCCATCGCTCAGGAATCGCAGGATCCCACGCGCAGGAGTGATCCACCGCCCAAGAATCGCAGAATTCCACGCGCGGGAGATATTTTTTTATTTAAAATTTGATCATACAATAGAAAGTACTGAATTTATTCAGATTACTTTCTCTCTTCGTAGATAATTTTTGATTCTCTATAATAACTCCTGTA
>DXAZ01000087.1 GCA_019116785.1 Candidatus Atopostipes pullistercoris
CAATCATCACCATTTTAGCGATTGTTCCAAATCCTTTTGCGTTAATACCTTCAACTAATAATAGATTTTCAAATTCTTTTTCTTGCATATTAAAAAGTCCTCCTGGTGCTAGTATTTAGTAGCAAACAAAAAGGACTCCACACAAAATTCAACCAAAACAGAATAAAAATCTTGCAAAACGGTTAAAATAATATTATAATTACTAGCGTATAACAAAAGGTGTTAATTACACTAGTAATTAATGATATTAATTGTGCTCGACTTCCACTCGGCTGCCAAACTTTGTGGGAGTCTTTTTATTTGCTAAATGAATGATATCAAATAATGTCAAAATATACAACAAAAAAGAGGTTCTTATTTTAGGCCTCTTTTTTATTTTTATCACAAACTAAATAATTCATACCTTCTTTTTATCAACTCGATTCACTTCTTCGATCATGTCAGCAAGTATTCGCGCATCGATCAACTCAATTTTTTTATCTCTGGCGTATTTGACTGCGTTTGTATTAAAGTAACTTGTTGTCACGAATAACCCATAATCAGCGTTGCCATCTATTAAGGCACTATGAAACTTTTGGATGAATGGCCTGCCTATTTTATTTGTTTCATTGTGACGTTTACATTCAACGAACACCCTTTTTCCTTCGCTATCTACAGCAATAATATCCTTGCCACCATCGTTTGTCTTTGGCGTACATTTAGCAGCTTTAAAACCGCTTAATAGCAATAAAACCCTAACATATTCCTCGAACTCAAAAGGTTGCATTTTTCTTAGCGACTCGATCTTTTGTCTTTTGATTTTTTTCAGCATATCCTTTTCATTATTGCAACCGGTAGGCAACGTTCGGAATTTCATTCTTTGTTTGCGACTAGGTCTTTTATATGGCTTGGAACCACTTAACACAAAAGCAAAAACTAAGATCAACAACATAAAAGTAATAATAAAAGCGTATAACGGTTGTTTGATCAACTCATTGATGTAACTAGCTACGAAGAATGAAAAAAATGCAATTCCGATCAGTATTCCTTTGCGTTCATTTTTAGTCATAAAAAAATCACTCCTATCTTTAATTATGGAGTGATTTTAGTTTTTAATTCATAGCGCGTTGATAATCTCCATCAACTCAAACTTAAACTTACTAAAGTTACTCATGTCTGTTTTCACCCAAAAAACATTGTCCATAGTAGGTTTTTTATCGCATACAGATATGAGAATAAAGTTAGATGTTAAGGCTTTTCTTACGGTTTCGTCAGTCTTATAATTTTTTATGAGGTTGATGTATTTGTCTGAATTGCTAAATGTTTTGGTTCTGTCCACTTCTACAAAAGCAACCACTTCAAGACCGTTAAAATCCATAACAATTCGCAAGTCCGGTCTTAATTTGTATTTTTCTTGAAGAACTTTGTATTCCAGCTTTATTTCTTTGACGTTAATGTGATTTTCTTTCATTGTCGTTAAAAACTCCGCCATTAATAGCTTGTGATCCACTTTTTTAGGCGGTTTTTTCGCTTGATAATAAATATATTCTTGTCCAACAAAGTCACGCATACGTTTGAGATAATGCCCTTTAGCGAGGACACTTAATCTTCTCCTTGCTATCACCATAACTGAGTCCATGCTTTTAGAATTAGATGTTTTGTAAAAGTAACGTGCAATTTGAGTAGCTGTCATTAATAGTTGGGTATCTTCAATAAAATTAACGACTTGCGCATCTCTAGTTGTGATCGCCATTACCACCACCACCCTCCGACTTCTGTTTCTTCTGTTTCCTCTAAATTTTGAACAGCGGCCCAAAACGATCTTCTTTCATCTTCTTCTGTTACCATATCAGCCCACTTCCCGGCTAAACGTTCTAATAAATTATTTTCGATTTCCTGGCACTTCTCGCACATTCCGTTGACGTTAACTTCATCTACCGGAACTTTATCTTTACAGATCACGCATTCTGTTGCATTTACCACCCATTTACTCTCAAATGTAAAACCGCTCCAATTAACTTTTCCCATTTTTATTCCTCCTCAAATTTAAACATTTTTTTATTTACAGTTTTAACAGTTTCTTTTTTCGGTTCTTTAATTGACCGGCTCTCATCGGTGCGTATTGGCTCTTTTTCCAGTGTTTTAGCGTGTTTTTTTGTGATTTCTAATATTTTGTCATTACTGATGTAAGAACCCTGAAATCCAACGAAATGGCCATTTATTTTGATGATCCCTCTCCCAACAGTATTAATTTTTTCTAATCCGCCCATCTCGATCGCATTAATTGACTCCTGGGCGCTTGACGTACTTAGACCTACACGAATGCGGACATGGGTATAAGCGATCTTCGGAATAATGTCGCCGCTAGGTCTTTGGGTTGTTAGCATGAAGTGCATCCCACACGCTCTCCCTTTTGACATAAGCTCACCTAACTTGTTGTAGTGTTTTTGGTACTTCACCAATGAGACGCATTCTTCAAGTACGATGAATTGATATTTCATCGGATCATGAGGATTAGCTTTGTTATAAGATTTGATATCCCTGTGGTTGCCTAACTTTCGATAACGATCTTTCATTTCATAGTCTAGTACATCGAAGTATTCAATCGTTTCTTCAACGTCTGTTGTATGATATACGGTGTGTTTTAAATTTTTATATTCATTAAGTTCGTTTCCTTTTAGATCAAAAAGCACTAATTCCAATTCATTCTCTGTATAGTTTTCGATTAGATTGCACAAAATACAATTAACAAATACAGATTTACCACTACCGGTAGAACCAACAACGGATAAGTGAGGGTTTATTGATAAATCTTCTAAAATAGCGCCTTCTCTAGCGTTACCAAGAAATAAAGTTAATCCTTTATCTTTATCGATCTTAACTGGTTGGAAATCATAGTGTTTAGCAAGTTCTGTCGTATAGACTTTGAAGAAAACCCGTTTGGCTCTGTACTCTAACTTAGCGTCATTTCTAAAATAGGTTTCTATTGCTGAGATGCATTTTTCTAAGTCATCAGTCGTTTTACCGATCGGAATTTGGATTTCATACTCATTGTAGTAAGAATACTCTTTCCTACTACACACATAAGCGTACTGATCCTTAAAGTTTTTAACTTTCTTTTCTTTTAAAATGTCGTTGATCGCTTCAACATCTTTTTTCTTTACCTCACCGTAGTCTGAGGTCTTAACTAGAAAATACGCATATCCCAATATCATTAAAGCACCTGTCGCTGAGATCATTTTGATCACCCCGTATGTATATTTTTTAGGTATTACACGACTATTTTTTGGGTCTTTTATCTGAAATAACTTTTTATAAGCTATGAACGTTGCTGTTACGATAAACGGCGTGAGTCGTTTTATTAAAGGAGAGGCGGTGGAGCCGATTCCTTTAATAAATAATATGCGCGGAGAAAAAAAAGATGCCCAAAAACGCGAAAATTATACATGGAAATAAAATGTATTTTTTAATTACCATTTTTGTTAAAATAAGAAAATAAAAAAAGCACCTGGAATGAAACCAAGTGCTTTTTCGTTTAAAACATATTATCAAAATTGTTATCTATTGCATCCATAATAAAGTCGTTTTCTTCTTTTTCCTTAACCACTTCATTAACTACTGTTTTTGGTTTAGTAGTTATTTTGTTGTTTGGCTCACTCAATAAAGTGCGTCTTTCTAATAACATGTATTCAATAGCTGTGTTTCTGTTAGTAATGTTGTTTTGGAGCATATATAATTTTATCTCATTCCAAAACATTTCTTCAATATTGATTGTACTTGCTATTTTAGCCATAAGAATCCTCCTTCTTATGCTGTGAATTTCTTCTGTGCGACTAAAAATAGTCCTTTAGATGTAGCCATTTGTGGATCTTCGATAGTTTCGTATTCCAAGTTTAATTTTAAACTTGTACCACCACATGCGCAAATAGCTACTTCATTTAGATTAATCCATGATCCTTCAATTCTATTGGCAATACCTTCACTTAACATTTCATAGCCGATTTCTTTGTAATCATTATAATCTTCTGATGAATCGATTTCAGCTAATGATCGTTTAATTCCGGCCGATGATAACTCTCTTTCAACATATTCTAGTGCGGTTTTGTTACCTAATTCAATCGTATTTGACTTTTTATCGTTGTATTTTAAACCTTTGTCATAATAGCATAATTCAGTTGTTCTAAACCCAACATTAACCATAGCAACAGCGCCATTAGCAAGAGTTGGATATTGTCTAACGTGCCACATTAAAGCAGCATCAGCCTCTCTGAAAATCATGATATCTCTGATCGTCACTTCTTTAAATGTTCCCAATATTTT
>DXAZ01000088.1 GCA_019116785.1 Candidatus Atopostipes pullistercoris
CGAACCATCTCTTCTTGAACTTGCATAAAAAGCTCCCTTGGAATAATCGGCTCATGGCTGTTTTCTACATAATACTGGGGAACGATGCCGTTATTCTTGACCCGCTTTTTAGAAAGGAAATCAACCGTATATGTCTTTTGTAGAAGGGCATCCCCGATATACTTTTCGTTTTGGAGAATCTTTTTAATCGACTCTGGCCGCCACTTAGATCGTTTAGCTGCGGTAAGTATTTCATCCGCTTCAAGTCCACGCGCTATTTGAACCAAACTTGCTCCTTCTAAATATTCTCGGTAAATGCGTTTGACAACTTTTGCTTGTTCCAGATTGATTACTATTTTATTATTTTCATCTTTTGTATAGCCTAGAAAACGATTATGGTTTACTTGCACCTCACCTTGTTGGTATCGGTATTGTATCCCTAGCTTTACGTTTTGGCTAAGTGACTGACTTTCTTGTTGTGCAAGGGATGCCATGATGGTGAGCATAATCTCACCTTTGGCATCCATAGTATTTATGTTTTCCTTTTCAAAAAACACTGGTATTTCTTTATCCTTAAGCTGTCTAATATATTTCAAACAGTCCAGTGTATTTCTTGCAAAACGACTAATGGACTTTGTAATGATCATGTCGATTTTCCCATTCATGCTATCTTCAATCATTTTGTTAAACTGCTCGCGCTTTTTTGTATTTGTTCCAGATATGCCATCATCAGCATAAATCCCTGCAAGTTCCCATTCAGGATTGTTCTGAATATAGGTAGTGTAGTGTTCCACTTGAACTTCATAACTACTTGCTTGCTCTTCGCTATCTGTTGAAACCCGACAATAAGCTGCCACTTTTAATTTCTTCTGACTCTCTGCGTCAACATTCCTTGTCTTTCTTCTCGCCGGGATAACTGTTACACTTCTTGCTAAGGTCATTTTAAGTCACCTCTTCTTTTATTAAGCTATATACATATTCTGCTTGTTTAATTGGATTGTCGTATTTATTTTCCATTTTTCCTATTGTAAATTTAAAACTCGGTGTAAATGATTCTTTCTCTTTCGTTTTATTTAAACGCCCTAGCTTCTTCGCTCGTTTAAACCTTTCTTCTTTCAACTGTTCAAATTGGTCTTTTGAAATTAATCTTGGAAACATTTCATTTCCCAGATACCTATCATCTGTTAATATTCTAGTAATTCCGCCATGTGATCGATCAATACCAGAATCCCTTGCTGCATTATCTAAAGATTGGCCCGATAAATATGATGCGATTAAAAGCTTTAATTGCTCAGCTTCTTCGACATGAACTTCAATTTTTCCGTTTACTATTGCATATCCAAAAGGTGTATGTGCCATCAGCGCTTAACCCCCTCCCTTAATGTAATGCCACAATTCAAATGAAATCCTATCTCATTTGGTGAATATACAATTATCTTTTTTACAATATCTTGAAAAGATTCTTCATCAAATGCATCTCTGAATTTTCCTTGCTTAAAATATTTAATGAGCCACTTCACTTCACTTAGCTGATTTGAACCGTCATTGATTAAATACAGTAACTGCTCTCTTTCTTCTTTTAACTTCATGTGTCTTTGGGACAATTCGATTTTCTGTTCATTAAAAATTGCTGGTTCTAAAAACCCTTTTCTCATTAATTGAATTAATGTGTTCAGTTCGTTTTTTGTAACCTCGAGTTGTTCTTCTGTAAGCCCGAACTAAGAAAATTTAAAAGTAGAGACGACAAATAACCGTGAATCTTCGATTTTTTAGACAGATTTACGGTTATTTTATATTTTTGCACATGTTGCTTGGATTGTTTTCGACCAAGGCATGTACTGATTTAATATTTCTGGTGTTTGATGGATATTGAGATTGGGAAGTTCCGTTAGTAATTTCACCAAATATTGATAGAAATCTATACCATTGGCTTTTGCTGTTTCTGCCATGCTCAAACATATTGCATTGGCCTCGGCACCAGCTTCGCTAACGGAGTGCATCCAATTTTTTCTACCGATCACACTAGGTCGTATCGCATTTTCGGCTGGATTATTATCCATTTCAATGCGTCCGTCGTAGAGAAAGGCACGTAGTCCATCTGCCAATTTTAGTGTATATGTAGCTGCTTTCCCAATCGCATTATTTCCGTAAAATGGAGACTCTTCTATCCATTGAAAGAATGCCTCGACGATTGGCTTCGAATGTTTCTGACGTCTTTTTCTTCGTTTACTCGGGGATAAATGTTTAAATTCCCTTTCTAAGCGATAAAGTTCATCACAAAAGTTCACGCCAATCATGCCGTTTTTACTGTTTGCTTTCAACCAATACCGTCGAACATGCGCCCAACAATTTGCGAAAGAAACATCTGCGATTTTATCGTATGCGGAATAGCCGTCACAGATAATTGTACCCCTAAAGTTGTTTATAAACCCTTCCAAAACGGATCGGGCACGTGATAACGCACTTTGAAAAAGAACGATAACTGGTCCCTGGCTAAGAACGCTACGATACACCCAGTTATAGGCGTTGGAATTTCCTCGTTTACCATCGGAACGATGAATAATTTTCCCGTATGTCTCATCCACGTGAAGAATGGATTTTTTCATCATCATTTCCTTCATTCGCTGGTACACAGGAAACAACCAATCCTCAGCCGTCCTTATCACCCAGTTCGACAAGTTTTTATCGTTCGTAAATAGACCACAACGCTCCCATTCTTTTACCTGACGGTAAAGGGGAAGGTACTGGGTAAATTTATCATAGATCACTTTTGCTAGAACACTAGGACTTGTCAGGCTACGCTGGATAGGGGCTAATGGTGCTTGGCCCCTTTTAATCTGTGCAACTTGAAAGGAATCCCCTTTACAATTTTTACATTCATAGGCGTGTTCTACATGTTGAATTTTCTTTATAGTTGCCGGAATAAACATAGCTTCTTCTCGAACAATCGTGCTACCCATTTCAATCATGGCTTGTTGGCAACAATCGCACGTTGTATCTTCTGGATGATGATGGATAATTTCTGTTTCAAGATGATCAGCTAGAAAATCATTGCGTTTTCTATTTTTTGCTTTACGTTCAACAGTGTACACGATCTTCTGTTGGCTTTGTTCTTCTGTGTGCTCAGAACTGTTAAAAGAATCGTCATCATCCTCATCGAATAAAGACGTTTGCCCATCGGACAGATTGTATTTCGATTGCTCTGTTTTTGAGCCATATAATAGCTTCGTTAAGTGGCGAACTTGCTCGGTCAAAGCTTCAATCTGTCGATTCGAATGTTTTAATTGTTCCTCTAAAAGTTTGATTAATTTATCATTCTGATTAGGAGAAGATTGAACCATGCAACTTCACCGCCTTTCGTTCATTTTATGATAGCTATAGTATACGCTATTGAACGAAGAATGAATAGTTAAAAAACACCTCTTAAAGATTTTTGTATTGCTTTTGGCTGCTGAATAGCTAACCCCTCAAGCAACCACCTAAGTTCTTGTTGCGACAAATTTCGAACTTCATTTTCATTTTTAGGCCATTGAAGTTTGCCATTATCTAAACGTTTATAAAGCATGGCGAATCCATCACCGTCAAAATATAAACATTTATAACGATCTTTGCTCCAACCAGAGAATAAGAAAATGGAATCTCCATATGGATCTAGTTTGAAATTATCTTGAACGAGCGTAGCTAGTCCGTCAATACCTTTTCTCATATCAGTTTTACCACAAACGATATAAATGTTTTTGACGTCTGTATAATCTTGCCTCATCCATTTTTCAACTCCCTTATCACGGTTTGAATGATGTGCTCATCTACACCGTTAAAGAAGGAAAGTTCAAGGTCTCCTGATTTCATCGTGCAAACAGGAGTTTCCGAGGAAGCAGGCGGGGTCGTTAACGTAGATTCTTTCTTTTCAGGATGGAGTGTTACGGGGACGATGATCAGTTCTTCATGCGACATAGAAAAGCACCTCCTTCTATTGATATTTCTATCTTAGCAGGAGATGCTTCGGTAGGATATGCGTTGTTTGATTACGGGCTTACGTCTATCACAGCTTTAGTGTTCTGACTAGTTTGACAATAGCTTTGTAATTAGCTACCATTGTCGTAACTTTGTGTAGATGCGGGGGATGGGTGTGATTTGGAAGACGATTAAAATACCGTTACTTTCCTTTTTGTCATCATCGGTTTCCTACTCATTTTACTATTGCCAAAAGAAATGGAAATAATACATGTTAGTGGGCTAAAATTTGAAGCCGATTATCCATTTGGAATGGAAT
>DXAZ01000089.1 GCA_019116785.1 Candidatus Atopostipes pullistercoris
AATCTTCCAAAAGAACTTTTTAAGGATAAGTTTACAATGGAGTTTTCGATTGATTATATGATTACCGGCATGATGGAAGGTTACACAGAATGGTTACAAAACCCTAAAGAAATTTCTCTAGAAAAATTAACAAGCACAATGAGTACGATTATGTTTTCAGGATTGAATGGTGTTTTGACTAATGAAGGTTAACATTTAGATTGCTATTATATTATTTATTCTTAACGAATAACTGGAAGGAAACTTTCGGTTATTCGTTTTTTTATTTGAAATTTTTATGTAAAGGCTTTATGGGGTCGTATTTTACAAAATCTATGAATTATTTTAGAAACAATGTGTAAAGATTGTCATTTAAGCGTGAAATATTATGGAAATACTACATAAAAGCTTTATTTATACACGGTTTGTAATGATTGAACCTTTTATTACATAAAAATTGCATAAAAATACATAAGGAATACTAATCGGTCACAAAGCTTGTAATAATCGCATTTCATTCATTTTTTATGCTAGAGTATTCATTCAGTGAGGCAAACGTCTCATTGTGTTGTTTTGTTTAGGAATATAATATAAAAAAATAAAAGGAGTTTTTTTAATATGAACGTCATTAAGAAAGGTTTATTAACTTTTGGAGTGACCGCTGCTTTAACTGGAGCTTTTGCGGTAGCTAATCCATCAAATGTACAAGCTGCTGAATGGGAAGCACGCACGGTTGAAGAAGTTAAAGAAGATATTCAAAGTAATGGGGTTGAATCTCGTTATACCATCCAATGGGGAGACACTTTAGGTACCATTGCTGATGCATTAGATATTCCCGTTAATCAAATTGTAAATGTCAATGAAATTGCGAATCGTGACTTAATTATTGCTGGAAATACTTTGCATTTATCTGCTGATTTAGAAACTGTTTCTATTGAAGATCAAGCAACTGAAGAAGTACAAAGTTATGAAATTGAAGAACCTGTTGAAGAAACAGAAGAAGCTGCTGAAGAAGAGGTTGTTGAAGAACAACCCGCTCAAGAAGAAGCTGCTGAAGAAGAGGCTGCTGAACCTTCAAGTACCACTTCTGCTGATACCACAACTGGTTCAGAAGCTGAAGCGAAAGCTTGGATTGCTTTTAAAGAATCTACAGATAACTATAATGCAAGAAATGGACAATATATTGGAAAATACCAATTATCAGAATCTTACCTTAATGGGGACCATTCTCCAGAAAACCAAGAACGTGTGGCAGATGAATATGTAGCTAATCGTTATGGTTCATGGAAAGCTGCGAAAGAATTCTGGCTACAAAATGGTTGGTATTAATTATAAGATTGACCTATTGAATCCTTCCAATAACGCCTACCCTTTTTGGGTAGGTTTTTTTATTCTCATTATTCATTCACTTTGCGGTTTATTTGCAGAAATGGGGTCGTGTTTTCGAAGAAGGAGGGGCGGATTTAGCACTTGATTGTCTAACTTCTCTGAATCTTATGAGCTTGGATAAAATTGAAGTTCAAAAAGAGGGGAAAAATTAAAAAATGATGAGCATTTTTGATACGTATATGTTATCATAAATTTTAATTTTAAAAGTTGGAGGATGAAAATATGAAGAAGAAATTGAATTTGGGGCTTGTACCTAAAATCATTCTTGCGATTATTATGGGGATTGTTCTTGGACAATTACCTTTTGTATCGGCAAGCTTTATTCGGTTATTGCTCACTTTTGCCGAATTTTTTAGTAGTTTTTTAAATTTTGTGATTCCCTTAATGATTGTGGGATTAATTACTAAAGGAATTGCTGAATTAACGGAAGGCGCTGGAAAGTTGTTAGGGGTCACCTTCCTCACGGCTTATGGTTCGACGCTTGTGTCTGGAACGATTGCTTATTTTGTTGCGATAGCTCTTTTTCCTAAATTTATAACACCAGACCTTGTTGAAAGCATAACCGCTACTGAAAAAAGTCTTACTCCTTATTTTTCTATTCCTTTAGAACCGTTATTATCAGTCACTTCTGCTCTCGTTTTCGCGTTTATGATGGGGGTTGGAATTTCTTGGTTGAAAACTCAAAAATCGGGGGAAGTGATGTATGAATTTTTCGTCGAATTTGAGGCGATTATTATGAAGGTGTTGTCGGCGGTTATTGTGCCGATTTTGCCGTTTTATATTATGACGAATTTTGCGAATATGAGTTATTCGGGGAGTGTTTTTAATATTTTGTCGATTTTTTGGCGGGTATTTATGATTGTTATTGTTTTGCAGATTCTTTATATTTCTTTGATGTTTATTTTGGCTGGTTTGTATACCGGAAAGAATCCGTTCACTTTAATTAAGAATCAAATTCCTGGCTACTTAACGGCTTTGGGGACACAATCGTCGGCTGCGACAATTCCTATAAATGTAAAAGTCGCGAAGAAAAATGGGGTTTCTGAAATTGTCCGAAATTTTGTCGTTCCATTAGGAGCT
This sequence comes from Candidatus Atopostipes pullistercoris, assembly GCA_019116785.1. GTDB lineage: Bacteria > Bacillota > Bacilli > Lactobacillales > Carnobacteriaceae_A > Atopostipes > Atopostipes pullistercoris. The sequence goes on from DXAZ01000089.1 coordinate 2,449, forward strand.
ACGATTCATTTAGCAGGAAGTATGATTACCATCGTAACCACTTCTGTTGCCGTGTTGTTGATAAGTGGTTTACCGACTGACTTTTTAACCGTTGGATCTTTTATTGCTGTTTTAGGCCTTGCCATGATCGCTGCTCCGGGCGCACCTGGTGGAGCCATTATGTCAGCTCTCCCCTTTTTGCCTATCATCGGAATTGTAACAGATACAATGCAGCAACTCATGATTAGTCTGTACATTACCCAAGACAGTTTCGGCACCGCAGCCAATGTTTCGGGAGATAATGCGATTGCTGTGTTTATTGATAAATGGTATCACCATAAAAATAACAACATTTAATTATTTAAAAAACTCTTTGAGAAGGATTTTAAAAGTATCTCCTCAAAGAGTTTCTTGTTTTATTCAGCTAAAACTTTTTCCAATTTTTCTAAATCTAATTGGTTGTAGCGTTTAAAGAATTCGGCGAGTTTTTCAAATACTTTTTGATTAGATCCCTCGTGGTCATTTTCCACTTGTAATACCAACAAAGGCTCATGCAAACTCATTCGCAATAAAAACCAACCGCTCCCAAAAGCTTTTGACACATTTATGCGAATCCCTTCTGTATTATCCGGTTCTAAGTCAAAGCCAGCCGTTTGAGCCACAAATTCCTCTAAATCATCAATCACTTGGTGTCCATATTTTTGATACTGCTCATCTAGAATTGTAAAGCGGACTTCTTGAGCTTCCGCGGGTTGTTTTAAGTCTTTAATCAAGTCCCCTATTTTTTGACCCTTTTGATTTAAGGCAGGAAGCAACATCAAAATCTTAGCCACAACATATGCGCCATCATCTAAGAAATAATTTTCTCGAAACGCCGCATGTCCACTAGTTTCAATCGCTAAAGGGGTGGAGATTCCTTCGTCATTTAACTCAATCGCTTTATTAATTACATTTCGATAGCCTGAAATATAACGGTATTGTTTTCCACCTAAATCTTCGATAAAGTCTTTCAAATGAGAAGTCGTCGGTGAATTCGTCACAATCGTTGCACCCGCTTCATCCGCTAATACAATCTGTGCCAATAAAGCAATTAAGTTATTTCGATTGATAAACTCCCCACGATCATCAACAACCGCCGCTCGATCAACATCCGTATCGAAAATAATCCCTAAATCTGCCTTGTTTTTTAATACCGCCTCTTGGATACTAGCCATAGCCTCTGAATTATCTGGATTTGGAATATGGTTTGGAAAATACCCATCTGGATCTAAAAACTGACTCCCCGTCGTTTTTGCTCCTAATGGTTCTAATACATCCGCCGCAAAAAATCCACCTGCCCCATTTCCAGCATCCAAAACAATATGTAAATCTTTTAAAGGTTTATCCAATCCGGTCCCTTTCTGAATCTTTTGGACCAAATCCTTGGCATAATAAGAAATTAAATCAATCGTTTCTAGATGACCCTTTTTTTGAGCGCGCACTTTCGAATCGGCATATTCGATAATTTTTTCCATATCTTCATGTTCTGCGCCCCCATCTTTCGTAAAGAATTTCAACCCATTATGAAAATAAGGCAAATGACTGGCAGTAATCATAATTCCAGCATCCGCATCAACCTCTGGAAACTGTGTCGCCATAAACATCGCCGGCGTCGTCGCTAAACCCGCATCTAAAATCGTCACACCCGCTTGTAAAAATACTTCTACCAAAGCCTCCTTGATCGCTGGTCCTGAAACACGACTATCAAAACCAATCGCAATCTTTATAGGTGTTCGTTGCACCTTTTTATCTTCTTTTAATAAGCGTAAAAACCCATGGGCAATCTTTTTGACTTCTTTTTGCGTTAAATTCGCTTTATGTTCCTTTGTATCGATGGCTATTCCACGAATATCTGAGCCATTGATTAATTTTTCTAATGCTGTATTTCCCATCTTTCTCCAACTTTCTCATTTATTTCCATTATTTTATCGCTTTCATTTTATTCATAAATTTATGATACCATTTTACAGGCCCTCCTGTAAATGAACCTCGTAGAACCTAGGAAAAATAGGCGCTATTAGACACAGATCGGCTTTTGTATCTAATAGGAGGTGCGCTATTAGACATAGATCGGCTTTTGTGTCTAATAGGGGATGCGCTATTAGACATAGATCGGCTTTTGTGTCTAATAGGGGGTGCGCTATCAGACACAGATCGGCTTTTGTGTCTAATAGGATAATCTAAACTGAGTCCCCTGGTACCTGGTAAAGATTACATACTAACCCAAGCACCAGAAAGGTTACAATTAGAATATTCGTATTGGTAGCAGCTGAAGAAAACCTCACAAAATAAAAAGAGATTTAAATCAAGTGAATGATTTTAATCTCTTTTTCTATGCCTTCACTTATTCCATTTTTAATAAACTTGAAGTCAACTCTATTTCTCCAGCAAGTACTTGATCATAATAGACTTGTTTCTCTTCAATATATTGAAGAGATTCATTGATTCGTGTGATTTCTTCTTCTAAATTTTTACGTGTATTCTCTAACATCGCTTTTCTTTCTTGAATAGAGGATTCCCCTTCATAACAAAGCTTCATATACTTCTTCATCTCTTTAATACTCATCCCACATTCTCTTAATTTCGTTAAGCCTTTAATCCAATTAATGTCATTGCGATCAAAGATTCGATAATTATTTTTATCTCTTGTGTGGTTAGGCACTAATCCCTCATTACAATAATATTTTAAGGTTTCATAGGTAAGCCCTACTTCCTCACATACCTCTTTCATCTGATAAGTTTCTGTTTGTAGCATTGTTTGCTCCTTTTCTCTTGACCGGTAGTAACCCCCATGTTTTATACTAACAGTATAGTCAGATTTTCGGAAATAAACAAGGAGGAATATGATGAAATCAGTGTATCTCATTCGACACGGACAGACTTTATTCAACAAACAGAAAAAAATTCAAGGCTTTTGTGATTCTCCTTTAACTGAATTAGGTATTCAACAAGCCGCAATCGCAGGAAAGCATGTTCTTGATTTAGATTTAAAATTTGATGATGCTTATAGCTCTACATCAGAACGAGCTTGTGATACCTTAGAATTAATTGCAGACGTTCCTTATAAACGAATTAAAGGATTAAGAGAATGGAATTTCGGAGATTTAGAAGCAGAAGGAGAACATCTAAATCCCCCACTTCCTTACGGCGATTTCTTCGTCCAATTCGGAGGGGAAGATGAATCTGACTTTCAACATCGCATCAACACAACCATTACCGAACTAACCAAAGAATCAGACGGAGAAAATATCCTAATGGTTTCTCACGGAGCAGCCATTGCTCAATTTTACAGATATTGGTTGGAATATAGTGAGGTTCGTCGAAAAGGACGCATCCAGAACTGTTCAATTTTTCATTATCATTTTAAAGACGACACCTTCATCTTACAAGAAATTATCGAACATGATTTTAGCGCATTAGAAGAAAAATAAAAAAGAAAGGAACATTCAAATGAAAACAATCTCATTACCCTCAGGAGTAGATATTCCTATTTTAGGCTATGGAACCTTTCAAATCACAGACCCAGAAGAAGCCGAAAACTCTGTAATCTCAGCCATCCAAGCCGGTTATCGACATATCGACACCGCTCAATCTTATATGAACGAAGAGGCAGTTGGGCGCGGCATCAAAAATTCAGGAGTTTCTCGAAAAGACATCTTCCTTACCACAAAAATTTGGGTCGAAAACACGACCTATAATGGCGTACTCACTTCTTTTGAAGAATCATTAGAGCGTTTAGATATGGATTATGTAGATCTCCTTCTCCTCCATCAGCCATATAACGATACATTTGGAGCTTGGCGAGCGATGGAAGAATTACTTGAACAGGGAAAAGTTCGAGCTATTGGCGTTTCCAATTTTTCAGCCGATCAAGTAGTCAACTTAGCCACCTTTAACGAAATAAGCCCGCAAATCAACCAGATTGAAGTTAATCCTTTCCATCAACAAAGCGAGTATATCGACCTGTTAAAAGAAGAAGGCATTGTGCCTGAAGTTTGGGCTCCTTTTGCAGAAGGCATGAACAATATTTTTGAAAATGAAGTCTTAGAAAAAATTGCCCAAAAACATAATAAATCTGTCGCACAAGTCATTTTACGCTGGTTAGTAGAACAAGATATTGTCGTGCTCGCTAAATCCGTTCACCCCGAACGGATGGAAGAAAACTTAGCCATTTTTGATTTTTCTTTAGATGACGATGACAAAAAACAAATTAAAGCCTTAGACCAAGAAACCAGTCAGTTTTTCAATCACAAAGATCCAGAAATTATCAAAAATATGGCAACAAGAAAACTAGATTACTAAAAACACAGATCAAAACATCGAGAAGGGATAAAAATGCCCTTCTCGATGTTTTTTTATGTC
>DXAZ01000090.1 GCA_019116785.1 Candidatus Atopostipes pullistercoris
ATGGCTTTTACTTGGACAAGACGGATAGTCCTCATTTCTTGGAAAACCATGCTCGGATGTTGGTAAGCCTTTTGGCTTACAACTTGGTCAACTTCATGAAGACCCTCTGTTTGCCGGCGAAAGAAGCAGCCTTCCAAGTAGACAGTTTGCGCCTTCGTCTCTTTAAAGTGGCTGGCAAGCTGGTTCGTAGCGGTCGAAAGTTGTTTCTGAAAACGAGCTCTTCCCATGTTTATCAGGACCTGTTCTACCATCTATTGGACAAAATCCAGCAACTTTGTTGGTAGAATCGAGAAGCGACTGGAATTTTAAAAAATTAATAAATGCCAAGGGGCTCGTGCGCCCAAAAACTGGAAGTTTTTCCTATCGTTTATTGAACGCCAGCAAATTTTGAACAATGGTGCGATTCACATTCGAATTACACTAATAAAAAAGTAGAAACCAATGGTTTCCCTAAATTGACGGGGAAAATTTAGAAGTATGAATAATTCAGGTTTAAATAGAAGATTTAAAATTTAGAAAAAGGTGAAGGAATGTATACAAACTTAGTCGATCGATTTATAAAATATGTGAAAATAGAAACGCGTTCAGATGAAACGAGCCAAACAGTACCTTCTACACAATCTCAGGTAGAATTTGCTAAAGTTTTAATGAAAGATTTGAAAGATATCGGTCTATCTGAAGTGGACTATAATGAAAACAATGGCTTTGTTACGGCAACACTCGAAGCAAATTCCCAAGTTGAAGCACCAACAGTTGGTTTTATTGCTCATATGGATACAGCGGATTTTAATGCTCGGAATGTAAATCCTCAATTTATTGAAGATTATGATGGCACAGACATTGTTTTAAATGAAGAATTAGGAGTCATTCTTTCTCCTAACGATTTTCCAAATCTAAAAAATTACAAATCTCAAACATTAATTACAACAGATGGAACCACTTTACTAGGCGCAGATGACAAAGCAGGAATTGTTGAAATTATTAGCGCTGTAGAATATTTATTGAATCATCCTGAGATAGAACATGGAAAAGTACGCCTTGCATTTGGTCCAGATGAAGAAATCGGAGCAGGCGCTGACCGCTTTGATGTAGAGCAATTCAATGCAGATTTTGCCTATACTGTTGATGGTGGCCCAGTAGGTGAATTACAATATGAAAGTTTTAATGCAGCTGGAGCAAAAGTTCATATTCAAGGGAAAAATGTTCATCCTGGAACCGCAAAAAATCAAATGGTTAATGCATTAACTCTTGCTATGAAGTTAAATGAACAATTACCTGAGCTTGAAGTGCCAGAGCACACGGAAAACAGAGAAGGCTTCTTCCATTTAACTTCTATGTCTGGAACTGTTGAAGAAGCAGAGTTATCTTATATTATTAGAGATCATGATCGAAAGAAATTTGAAAAGCGTAAGCAATTACTTATAAACGCTATTGATCAGTTAAACGAATCATTTGACCAAAAGCGTCTAACTATCGAAATGAAAGATCAATATTATAATATGAGAGAAGTTATCGAAGAAGATATGCGAGCAGTAGAAGTCGCACAAAAAGCCATGGAATCTTTAAAGATTGATCCAATCATAGAGCCTATTCGTGGTGGAACAGATGGTTCTAAAATTTCATTCATGGGCTTGCCCACTCCAAATCTCTTTGCTGGTGGAGAGAATTTTCATGGTCGTTATGAATTTGTAGCTGTCGAAAGTATGCAAGCTGCCGCAGAAGTTATTCAAAAAATTATTGAGTTAGTGGTTCAGTAATTAAATAAAAAAGGTTCAAGCGAAGTGTGTATTTATGCTTCGCTTTTTTATAGGTAAAAGAATCTATGAATGGTTAATCGAAAAAGAAATGGGAAGTATGTTAAAATGAGAATTAATTCATTAAAGAGAGGTGTCGGATAATGCCTGTTCAATTTATCTTAGGAACAGATCCTAACAATAAACGAAATTTTTTAATTGATGAAATGCATGAGCAGTTAAAGAAAGATCCTAAGGCACAAATGTTGTATTTAGTCCCTGACAACGTGAAATACGAAGCAGAAACCATGATTTTAAAACAATTCAAAGATAAAAACGAAAACGCCAAATATAGTGGCATGATCCGTCTTCAAGTCTTTAGTTTTAGTCGTTTAGCTTGGTATTTATTACAAAATAAAGAAATCTATCAAAAACCACAGCTAACGGATAGTGGACTGGGTATGTTAGTCAAAAGAATTTTACAACAAGAAGAAGAGAATTTAACCATCTTTAGAGGGGCTAGTCAACAGACAGGTTTCGTCGAACGTTTGGTGTCTTTATTTAGTGAACTACGGAATGGAAAAATTGATCCTATTGATTTATTTGAATTAAAAGATACAGCTGAACAAAAAGATAAAGAAAAAAACAATGATTTTGCACGCAAAATGGATGATCTATCTCTTTTATATAGTAAATATGATGAAGCCTTAAAAGGAAAATATGTTGAGCGTGAAGATTTATTCCAAGAATTAATAAAATATTTTGAAGCCAATCGTCAACGTTTTAAACATACAACCGTTATTATTGATCATTATGAACACTTCTCCGCTCAAGAACAAGAGCTAGTACTTACACTTTGTAAACATACTCAAAATGTTCAGATATGCTTAACGTTAGATAGAAAGGCATTGACTACCGCAAATGATTTAAATAATATGTTTTATCGTCCAGCTAAAACCTATCAACAATTGGTTCATGAATTAGGAGCGAATCAAATACCTGTAAAAGAAGATTTAATCCTTCCTTCTTATAATCAGGTTCGTTCCAAAGAAATAACAGAATTAACGGATTATTGGATGGAAAGCACCGGTCCTATGACACAAGCGGATGTAGAAAAATATAAAGACCAAACGTATGAAAATATTGAATTATGGGCAGCTGAAGATACGGCGACGGAGGTCTCTCATATTGCGACCAAAATTAAAGAATTGGTAGCTACCGGAGAATATCGATACAATGATTTTCAGATTATGACACGTGATTTGGAAAGTTGTGCGCTAAATGTAGAAAAGGCTTTTGTAGAAAATGAACTTCCATTCTTTATTGACCAAGCCAATACTATGTCACATCACCCGATATTAGAGTTCATTAATAGTTTGTTTCTTTTGAAGAAAAATCATTATCGTTTAGATGATGTTTTCAGATTTCTACGGACTGAATTATTTATTCCTGATTATGATGGGCAAGATACGAGTAAGGAAGCTTATCAAAAACAAATTAATGAATGGCGTCAAAAGATAGATATTGCTGAGAATGTGGCTTTGGCTTATGGCTACCATGGAAATGATTGGATTAAAAATGAAGAATGGATTTATATGGACAGAGCTCTTGATGAAGAGAGTCCATTAAATGACCATGACCAAAAAATTCAAGATACCGCAAATAGTGTACGACAAGCGGTTAAAGATTATATTGTTCCGTTTACAGACCAATTAGAAAAAGGACAAACGAATCGAGAAATTGCAGGACGTTTGTACCATTTTATGCAAAGAATCGGTGTGATTGAACAATTACAATTATGGCAAGATCAATTAATTCAACAAGGCGAATTAGAAGAAGCGCGAGAACACGAACAAGCGTGGAATACGTTTATATTATTATTAGATGAGTTTGTTGAAGTGTTAGGGGATGAAGAATGGGATATTGATTTATTTCTTTCTATTATTGAAACAGGATTTGAAGAAGCCACTTTTGGAATGGTTCCACCTACAATTGATCAAGTTTTAGTTACAAACTTTGATCTGCCTAAAATACAGCCGAAAAAAGTTGTATTCCTGATTGGTCTAACGGATACACAGTTGCCGCAAGTACAAGGAAATCGTTCTTTATTAACAGATGAAGATCGAGAGGTTGTTGAAAATTCATTAAGCTCTGAAAAATATTTAGCCGTCTCCGAAATTGAAAGCATGGCCAATGAACCTTTTAGCTTTTATTTAGCCATGTTACAAGCCAAAGAAAAAATTATTTTTACTTATCCAATTAGTAATAATGATAATGGTGAAAACCGTATAAGTCCTTACTTAACGCGTCTTAAAAATGCTTTATCTCTTAATTTACAATTTAAACAATCAACCACTATAAATGATGGTTTAACTCGTCCAGAGGATTACTTGGCGTTTATCGGCTCAAAGATGCATACTTATGGTCATATGCTTATCAGTTTAAGAGAGGCTATTGACCGTCAAAAAACACCCGAAACTTTTTGGCTTGGGTTATTTAAAAAACTATATCATCCTGAAAATAGCCGTCAAAGAAGATTAATCAATAGTTTAAGCCATAAAAATATTCCAAAACCTTTACCAGAAGATTTAGCTGAAGAGCTCTATGGAAAAGAGTTATATTTGTCTGTGTCACAGCTTGAAACTTTTTATGCAGATCCTTATAGTCATTTTTTGATTTATGGGTTGCGTTTAAAAGAACGACAAATTCAAGAGTTAACACCTATTGAATCAGGGATATTTTATCACGATGCGCTTGATTTAATTAGTCGCCAAATCGTTTCTTTGGATCGAGACTTAGTCAGTATATCAAAAGAGGAGCTTCATCATGTAACTCAAGATATTTTTGAACTTCTTTTAGAATCAAATAAATATCGATTAGCCCAATCATCTCATCGAATGAATTTTATTTTTAATCAATTATCAAAAACAGTTGAGAACATGGTTTGGTCAATGATCCATCAAGCGAAGCGAACAAAATACCGAGTCAATAAAACAGAATTAGTCTTTGGACAACTGGGTCAAGAAAAGGGAATCACAGGATTATCACTTCCTTTAAACAATAACAGAAAACTTCATTTGCGAGGTAAAGTAGACCGGATTGATACCTTTCAAGAAGGAAATCAACTGTATGCAGGAATTGTGGACTATAAATCTAGTGACACAACCTTTAATTATCAAAGTATTTATTATGGTTTAATGCTACAAATGATTACTTATTTAGATACTGTCATCACTTTTTCGGAAGATATTTTTGATCAAAAAGCTAAAGGAATTGGAGCATTTTATTCAACGATTAAAAATCATTATGTTGACTTGAAAAAAATAGGAAATAAGAATTTAGAAGAAGAATTATTAAAAAACTATAAATTAGATGGACTAATCATTGACCAAAGAGAAGTTTTACAAGCAGCGGATACTTTATTAGAGCCTAAAGAATCTTCTCCAATATTCAATTTATATTTAAATAAAGATGATCAGTATACAGGCAAAAAAATATTGACTGAAGAAGAGTTTGAGTTATTGAAAAAATTTAATCGTGATAAAATCATTGAAGCTGGAAATAGTATTTTAACTGGAAAAAATAACTTGTATCCTTTCGATCAAAAAGAGATAAGAGTTCATACTCCTTCCATTACAGGGCCTTATCGAGCCATCTCACAATTTGATGCTTTGCTTCCTGAAAATAATTATAAAGATGTTATTAAAATGGATAAAGATGAATTCTTTGATTATTTAAGAAAATTGTATTCAAACAAAGAACTAGATGATTAGGAGGTTAACATTTATGGAAAAATTACCATTAAAAACAAAAGATTCACTTTTTACAGATCAACAATGGGAAGCCATTCATACTACAGGAACCAATTTATTGATTTCAGCTTCTGCAGGATCTGGGAAAACTATGGTTTTAGTGAATCGGATCATTGAACATATCAAAAAAGGGATATCAATTGATGAATTATTGGTGGTCACCTTTACCAATGCAGCAGCCAAAGAAATGAAACAGCGTGTTCAATCTACCATTCAAAATGAAATCAATAGCGACCCAGACCCAAAAACACGTCACCATCTTGTTCAACAAATTCCCAAACTTGGACACGCAAATATTTCAACCTTACATTCTTTTTGTTTACAAGTGATTGAACGTTATTATTATTTAATTGACTTTGATCCTGTATTTCGACAACTAACAGATGATACAGAGATAGAGCTTATTAAAGAAGAAGTCTGGGAAGAGTTATTAGAGAGTCTTTATGAAAAAAGAGAAGATTCTTTTATTGAATTTATGGAAGCTTATTCTGGAAGTAGAGATGATGATCAAGTGACTGAGATGGTTTTTCAGTTACACGATTTTTCCAGAGCCCATGAAGAACCAACTCAATGGTTAAACTCTTTAACTAATTTATATGAGATTCCTTCAGGAAAGTTAGAAGAATCTGATATTTATCAAAAATATTTAAAAGAACAATTTCTTGAAGAAATCGATTATTTAATACAATTGATTGATCAAGCCATTGATTTATCGAATCACGAAGAAAGTTTAGAAAAACAAATTAAAATTTTTGAAAAAGATCGAAATCATTATGTAAATGTGAAAAATTTGATCGAACAGGATCAGTTAAATGAATGTTATCAGCTAGTAAATTCTGGTTTCAAATTCTCACGTTTAACAGGGCCTCGAAAAAAAACAACGCCTGATGAAGTAATGGAAATTTATGGTGAAGAAATTAAGCCTTTACGGGATGAAGCAAAAAAAGCTTATAACAAATTCATAGAAAATTTTGCTTTGAGCCCGAATAAACAAGTTAAGATTATTCAAGCCACCAAAAACCATGTGGAAGTCTTGGCTGATTTGACGAATCAATTTTCAAAAAACTATCAACAATATAAAAGAGACCGAAAATTGGTTGATTTTAACGATTTAGAACATTTAACTTTACAAATTTTAAAAAGTGAAGAAAATGGAGAAATTTCAGAGGCTTCACGGTATTACCAAAATAAATTCCAAGAAGTGTTAGTCGATGAATATCAAGATATTAATGCTCTTCAAGAAGCTATCTTATTATGCCTCTCTCATTCAGAAGATCAAACAGGAAATTATTTTATGGTTGGGGATGTTAAACAATCCATTTATGGTTTTCGACTAGCTGATCCTAGTTTATTTTTAACAAAATATAAAGAGTATGCAGAAGGAGAGAATGGAAAAAGAATTATTCTAGCTGAAAATTTCCGTTCCAGGAAAAGTATCTTGAGCTTCACGAATTATCTTTTTACACAACTTATGGATATAGAGGTCGGAAATTTAGAATATGATAAAAATGCGGAACTCATTTATGGAAATAATGATTTTATAGAAGACGATAAATATGCCACTGAACTACTCATTTATGAAAAAGAGAATAATGAAGAAAAAAAAGAGCTTTCTCTTAACGAAGAAAATGAGACAACGAATGAAATAGATATTAGTACAAAGACTACGGGCGAGATTCTAATGGTCGCTACCCGGATTAAAGAGCTTATCCAAGAAGGATTTGAGATTTACGACAAAGAAAAGAAACAAATGCGGCCAATTGAATTTCGAGACATTGTATTATTAACTCCAACGAAGAAAAACAATTTGGAGATTCAAGAAATTTTTCAAGAAGTAGGCATTCCTTCGATCATTAATGAGACACCCAATTTTTTCCAAACGACTGAAGTAACGATTATGATGTCTTTATTAAAAATTATTGATAATCCACAACAAGATATTCCTTTTGTTGCCGTTTTACGTTCTCCAATAGTTGGCTTAGATGAAGTAGATTTAACGTATATACGATTACAAGATAAGCAAGTCAATTTTTATGAAGCAGCTGTTGGCTATGCTGAAGCAACTTTTGAAGATCCAAAAAATATTCGTTTACAAAAAAAGCTCCAATCATTTTTGAAGAAATTAAATAGATGGCGTGAATATGCTCGTAAACATAAGGTAGTAGAGTTAATACGACTTTTGTATAAAGAAACAGATTATCTTTACTATGTTGGCGGAATGAGTGGAGGGAAACAACGTAGAGCTAATTTAGAGGCATTATATGAACGTGCAGCATCTTATGAAAATACTTCATTTAAAGGTTTGTATCGTTTTATAAGATTTATCGATAAAATGCAAGAAAAAGATAAAGATTTAGTGGAGCCCATTGCTATTTTATCTGAACAAAATGCGGTTCGGGTCATGACAATTCATGCAAGTAAAGGGTTAGAATTTCCACTCGTTTTCTTAATGGACATGTCAAAACGCTTTAATACAAGTGATTGGACTGGCTCTTATAACTTTGATCGAAAGTTGGGTGTAGGGTTGGAATACAAAGATCCAGAAAACTTTGTTAAAGCTTCAACACTTGTAAGCGAAGCGATTAAAACTGTTAAAAAAGAAAATGGCTATGCAGAGCAATTGCGCTTATTATATGTCGCTTTAACTCGTGCAGAACAAAAATTATTTTTAGTTGGTTCTATGGAGTCTAAAGATAAGGCCTTTGACTCATGGAATAAAGGCAATAGTCGTGTAGATCATTTGCTTTCTGCAAGATTACGTTTACAAACAAATAATTTTATGGATTGGATAGGATTGGCCATTGCCAGACATCAATTAGTGGAAGAGGAAGTGTCTTCTTCACAAAAAAACAAACAAATAAAAAATTATCCGGTCCAATTTTCTTATCATTTCTATTCGAATGAAAGTATTATGGAAAATTTACAAGAATTAAACGGAAATGAAGAACCAGCTTGGGTAAGGGAAATCGCTGATAATAAACTCTCACTCACTATAGATAAAGAAACAGAAAATGTTGTAAATACCGCAATGGATATTATTGAATATGATTATCCATATCAATTATCTACGATTACGACAAACTATCAATCTGTTTCAGAGGTGAAACAATTATTTGAAGAACCTAATAATGAAAAATTAGCCAAGATTGATTGGACAGATGAATCAAGAATTAATCGATATACGAGGAATTCACTTGAACGTCCTAAGTTCTTACAGGAAGAAACGACACCTAAACCAGCTGAAGTCGGTCAAGCTACCCATTTTTTATTGCAACATATAGATTTCAATCAAAAAATAACCGCAGAAAGTATAAAGAAAACCATTCAACAAATGATTGAAGAGGGTGTCATGAGAAAGGAAGTTGCTTTAAATATTGATATTGAAAAAATTGCTCAATATTTTCAAACTCCTTTTGGTCAAGAAATTATTGAACATCAAGCGGATTTAGAAAAAGAAGTCTTGTTTTCACTAATGATGGAAGCAAGAGATGTATTTACTGGGATGGAGACGGTAGATGATCCAATCTTAATTCATGGGATTATCGATGGCTATTTTAAACGAGAAGAGGGGATTGTGCTATTTGATTATAAAACAGACCATGTAGCACATCTTGGCAAGCAAGCTGAAAAAGAACTTGTACGTAGGTATCGAGGACAGCTAATCTTATATAAACAAGCTCTTGAATCCATTATCAAACGACCAGTAATTGAAACAAATATTATTTCATTAGACTTAACAAAAACAATCTCAGTTCATCCATAAGTCCGTTTAAGATAGTCATTTACTAAACAATAAAAAAACACCGAGAAGATCTATTTAGCTCTTTACTCGGTGTCTTTTTAACTTTTATTCAAAAGTATAAGTTGCGCCTTCTGAATAAGTATTTCCAGCATTCCATAATAAAAATTCATGAATGCCATTATCCGCTAAAGCGCGAACTTGATCAGTTACTTCAGCAGCACCATAGTTTTTATAATTTCCAGCACCTAAATAAGAAGCTGTGAAATCTTGAAGCCATGGGCGAGTAGATGGTGCATCATCACCTAATTCATCAAAAATTTCTGACTCAATTTGCATATAGTTGTTGACAACATTATAAGGTTCTAAATCAGGAATGGCGATGTCTAAGTTTCCTAAGCCCCAATGACTAGGGTAAATCATACTAGAAATTACATCAACTTCTTTAGCTATTCCAGGGAAACTTTGGCCAATCCCTTCAGTTTCGCGAACAACAGCAGCATAACCAAAGATATCAACAGAAACATCGACTCCAAATGGTTGTAATTGCTCTCTGGCATAGCTTACAAAGTCTGTAACAGCTTGATTTCTAAACTTCATATTAATCACATCTACATCATCATCTCCATAATGGCCATGTCCATAGTCTAGTTCTTTATCGTATTTTTCAAAGCCTTCTGGGAAGCGTACATAGTCAAATTGAATTTCTTTAAAACCAAGTTTCGCTGCTTGAGTAGCTATCTCAAGGTTATAATCCCAAACCTCTGTAAGATAAGGATTTACGAAACTATCTCCTTTATTATTAGACCATAAATTTCCATCAGATCTTGTAAAAGACCATTCAGGTTTTTGTTTAGCAAGTAAAGTATCTTTAAAGACAACAATACGAGCAATAGGATAAATATTATTTTCCTCTAAAACATTCATTAACTCTTCTGCATCAATCATATCTACTGTCATTTCATTGATTAGTTCATTATCGCTATTTAAATTAAGTGTGACATTTCCATAATCATCTTTAATATCGATAACCATGGTGTTTAAGTCAGTATTATTAATTAAATCAGTTAGATATTCCATTCGACTCCCACTCGCTGAATGGGCCGTTACGTAAATACCTTTTACACCATCTTCAGGATAGGGAATATCTACGCCGCTATCGTAGACGAACTTTTGTGGGAAATGGTTAGGGATCGTTAGCAAACGATCATAATTGAGAACTAAAAAGTCTGTTTCAGGTTCTACTTCTTCATCAGCCTCAGCTTCAGTCTCTTCTGTTTTCGCGTCATCATCTTCATTTTCTTCGGAATTCTTTTCATTAGCTGTTGCTGCTTTGGAAGAGCTATCGACTTCAGATGACTCTTCGGCTACTAATGTATTTAATTCATCAATCTGTTCAGCAACTTTTGAGAAATGTTCATCTAGGGCGTAAGTCTCTTCTTGTAAACTTTGATAGTCTTCATTCACTGCATCAATACCATCTATAAATTCTTCGTATGTAGCTTCTTTTGAAGCTATGTCTTGCAAATAATCTTTTTGAACCGCTAAAGATTGTATGTATCTTTCTTGGTAAGCTTCTATTTGTTGTGTGAAATCTAATAAACTATCAGAAATTTGTTGAATGGTTTCTTCCGGTAAGTCGGTTCCTTCATAATTTTGAAGGGTATTGGCTTGATCATTTATCGTCTCGACATATTCATTGATGTTTTCTACGGTCATCTCACGTTCGCTAACATTTTCCATAACGGAAGCTGATTCATCTTGAAGAGTGGTTAACTCTTTATCTTCAGCTAATACCGTAGAAAAATGATTGTCCATAGCTAATTCTGATTCATTAAGCTGATGATTCGCTTCTACTATGTTCTCTAAAGAAGTATTTAATTCATCCGCAGACTCTTCAACATCTTTTACGGATACACGAGATCCACATGCAGTTAAAATTAAAGAACTAGATAAAGTAAGACTTAAATATAATTTTTTCGACATTGTAATCGTCCTTATTTATTGAGATATTGTTTAATATGTTTAAAATATAATTTTTATAAATACACTTCATACAATAACACACATGAAAATGATTAAAAACCCATATGAATAAAGAAAATGAAAAAATAAAAAACCTTTTAAAATTGAATGGATTCAACAATTTTATGTTATTATATATCTTGTATCTAAAACAACATAGAAAAGAGTGTAAGAATGTTTTTATACTTAGTTTTAACAATCATTCTTGTTATTGTTGACCAAATTACAAAATATTTAACTGTACAAAATATTGCTTTATTTGAAGTAAAAGAAGTCATTCCCAACTTTTTATCTTTTACTTATATTCAAAATTCAGGAGCAGCATGGAGTCTTTTAGAAGGTAAAATGTGGTTCTTTTATATCATTACACTGATAGTTATTGGCTTTCTTTTGTATTATTTATCTACAGAAGGAAGAAAAAATAAAACTTTTGGAGTCATTTTATCCGTAATTTTGGCAGGGACTATTGGAAATTTTATCGATCGCATTCTTTTTCAATACGTGGTGGATATGATCAAATTGGAATTTGTTAATTTTCCAATTTTCAATGTAGCAGATATGCTTTTAACCATTGGCGTAGCTGCACTATTCTTTTACACAATTTATGAAGAAAAAAATATACATTCGAGCAAAGGAGAATACTAGATGACAAAAAGTGAAGAAATCATCCATTTAACTGTATCAACCGATGCTGGAAGAATTGATAAATACCTAGCCAATGCATTAGAAAATATGTCTCGTTCAAAAATTCAGCAATTGATTGATGAAGAAAATATCCTAGTTAATAATCAATCCACAAAATCAAATTATAAAGTTCAAGCACAAGACCAAATCCAAATCTCTCTTCCTGAACCAGAACCTATTGATATCATTCCAGAAGATATACCACTAGAAATTATATATGAAGATGAAGATGTTGTTGTCATTAATAAACCACAAGGAATGGTCGTCCACCCAGCAGTAGGGCATAATCATGGAACCTTAGTCAACGCCTTATTGTATCACATCAAAGATTTATCGGGGATAAATGGTAAAATACGACCAGGAATTGTGCATCGTTTAGATAAAGATACTTCTGGGATTTTAGTTGTAGCAAAAAATGATCAGGCGCATGTAAAACTGTCTGAGCAATTGCAAGATAGAAGTATGCAAAGAAAATATTGGGCAATTGTTCATGGCGTTTTACCCCATAACCATGGAACAATTGATGCTCCTATTGGAAGAGATCCAAAAAATCGCCAACAATTTACAGTAGTAACTGGTGGGAAAGAGTCTGTTTCACATTTTCGTGTGTTAGAACGGTTTAAAAACTATTCATTACTAGAAGTATCATTAGAGACAGGACGTACCCACCAAATCCGAGTTCACCTAAAATACATTAACTTTCCTATTGCAGGAGATGAAGTGTATGGCCCAAAAAAGACCTTAAAAGGAAAAGGACAATTTTTACATGCCCATACTTTGGAATTTACGCACCCAACAACAGGAGAACTCATGCATTTTGAAGCAGACGTACCACCAGTTTTTGAAGATGCGCTAGAGCAATTAAGATTAAAAGATTAATTTTTTTCTTTACTTATATATAATATTATGTTAGAATTACTTGTCGAATGGGTAATTCCATTCAATCATGCAATGTTCCGCTGGGACTTATGCACCTATGAATGTTGTGCGTGAGAGGAGAAGAAAAATGAATCCATTAATTGAATCAATTACAAAAGAACAATTACGTACGGATCTACCAGATTTTAAAGCTGGTGACACTGTTCGTGTTCATGCACGAATTGTCGAAGGAGATCGCGAACGTATTCAAATCTTTGAAGGCGTAGTAATTAAACGTCGTGGTGCTGGAATCAGCGAAACTTATACAGTTCGTAAGATTTCTAATGGTGTGGGTGTTGAACGTACTTTCCCATTACATTCACCTCGTGTAGCTAAAATTGAAG
The DNA here is from genome assembly GCA_019116785.1 of Candidatus Atopostipes pullistercoris. Classification (GTDB taxonomy): domain Bacteria; phylum Bacillota; class Bacilli; order Lactobacillales; family Carnobacteriaceae_A; genus Atopostipes; species Atopostipes pullistercoris. Next base: position 13,256 of record DXAZ01000090.1, read on the forward strand.
TGACACGTCATGGACGTGTACGTCGTGCAAAATTATACTACTTACGTAGTCGTCATGGACGTGCTGCACGTATTACGGAACGTCGTTCAAACTAATTAAGATTATTGAAGCTCTTGTTGAAAAGCAAGGGCTTTTTTCTTTACAATAGGGTAGAAGCCTTCATTCATATTCTGACTAAGACATAATAAATGAAAAGAATTTCTAATAATTTTTCATTTTCTACATATTTTAGATATACTAATACATATACTATTACATTGGGGGATTACCATGAGTGAATTAACAGATAAATTTATACAAGAAGCAGAAAGAAAAAATGTAAAGTTCAATGCAAGAGAAATGGAAAGACCACTCAAAGACAAAGAAGGAAACGAAGTGGCTCACAAACAAGTGATCTTGCAAACAGCACTACAAGTTGACCAGAATAAAGTTGTACCATGTGCAGTAGTATTACACGACGATGACAATTTAGAATACATCAATTATCAAATGAATTATAATCGCATTGGGCTTGTTACAGACCGAAATGAACTGCCTAATATTTTAGAAAAAATCAATGAATTAAATGGCATGAAATCTGGTTACTATCATTTTGTAGTCAATCCTGATGGAGAATTACACATGCGTAATTTAGGAATAATGGGTGATGATCCAACCCCAGCTATCAGCACATTCATTCATGGAGGCAGAATTTTAAGATTAGTCATGGCTGAATTGAGAGAGTTAAAAGGGATTGATTTATCAACTCGGCTCGATTAATTAAACTTTAAACATAACATGGGAACTTACTTCTTCAAAATATTGATATAGTAAGTTCTTTTTTTATTATTGAATTAAACTGTTTAATGAAAGTAGAAAGAATAGAGGGAAAAGTGTGCAAAGTAAAGAGGTCAATCGTTGCGAATGGGTGAAAAATAAACCAGATTATTATATTTTTTATCATGACCAGGTGTGGGGAAAACCAGAATATGACGATCAAAAATTATTTAAGTGGTTGAGTCTTGAAATTTTTCACATTGGTTTATCCTGGCAATTAGTTTTATCAAAATATGATCATTTTATGGAAGCCTTTGATGCATTCGATATAAAAACTGTAGCGGCCTATGATCAACATAAAGTGAAAGAACTTATGAAAAATAAAGAAATTATACGCTATCAGCGTAAAATAGAAGCCATTATTCATAATGCTTC